>JBDSOJ010000187.1:0-4503 GCA_039914895.1 Gaiellaceae bacterium
CCGTACTCCTCGACGAGGTCGTCCGGGCCGACGACGTTGCCCTTCGACTTCGACATCTTCGAGCCGTCGAACGTGACCCAGCCCTGATGGAAGAGGCGCTGGAAGGGCTCGCGGAACCCGACCAGACCGAGGTCGTTCAACACCTTGACGAAGAACCGCGAGTAGAGCAGGTGCCCGGTGGCGTGGTCGATGCCGCCGATGTACTGGTCGACGGGCATCCAGTAGTCGGCGAGCGCGCGGTCGAACGGCGCTGTCTCGTTGTGCGGATCGCAATAGCGGAGGAAGTACCAGGACGAGTCGACGAACGTGTCCATGGTGTCGGCCTCGCGGTGCGCGTCGCCGCCGCAGCTCGGGCAGGCGACCCGCATCCACTCCTCGTTGGACGCGAGCGGGGGCTTGCCCTTCGGCCGATAGTCCTCGACCTCGGGCAGGAGCACGGGCAGGTCGGCTTCCGGCACCGGGACGAGGCCGCAGGCCTCGCAGTAGACGATCGGGATCGGACAGCCCCAGTAGCGCTGGCGCGAGAACGACCAGTCGCGCAAGCGATAGCTCACCGCGGGACTGCCGCGTCCGTCCTCGGCCGCCTTCCGCACGATCGCCTGTCCGCCAGCCTCGGCGCTCTGGCCGCTGAACTCGGCCGAGTTGACGAGCACTCCGTCCTCGCCCACGACCTCGACCACGGGGAGATCGAACGCCTGCGCGAAGGCGAGGTCGCGCTCGTCGTGGGCCGGGACGCCCATGATCGCGCCGGTTCCGTAGTCGGGCAGGACGTAGTCGGCGACCCAGATCGGCAGCGGCTCGCCCGTGACGGCGTGGTGTGCGTAGACGCCGGTGAAGACGCCCGTCTTCTCCTCGGCTGCGGCCCGTTCCTCGACCGGCCGGGCCGCGGTGCGCTTGACGTACACCTCGACGTCGCTCGTGGCGAGCCGCTCCACGAGGGGATGCTCAGGAGCAAGGACGATAAACGTGGCGCCGTAGAGGGTGTCCGGCCGGGTCGTAAAGACGACGACGTCCTCGTCGAGCTGATCGCAGCGGAAGCGCAGCTCCGCCCCGGTCGAGCGGCCGATCCAGTTGCGCTGGATCGTCTTCGTCCGCTCCGGCCAGTCGATCGTCGCGTGATCGTCGATCAGCGCGTCGGCGTAGTCGGTGATCTTGAAGAACCACTGCGCGAGCCTGCGCGCCTCGACCTCCGCCCCGCACCGCTCGCACCGGCCGTCGACGACCTGCTCATTCGCGAGCACCGTCTGGTCGTTCGGGCACCAGTTGACGGGCGCTTCGTTCCGGTAGGCGAGCCCTGCCTCGAAGAACTTGAGGAAGAGCCATTGCGTCCAGCGGTAGTACTCGGGCTCGTGCGCGGACGCCTCGCGCGCCCAGTCGATCGCCCAGCCGAGGCGGCGCATCTGACGGCCGATGGTGGCGATGTTCTCCTCGGTGATCTCGCGCGGATGGCCGCCCTCGCGAATCGCGGCGTTCTCGGCCGGCAGCCCGAACGAGTCGTAGCCCATCGGCCGCATCACCGTCGCTCCGTTGCGGCGACGGAAGTGCGTGAGGACGTCCCCCATCGTGTAGTTGAGGACGTGTCCCATGTGGAGATGGCCTGATGGGTACGGCAGCATCTCGAGCATGTAGAAAGCCTCGCGCGCCGCCTCACCGGGCTCTGGATCGGCGACCTCGAAAGCGCGTGCGTCCTCCCAGACACGCTGCCACTTCGGCTCGATCGTCTTCGGGTCGTACCGCTCGCTCATCTCGGTCTCCGGGTACAAAAAAAGCCTCTCGCTCAAGAGGCCCGTGGGAAGCTGGCGCGGCGTCGCCGCGTTCGCTCTTGCGCTACGGAAGAAGCTCCATTCGTGCCATTGCAGCACAATCTACCACGTGGACCCCCCGCCCGCCTCCATTATTGCTTCCGTGCCGGGGCGTGACCGGCGCGTCGCGCTGACCTTCGACGACGGGCCGGCGGCCTCGACCGAGGAGGTCCTCGACGTCCTGGCGGCGGAGGATGCCCGCGCAACCTTCTTCGCGATTGGCGGCTTCGTCTCGGGTCGCGAAGCGACGCTGCGGCGGGCGCGGGCGGCCGGGCACGAGCTCGGCGTCCACGGCTTCGAGCACCTGAACGCGCTCCTCGTGCGCGACGCGCAGACGCTGTCGCGTGAGTTGAGCACCTGCGCGGATGAGCTCGAGCGAGCAGTCGGCGAGCGGCCGCGGCTCGTCCGGCCGCCATACGGAGGCGACGCGGGTCGCACTGCGCGGGAGGCGGGCAAGCTGGGGCTCGGCCCCGTCGTGCTCTGGACCGTACTCGGCTTCGACTGGGAGGAGGACGAGAGAGCGGAGTCGATCGTCGAGCGCGTCCTCGGCGAGGCTCACCCTGACGCCATCGTCTGTCTGCACGACGGCGATCGAAAGGATCCGGCGGTGAGCCGGGACGCCACGGTCGCGGCGCTGCCAGCGATCGTGCGCGGGCTTCGCGCGGACGGTTATGAGCTCGTCACCGTCTCGGAGCTGCTCGGTTGATCGACCTCTTTCCGGCCGGGTCACGCATCGAGCGCGGGGTCCTGGAGCTGGACGGTCTCGCCGTGACCGATCTCGCGGAGCGGTTCGGCACGCCGCTCGTCGTCTACGCCGAGAACGGTTTGCGCGGTCGCGCGCGGATGTTCCAGCGGGCCGTCCCGGGCGCACTCGTCGTCTACGGGACGAAGGCGTTTCCGAACGTCGCGGTGATGCGCCTGCTCGCCGAGGAAGGGCTCGGCGCCGACGTCTCGACGCTGGGCGAGCTCGCGTTCGCGCAACGAGCCGGGATCGACGGCGAACGCCTGCTCGTGCACGGGAACAACAAGTCGGATGAGGAGCTGCGCGCGGCCGCCGAAGCCGGGGCGCTCGTCGTCCTCGACGCTCTCGACGAGCCCGCTCGCGCCGCCGCGGCGGGCGTGCGCCGCGTCCTCGTCCGCGTGACGCCGGGCGTCGAGGCGGAGACGCACGAGGCGATCCGGACGGGCCACCGCGGCTCCAAGTTCGGCCTCGACGAGGACGACGCGGTCGAGGCGGTTCGCGCAGCGCTGGCCTCGGGACTCGACGTCGAGGGTGTGCACGTCCACGTCGGCTCGCAGCTGGCGGACGTGCGGGCGCACGTGCAGGCGGTCGCGCTGCTCGCGGAGTTCGCCGCCCGCTGTCGCGACGAGCTCGACTGGATCCCCGGCATCGTCGACATCGGCGGCGGCTTCGGAATCCGCCATGTCCAGGCAGAGCTGGAGCCGCCGGTGGAGGAGCTCGTACGGACGGTCGCGGCCGCGGTCGCCCGAGATTGGACGATCCGCGGCCTCCAGGCGCCGCGGCTGATCGTCGAGCCTGGCCGCGCCCTCGTCGGCCCGACCGCGTTCACGCTCTACCGCGTCGGCTCGGTCAAGCGCGCCGGCGAGCGGCGCTACGTCGCGATCGACGGGGGCATGTCCGACAATCCACGCCCGCAGCTCTACCAGGCGCGCTACGCGGCGCTGCTCGCGAACCGCGCCGACGAGGGGGCGGACGGCGAGTTCACCATTGCCGGCAAGCACTGCGAGTCGGGCGACGTCCTGATCGAGCAGGCCGAGCTGCCCGAGCCGCGCCGCGGCGACCTGATCGCGGTGCCGGCCACCGGCGCCTACACGCTCGGGATGGCGTCGAACTACAACGGCGTCCCCCGCCCGGCCGCGATCCTCGTCGGCGGCGGCGAGGCTCGCCTCATCCTCCGCCGCGAGACGATCGGCGACCTGCTGCGACGAGAGCCGTAGCGGCGGCCGGCGCGGATCCGTCGCCGTACATGCCCCCAGGGGCACCCCAGGTGTCCCTACTGAAACGCTATCGAAAGAACCCGTCACATGACCGTCACGGGTCTTCAACAAGAGCGCCAATTCTCAGCTCACTCGAGCCAGCTCTCGAGCGTACCGTCGGCGAGAAAGCGGCCGACCTCAGGTTGCGGGTCGACATCGGGGTTCCGCTCACGCAAGAACGCAATTAGTGAGCGGGCGAGGGACGCCATCGTCGCGGCGACCTGCTCGTCGGAAGCCTGTGCGATCCCGAGGCAGATGAGCATCCCGTCTCGATAACCGTCGGGTGCGACGGGCAGCGCCAGCGCCGCTTCGAGGGCATCCCTCCGGTCGCGGACGACACGCTCGGGGTTCAGCGACCGCAGCAGGCTCGGAGCGAGCGCGGCGGATGCCTGCGCAGACCACCTCGCTCCGGCTCCGTCGCCGAGGCGAGCAAACCGCCGCACCTTGAGCGTGTGCTCGACGAAGTCCTCAAGCTCCGGGGGCGCGGGCGGGTGACGGCTCGCGGGATCGCCGAGCAGCTCGCGCGCCGCCTCTGTCGCCCACAGGTAACGCGCGTCGTAGGCCGCAGGAAACCCGAGTGCCCACGCTGCCGGGCGCGAACGTGCCTCGATCCACTCCTCGATCGACTTCGCTCCCACAGAGACGTGCAGCGGCAGTCCCACCCGCGCCTCTACCCACATGCGGTAGGGCTCACGCACAGGAC
>JBDSOJ010000228.1:0-8419 GCA_039914895.1 Gaiellaceae bacterium
ACCGTCTCGTCGACGTTCGAGATCGTCACGTGCTCGAAGCCGAGCTCGCGGAAGGCATCCCGGTCGGCCGGACCGCCCGCGACCACGAGCACGCTCAGCTCGCGGCGCACGATGCCCTCGTCGAGCAGCTGCTCGAGCACGCGGCGGTAGAAGCTGCTGCGCTCGTTCGCCACGGCGGCAGGCTAGTCGATCGTTGCCGAGCGAGTCTGCTTGACATATGCTTATATCAGCATATGATATGGGCATGGCTCGAGCAGCGACCACGGCAGACGCGTTCAACGCGGTGGCGGAGCCCCGGCGGCGGCAGATCCTGGACGCCCTCGCCGGCGGCGAGCGCCCCGTCAACGACCTGGTGCGACTGCTCGGGCTCGCCCAGCCGCAGGTGTCGAAACACCTACGCGTGCTCCGGGAAGTGGGAGCAGTGAACGTGCGTGACCGCGGACGGCAACGGCTGTACCGACTGAACGGCGAAGCGCTCAAGCCCATCCACGACTGGGTGAAGACCTACGAGCGCTCGTGGTCCGAGCGGTTCGACCGGCTGGACGTCGTGTTGGAAGACCTCAAGCAGAAGGAGGAAGGAGATGGCAGGGACGAGTAGCGGGACGGCGACGGTGACCCTCCCGACGGACGAGCAGATCCTGATCACGCGGGAGTTCGACGCGCCCAGGCATCTGGTCTACAAGGCGTGGACGACGCCCGAGCTGGTCAGGCGCTGGTGGAACGCCAACCGCGGCGAGGTGACGACGTGCGAGATCGACCTGCGGGTCGGCGGCAAATGGCGGTACGTGATGGTCGCGGACGGCGGCTTCGAGGTCGCCTTCCACGGCGAATACCGCGAGATCGTCCCGAACGAGCGACTCGTCTCGACCGAGGCCTACGAGGGCATCCCCGACGCCGACGAGCACGCGGCGCTGAACACGCTCACGCTCACCGAGGTGGACGGGCGGACGACCTTGACCATCCTCGTCGAGCACCCGACCAAGGAAGGCCGCGACGCCCACGTCAACTCCGGCATGGAGGCCGGTATGCAGGACGCGATGGATCTCCTGGAACAGGTCGCGAGCTCGCTCCGCTGAGACCCACGGCAGCTCGGCTCAACCCCGCCGTCCCATCCGTCCGCAGCGGTAGTCGCGCCAGCCGCGCAGCGCCGCCCGGGCGGAGGCCGGGCGGCCGGCGGCCCGCAGCACGCGCGGCACGACGACGAGCGCCCGCCGGATCCCGGTCAGACCGCGAGGCAGCGGCCGGTGGCGCTCGACGACGGCGAGCATGTTGCGCGTCTCGTAATAGCTCGTCGTCGGCGAGCCGGCGCCGCCGCTCGCAGCGGAGACGTGGTGTCGGACCCGCGCTGCGGGCACGTAGACGATCGCAAAGCCGGCCTCGCGGATCCGCAGGCTCCACTCGAGATCCTCGGCGTAGAGGAAGAGCTCCTCGTCGAGGAGGCCGGCCGCCTCGATCGCGGTGCGCGAGACGGCCATCGCCGCGCCGGTCGCGCGCACGGTGTCGATCGGCTCCCCGGGCGTGTCCGGTGAGCCGAAGCCCCGGTGGCGGCTCCGCCCGAGATACGGGTCGAAGCCCGCCCCGGCGTACCAGAGCCGATCCGCGTCGGCGAAGAGCACCTTGCAGGCGAGGACGCCCGCATCCGGCCTCGCTGCGGCCGCAGCCGCGAGCGCGTCGACGAGCCCCGGCTCGACCTCGGCGTCGTTGTTGACGAGCAGCACCCAGCCCGCACCGCGGTCGAGCGCGCGCCGGATCCCGACGTTGTTGCCGCCCGCGAAGCCGAGGTTGACGCCCGTGCGGACGAGCTCGACCTCCGGGAACTGCTCGGCGACCGCGTCCGCCGAGCCGTCGGTCGAGCCGTTGTCGACGACGACGGTGTCGAGCCCCCGCAGCGACTCGAGCGCGGCCAATGTGTCCTCGCGCCCGTTGAACGAGAGCACGACCGCCACGAGTTGCATCAGTGCCTGCGCGTGAAGTGGGCGATCGAGCCGGCGTTCGGCGGCCGTTCGAGGCCGGCGTCGTCCCGCTCGATCTCGCCGACGAGCCGCGCGATCCCCGGATAGTGGTTCCCGTAGCCGCCGACGTCGACAGCGTCGTGGAAGAGCAGGTGCCCGCCGGGCTCGACCAGCTCGCGCCAGCGCTGGTAGTCGGCGCGGGCGCCCTCGTAGGTGTGGTCGCCGTCGACGAAGACGAGCGCGCAGGCCCGCGGCGGCGGCTCGGCGGTGCGCGAGTCGCCGACGACGAGGTGGACGCGATCCGAGAGCCCGTAGCGGTCGAGCGCCGTCCGGAGCTCGGCGTCGAGCTGCGGCCCGGTCAGGTCGGCTCGGAGCGCGACGTGCAGGTCGTACGACCAGAGCTCGGCGCCGTCGGGCAACGCGCTCGCGAGCATCAGCGTGGCGCCGCCCTTGAAGCGGCCGATCTCGGCGACCGCGGCTCCCGGTGCCACGCGACGGGCGAGCCGGTACAGGAGCGCTGCTTCGTCGAGCTGCAGCGAGGCGATCCCGTGGCTGAGCTGGCTCGAGGAGAAGAGAAACGCGAGATCCTCGAAGCCGTCGAGCGAGTCGGGCCAGCGCTCGACGCTCTGGTAACGCTTCAAGCCCGGATCGGCCTGCACGGCGGCGTTGACGAGGTTCTTGCCGACTCCCGTCCGCCCTGCGGCGCCGAGCGCCCGCTTCACGAGGTCGCGCAGCACGGGCGGCAGTCTAGTCGAGCGTTCTCAGGTAGCCCCACGCCTGTTGCAGGCCAAGGCCGCGGAGCACGACGAGGAGCACGCCGAACGCTGCGACGCCCAGCACGGCAGCCGGGGCGTCTGGCAGCAACCAGCCTGGCGCGCCGAAGGCGAGCAGCGCCAGGACGCCGATCGCCGCCGCGCCGAGCACGAGTTCGCGCCCGCTCTTCGCGAGCACGCCCGGCGAAACGAGCGCCAGCAGCGCCACGAGGACGAGCAGCGTCGAGACGGTCAGCGCGAGCGCGACGCCGTCGAGCTCGAACGCCTCGACCGCAACCCATGTGACCGCGACGTGGAGCGCCAACGCCGCCACCGCGAGCAGCGGCAGCCGCCGCTCTCTGCCGGCGACGAAGAGGATCGGAAACGTGATCGTGACCCCGATCGACGCCGCCATCCACGGCCCGAGCACGACGATCAGCCGCCCGATCTCGCCGCCCGCGTCGCCCTCGTAGGCCGGCCCGAGGGCGGCGTGGACGATCCGCTCGCCGACGAGCGCGAAGACCCCGGCCGCAGCCGCGACGGCCGCGAACGAGACGAGCGAGGTACTGACGACGTGGCGGCCCGCGCGCTCGTCCGAGAGCGAGGCGCGGGCGAGCGGCACGCTCGAGACCATCCCGAGCGAGGAGGCGGTCACGGCGACGAGCGCGGCAGCGACGAAGTAGGCGTAGGTGAAGCTCGTCACCGCGCCGGTTCCGAGGCCGCTCGCGAAGCGGAGGCAGACGACGAAGAAGGCCTGGAGCACGATTGGCAGCGCGGCGGCGCGCGCCAGCTCGGCCAACCGCCGCCCGACGTCGAGCGGCACTCGCCGCCCCCACTCGGCGCGCAGCAGCAACCCGGTGAGCGGAACCGCAAGCGTGACGGCACCGTTTACGAGCGTCCCCCAGGCGCACGCGACGATCCCGTCCTCGCCGACCCGCCAGAGGATCACCGCCAGGCCGAGGACGCTCCCGAGCGCATAGCCGGCCGCCGCGGTCGCGTAGCTGTCGTGGGCGGCGAGAGCGCTGGCGCAGAGCGCGGCGAAGAGGTGCGCGACCGCGGCCGGAACGAGGAAGACGAGCGCTTCCGCGGCGGTTGTCTGCGCGCTCTGCGGTAGCCCACCGGCGAGCTGCGCCGCCGTCCAGCCGCTCGCCAGCACGCCGAGCGCGAGCGCGGGCACGGCGACGACGGCGAGCGCGAGCGCGTACGAGGCGAGGACACCCCCGAACGAGCCGTCGCCACGAGCCCGGGCGAGGCTCGGCAGCACGGCGACCCGCACCGCGCTCGCCGCCAGGACGAGGACGAGGAAGACGCCGTAGGCCGAGAAGAAACCGTCCGTCTCGCCGCCGCGCCCAAACTCGCGGGCGATCACGACGCCGACGGCGGCCGACAACCCGGTCACGACCGCCAACGAGAGCGCGGTCAGCAGACCGCTGGAGAGGGTGCTCCGGGGGACCCGAACGCTAGGCTTCGCCACGCGTGCAAGCGTATTCCGTATGAGCAGCGACCCGATCTGGACCGAGAACGCCCTCGCCGACCTCCGTCGCGAGTTCGGCGACGTCTACGGCGGACGCACCGTTCTCGTCACCGGCGCGGACGGCTTCATGGGCTCGCACCTGACCGACGCCCTCGTCGAGATCGGCGCCAATGTCCACGCCTTCGTGCGCGCCACCTCGAGCGGCGCGCTGAACAACATCTCGCACCTGCGCAACCGGCTGCAGGTGCACTTCGCCGACCTGACCGACAAGACGTCGATCGACCATCTCGTCAAGGAGCTGCGCGACACGGTCTCCGACCGGCCGTACGTCTTCCACCTCGGCGCGCAGGCGCACGTGGGCGAGTCGTGGCACCGGCCGTACGAGACGGTGATGGCGAACACGATCGGGACGCTGAACCTGCTCCAGTCGATCGTCGACTGGGGACTCGAGTTGGAGAAGTTCGATACGGCGGGCACGTCGGAGGAGTACGGCAACGTCCGCGAGTCGGTCGCGCACCACCACGACTTCGACGAGGCGGGCGGCCTGATCCTGCACGAACGCTCGCCGATCAACCCCAAGTCGATCTACGCGACCGCGAAGGTCGCCGCCGACTTCCTGACGATGAACTACCACGACGCGTTCGGCGTTCCGGGCGTCGTCACGCGGATGTTCAACAACTACGGGCCGCGCCAGAACCCGCGCTACGTGACGGGGACGATCATCACGCAGGCGCTCGCGCGGCCGGCGATCGAGCTGGGTGCGCTCGAGCCTCTACGCGATTTCTGCTTCTGCACCGACGGCGTCCGCGGCCACCTCACCGTCGCCGCGCACGGCACACCCGGCGATGTCTACGTCTACGGCCAGGGGTCGAACATCTCGATGGCCGACTGGTCCGACCTGATCCTGCGCACCGGCGTCGAGCACGGCTTCTGGCCCGACGACCGGCAGATCGTGACCGACAAGAGCCGCCTCCGCCCCGGCGTCACCGACGTGATGGCGCTGAAGGTCGGCTACGAGAAGCTGAACCGCGAGACCGGGTGGGAGCCGAAGGTGTCGTGGGAGGAAGGCGTGCTGTCGACGATCCAGTGGTACGCCGAGCACCGCGAGCGCTGGATCGGCCGCGTCGACTGGCTCGGCCCTGTCGACGTCACGACCGCTCGATGAGCGTCGCCCCCGAGCAGGAGGGCGTCCTCCGCCGGAGCGAGCTCGTCGAGCGCGGCGGGATCTACCACCGAGCGGACGGGGCGGAGCTCTCCGACTACCGCCGGCGCTGGGAGGACGAGGCGGCCGACGATCACGTTCGGTCCGCGATCGCGGGCGGCCAGACCGAGCGGGTCGACTACGACACGCTCACCGGCAAGATCGCTACCGTCTGGCAGCGGTTCTCGCAGGCCCGCCACTTCGGAACGGTGCTCGAGATCGGAGCGGGTTACGGGCGGATCCCGCTCTACCTCGCGCGCGAGCGCGGCGTGACATGGTCGACCTACTGCGCAGTCGACATCTCCGGCACGATGCTCGAGCGCTTCGTCGAGTACCGCGACCGGTTTGCGCCCGCACCGGCGGGCCGCCTCTATCCGATCTGCGTGTCGGCCGACGCGCTGCCGCTCGAAGACGACAGCGTCGACCTCGTCCTAACGAGCGCCGTCTTCCTGCACATGGGCAAGAGCTTCGTCCGGCGCGCCGTCGCCGAGATCGCCCGGACGTTGAAGCCGGGCGGCGTCTTCGTCTTCGACGTCTCCTTCCCGAACGCACGCAATCCGACGAACCTGCTGCCGCGCCTGAAGCCCGAGCGCTTTCGTCCGCCCCACTTCATGAAGTACTGGACGCGGGCGGAAGTCAGGGCGCTCCTCGAGGAGACCGGGCTGGCGGCCAAGGCCGGCGGCTTCACGATCGAGCCCGGGGCGCACGCGATCCTGCCGAAGCGGATCGGGCCGCTTCCGATCCCGCTCGCGCGCCGGGCGAACCGCGCGCTCGAGCGCGCCCCGAGACGGCTCGACGGCCTGCTGGCGGAGTCGTACATCGCCTACAGCCCCGGTCTGCGGGCGTGAGGGCCCTCGTCACCGGCGGCGGCGGCTTCCTCGGCTCGCGGCTTGTCAAGCGCCTCGAGACCGACGGCCACGACGTCTTCGCGGCGCGGCGGCGAGACTACGACCTGACGACGATGGAAGCGGCCGCACGCCTGTTCGACGACGCACGCCCGGAGCTCGTCTTCCATCTCGCCGCCGAGGTGGGCGGCATCGGCGCGAACCGCGAGAACCCCGGCCGCTACTGGTACGCGAACCTGATGATGGGCGCGCACGTGCTGGAGCAATCCCGCCTGCGCGAGGTGCGGAAGCTCGTGATCGCCGGCACGGTCTGCTCGTATCCGAAGATCACCCCGGTGCCGTTCAGCGAGGACGAGCTCTGGAACGGCTTCCCCGAGGAGACGAACGCTCCGTACGGCGTCGCCAAGAAGGCAATCCTGATGGGAGCGCAGGCCTACCGCGACCAATACGGCCTTCGCACCGCCTATCTGATGCCTGCCAACCTGTACGGGCCCGGCGACAACTTCCACGAGACGAACGCGCACGTGATCCCCGATCTGATCCGGAAGATGCTCGAGGGCCGGAACGAGATCGTGCTCTGGGGCGACGGTACGCCAACGCGCGAGTTCCTCTACGTCGACGACTGCGTCGAGGGGCTGGCGCTGGCCGCCGCCCACTACGACGGGCGCGAGCCGGTCAACCTCGGCACCGGTGACGAGATCTCGATCCGAGACCTCGCCGAGCTCGTCGCCGACCTGACCGGCTTCGAGGGCCGGATCGAGTGGGACAGCTCGATGCCGAACGGTCAGCCCCGCCGCGGTCTCGATGCGAGCCGCGCCCGCGAGCGCTTCGGATGGCAGGCGACGACGCCGCTGCGTGACGGGCTCGAGCGCACGGTCGCCTGGTACCGCTCGGTCGCCGCGGCCCATGCGACCGGCTGAGCGGCTTCGCCAGCTGCTTGGGCGCCCGCGGCTCCTGGTCGCCGGCGCGATCGTCGTCCAGTGGCTGACGTGCCTCGTCGTTGGCCTCCGCGCAGCCTCGGTCGACCTCGGAGCGGCCTCCCTGCTCGACGTTGTCTTCCTCGGCCCGCTCGCGCTCGTCTGTGCGTTCCGGATCGCCGCCGTGGGCGGAATCGCGCTCGGCGGCTGGACGCTGCTCGTGTGGGTCGTGCTGCCGTGGCTGGCGCCGGCATTCACGATCGCGAGCTATGACGCCACCCTGCGTGACCAGGTGCTGCCACTGGTGCTGGGGCTGACCGGCGACGCCGGATATGCCGGCGGCGTGGCCTACCTGGTCGCGGTTGCGTTGCTCCAGCAGTGGGGTCGCGTTGGCACCGTCCTGAGCCTGCTGCTCGTTGCGATCGCCGGCGCGACTCTGCTTTGGAGCGCTCCCGAGCTCTCGCTGGACGCGCTGGACGGGAACATGGCCCTTCTCCGCGAGTACTTCTGGAGCCAGCGACTGCTGCAGTGGGTGCCGTTCGCGGGGGTCATCGCCATCGGCCGGCGCTCCTGGCCGCTGGCGGTCCAGCTCGGGGGCTGGCTGGCGGTATGGGTCGCCTTCCGGATGCCGAGCCCGAGCGCCTCGCCCGACGGCGGCGAGCTGTTCCGGGCACTCTTGCCCGCCCTTCCGGCCTACGTCCTGCTCGTGGCCTCGCTGCCCCTGCTCGTTCCGACCTTGACGAGCCGCCTCGGCCCCCTGGCGCGGCCTGCTGAGGCGCGCTAGCTTTTCTCGACCGCTTCGAGTCGCTGCTCGAGCAGCGCAAGCCGCTGCGCGAGGATCACATTCTGGTCGGCGAGATTCGAGATCACGGTCGAGTAGTGGAGCAGCACCGCGAGGATGAACAGCGTTGCGACCGCGAAGAGCACAGCCGGCGGATAGCCGGTGACACCCACCCAGCCGGCGATCGTATTCAGGCCGCCGCGCCACGCCGAGAGGACGAGCAGCACGACCCCGGTCGCGAGCCAGAGCAGGGCGTAGCGCTCGCGCAGGCGGCGGCTCCGGATCAGCTCGAAGACGATCAGGATCAGCAGGATCGACGCGACCGAGGCGGCGATCGAGACGTAGATGGGAGTCACCGGGTTCACGCCTACTCGTCCACCGGCACGACCCGGCGACGGAAGATGCCGACGAGCAGCGCGAGCGTCACCTTGATCGCGTAGTAGAGCGAGCGGAGCGTCGTGATCGAGGAGCGGCCCGTCTCGCGGCCGCGCATCTGC
>JBDSOJ010000211.1:0-6407 GCA_039914895.1 Gaiellaceae bacterium
AGCTCCTGGGCAGGGCATCTCCCGATCTTCCGGTACGAGGTGCGTCGTTGGCGCGACGGAGTCATCCCGGACAGAGCCGAGGCGGTCGAGAGCCCGCGGCGTCTGACGAGCGATCCGAACAGGGCGCGGCGGGTGCTCGACCTGGTGCCCCACGTGCCGACGGCCGTCTGGGGTCGTGACGAACTCGGGGCCGGCGAGATGTGGAACTCGAACTCGTTGATCTCCTGGCTGATCGCAAGCAGTGGCCTCGACGCCGCTTCGATCGAGCCGCCCGCCGGCGGCCGCGCCCCAGGTTGGGACGCCGGGGTCGAGGTGGCACGCCGGCAGGGGGCCGCCTCGACGACGACTTCCTAGAGCTCGAGCGCGAGCAGCGGCGCGTCCTTCCGGGCGAGCAGCAGCGTGCCGTCGGCGCGGAAGCCGAGGTCGGCGATCAAGCCGGCGCCGGTTGGGAAGCGCCGCGCGTAGCCCGCGTTCGTGTCGAACGCCCAGGAGTCCGTCCCGTTCGTGAACACGAACTCCGACCCGTCCGGTGAGATCGCCGTCCGCGTCGGCCCGCCCGGCTTCGGCGCGAAGCGACTCTCCGCGATCACCTGGGAGGTCGGCAGGTAGATCGTTGCGACGCGACCGAGCGCGGGATTGGCCGCGAACAGCGTCCGCCCGTCGGGAGCGAGCGCCATCGCCCAACGCGACAGGTCGTCGCGACTGCACTTCTTGCAGGGCGGCATGAAGATGCAGATCGCGATCCGCTCGATCAGGTTGAGCGCATGTACGAAAGCCGTGTTCGTCTGCGTGTTCACGTAGAGCGTCAGCAGCCAGCGACCGTCGGGCGAGGCGACGACCTGCGAGGCGAGCCCCTGCATCTGAATCGTCTCGCCCTTCGTCCCGAGCGAGCCGGGCAACATCTGGCCGGCGGCCAGGTCGTAGCCGCGGACTGCGTAGCTCCCGTCGACGAAGTTCTGCTGGAGAAAGAGGAAGTCGCCGGCGGCGGAGACCGTCTCGACCCGGAAGTTGCCGCGCAGCTCGAGCTCGTGCGCGACACGTCCGCTGCGTGCGTCGAGGACGAGAATCCGCGTTCCGGGACGTTGGAGGGCGACCCAGTCGCCGTTCGAGGAGACGCCGGAGAGCTCCCAGGCGCCGCGCAGCGGGTGTGTGCGCGTGACGCGGCCGGTGAGCGTGCTGAAGCGCCGCAGCTTGCCGTCCCGGACGGCGTAGTACGACCTGCCGTCGGCGGCGTGGATGCCGCCCGGCAGCTCGAAGCGGCGGCCGAGCCCGGTGACGTCGTAGCCGATCGCCGGGCCGGCGGGACCGGCGGTGCGCGCGAGGAAGACGGGGATCGGCCGGTTCGGTTTCGGCGCCGTCTCCTCGACGGTCGTGCCGCACGCGGCGAGGACGAGGGTGAAGGCGAGCAGAGCGGCGAGACGCGTCATCGGATCCTCCTCGAAGAGTCTGTCGCTGCTGATACGCCTGTCGAGCCGCTCCGGGTCCCTGGACCTCCTGAGGATTCTGTGCCGTAGTCAGAGATATGGATCGTCGCGAGTTTCTCGCCGCCGCAGCCGCACCGCTCGTGCTCGGCGTCGCTCCCGCGCTCGCGCGGCCGAACGGCGGCACGCCGCTCGCGCTCGTCACGGCCGACCTCGAATCGCACGTCGTCGCGATCAGCCTCTCGACGGGTCGCATTCATCGCCGCCTGCGCACGCCGCCGGATCCGCGCAGCATCGAGTCGATCGGCGGCCGCGCAGCGATCGTCGCGCACACCGGATCGGGCCGGATGACGCTCGTCGACTCCGAGCTCGCGGTCCGCCCGATCCACGGACCGTTCGAGGCGCCGCGCTACTCCGCGGTCTCCCCCGACGGTCGCTTCGCCTACGTGACCGACTCCGAGCGCCGCGAGGTGGCGATCGTCAACCTCCGCATCCGCAGGGTCGTCCGGCGGATCCCGGTCGGCGGCCCCGCGCGCCATCTCTCGCTCGACCCACTCGGCCGGCGGCTCTGGGTCGTGCTGGGAACGAAGAGCGCCGAGATCGCGATCGTCAGCCTCGACCACCCGCGCGGGCCGCGCGTGATCGACCGCGTCCAGCCGCCGTTCCTGGCGCACGACGTCGGTTACGAGCCGCGTGGCGCGCGCGTCTGGGTGACGTCGGGCGACCGCCGGCAGCTCGCGATCTACGAGGATCACGGCGTCCGACTCGTACGGGTGCTCCGGGGAGACGCGCCGCCGCAGCACGTCACCTTCCTCGACGGCCGCGCCTTCGTCACGAGCGGCGACGACGCCGTCTTGCGCGTGCACGCGCCCGGCGGCCGGTTGCTCCGTTCCGCCGTCGTACCGGTGGGCTCGTACAACGTCCAGCACGGCTTCGGGCTGATCCTGACGCCGTCGCTCTCACAGGGGACGCTGTGCACGTTCAGCACGCAGGGCGGGCAGCTCCAGCAGGTTCACGTCGCGCGCTCGTCACACGACGCCTGCTTCATCATGATCGCGTGAGCCTGGACCTCCCGGCGGCTTGCGGCCGTAGAGTCGTCGGATGGGCGCCGGCAGCGACGAGCGCGCCTCCGTGCGCGCGGCCCAGCGGGGGTCCGCCTCTGGGATCGAGGCGCTCTTCAGGCTGCACTGGCCGCAGGCCTACCGCGCCGCCTACCTCGTCGTCCACGACACAGCGGCTGCGGAGGACATCGCGCAGGAGGCCTTCCTCGCCGCCGTCCGCAACCTCGACCGCTTCGACCGCGGCCGGCCGTTCGGGCCGTGGCTGCACCGGATCGTCGTCAACCGCGCGATCGACTGGACGCGGGCGCGCCAGCTCCGCGCCGAGGCGGAGCTGGTGGAGGCGGTCGCGCCTGTTGAGGCCGGCGCGCTCGACGGCTCGCTGCTCGGCGCGCTCGCAGCGCTCCCGCCCGACCACCGCGCCGTGATCGTCCTCCGCCACCTGCTCGAGTACACCCCCGGGGAGATCGCCGAGCTACTGGGAGTGCCGCGCGGCACGGTCAACTCGCGGCTGCGCCGCGGACTCGACTCGCTCAAGGAGACGGTATGAGGCGCGAGCTCGAGCGGATCGAGATCCCGGGCGAGCACGGGGCACGCGAACGCTCGTGGGCCGTCGTAGCGGCAGCGTACGCGGGGCGCGAGCCAGCACCGCGACGCCGGTCGTGGAAGCCCGTGGCGGCGGTGGCGCTCGCGCTGGTCGTGGTCGCCGGGCTCCTGAGCCCGCCCGGACGTGCGGTGCTCGACGGTGTGCGGGACGCGGTCGGCGTCGAGAGCACGCCGCCGCTGAAGCTGCCGGCGGACGGGAAGCTGCTGGTCGTCTCGGTCGAGCGCGGCGGCGTCTGGATCGTGCGCCGCGACGGGTCGCGACGCCGGCTTGGAGCGTACGAGGATGCCACCTGGTCCCCCTTCGGTCGCTACCTGGTTGCCACTACCCGATCCCGGCTCGTCGCGCTCGACAATGACGGCCGAGAGCGCTGGTCGCTTCCGGCTCGGCGGCCGGCGTGGCCTCGCTGGGGCGGCAGCCGAACGGACACGCGGATCGCCTACGTCGCAGGCTCGACGCTCCACGTCGTCGCGGGCAACGGCAGAGGCGATCGGCCGCTGGCGCAGGGCGTGAACACACCGCCCGCGTGGCGGCCGAGCGCGGGGCACGTACTTGCGTACACGCAGCCCGGCGCGCTTCACGTCGTCGATACGGAGACGGGTCGCGAGCTCTGGGGTCGGTCGCGCGTCGAGCCGGCCTTCTCGTTGCTCTGGTCGGCCGACGGAACGCGCCTCGCGACCCTTTCCAACGTCGCGGTCGCGATCTACGACGGGTCGACGGGCGGCCTCATACGACGACTCGCCTTCGCCAAGCCCTCCTTCCCGGCCGGGGAAACGCCCGGCTTCCCCGTTGCGGCCGCGTTCGCCCCGTCCGGGCACGACCTCGCGCTCGTCGTCCGCAGCGAGCAGGGCGGCCGTCGCAGTCGCATCCTCCTCCTGCGCGGTGCGTCTGCGCGCGGACCGACGGGTATCTTTCTCGGCGCAGGTGTGATCGGCGATGTCGCCTGGTCGCCCGACGGCCGCTGGCTGCTGGCCGACTGGCGGGGTGCCGACCAGTGGGTGTTCCTGCGGATGCCTCGAGTCGGCCGTGCCCTCGCGGTACCCGGAATCGCAGCGCAGTTCCCCCGGGCCGACGGGAAAGGCCCGCTCCTCTGGCTGGAGGGACGCTGGTGCTGCGCTCCCTGATCCTGCTCGCCGTGCTCGCGCTCGCCGGGGGATCCGACGGCGACCGTCGCTTCGAGAACACCGTTCACGGCCACACGGTGCTCCTACCGGCGGGCTGGCAAGCCTGGTCGAAGCCGGGCGATGCGATGACTTCGGCCGCCAGCTACCGCGTCCGCAATCTCGGCCGGATCGACGAGGTGCCGCCTCACGGCCACACACGGCTCTGGCTGCTGTCGTACGGACGTTCCGCTTGCCCGTCGGGCGCGGCACGCGCGGGCGAGCCGATCGTGCTCGGGGAGCTTTCGTCGTTCGAGGGGATGCGGGAGGGCTACAACGTCAGCTTCTGCCGGGGCGGGCACATCTTTCAGGCGCTCGTTAAGGTCGGCGCCGGCGCGAGCGCCGCGCGGCTCGACGAGGTCGTCTCGGTCCTCGAAAGCGTCCGGCTGACGGCGCGAGCGCACGCGATCGGCAACACCCACTCGGTCCGCGTGCTCGGCCGCTCGCACCTGGACCGGCCGATACGCGCCTGGAGGATCGGCAATCCGACGAGCCCACGACGTCTCCTCGTCGTCGGCTGCGTTCACGGGAACGAGTGCGCCGGAATGGCGGTGACGCAGCGCCTCGTCAACCTCGCCCGGCCAGTCGCGCTCGATCTCTGGGTGATCCAGAACCTGAATCCGGACGGGCTTGCTCGCGGGACGCGGGGAAATGCATGGGGCGTCGACCTCAACCGCGACTTCGGCTCTTTCTCACAGCCCGAGTCGCGGTTCGCGCGTGACCTGATCCGGCGAATCCGGCCCGACGTCACGATCTGGTTCCACCAGCCGCAGGCCGTCGTCCGCGCTTGGGGGCCTAGCCGGGCGGAGGCGCGCCGCTACGCGCGGCTGGCACGGGTGCCGTACCGCTCGCTCGCGTGGCCACCGGGAACCGCGTCGCGCTGGCAAAACGGGATCGGGCAGACCTCCTTCGTCGTGGAGCTACCGACCGGTGAGCTTTCCGGCGAGCGCGCAGTCCGGTACGCCACCGCCGTCCTCGAGCTCGGAGACCCGCTGTGCTGCGGCTCCTGACGCTCGGCACGCTGCCGGCGCTCCTCGCCGTCGGCGTCGCGAGCGCCGGCGGAACGGCGGTCGCCTTCGTCGCCCTTCCCGGCCGGGGCGAGGTCGTCGCGGTCGACGTCGGCAGCGGCGACGTGCTGCGCCGGATCGAGGTTGCGAAAGGCCCGCAGGAGACGGCGGCGTACCACGATACGTCGCGCCGCCGGGACTTCGTCCTCGTCACCAGCCCGCCGGCCGGCACCGTGACGCTGGTCGACGCCTTCTCGCAGCGGGTCGCCAGGGTCTGGGACGACTTCGGCGCCCCGGCGGACGTCGTCGTCGAGGGTCTTCGCGCCTACGTGACCGACAACGCCCGCGGCCGGCTCGTGGTCATCGACCTCCGGTCACGCCGGGTCGTTGCCAGCCTCCCTGTAGGCCCGAGACCGCGAGCGCTCGCGGTCGGCGACCTCGCGATCGTCGCCCACGACGGCCGCGAGAGCCTGACGCTCGTCGATCTCCGCCGACGGAAGATCGCCGGCTCGCTGCCGGTAGGCGGTGTCGTGCAGTCGATCTCGAAGCGGCCGGACACTGCGGACGTGTTCGTCACCTACCGCGGCACCGGGCCGTCGCGCGCATCGACTGGGGCACTCGGCGGGTGGTCTTCCGTCGAGCCGTCGCGCGGCGTGCAAGCGACGTCGTCACGGACATCTACGCGGGCGATCGCGCCTGGGTCGCGGACGAGGCAGGTGGCCGGCTACGCCTGATCGCGTCGCGGGACGGCCGTGTTCGCCGCACTCTCGCGGGCTGCCCGGGCGCTCACCGGATTGCTCAGGTCGGAGCGGCGAGCTTGGTCGCCACCTGCGTGAACAACACCTCGCTGGGGATCTGGGACACGAAGCGATGGCGCTACCGAGCGACCCCACTGGGCGCTGCGCCCGCGGGCGTCGCTGTCGCGATCCTGCCGTAGGCTGGCGGCGTGTTCTGGCTCGACACCGGCTCGGAGATGGAGCTCGAGGAGCTGCTCGAGGGCGGGCCGGTGCTGCTCGTCTTCTACCTCTTTGACTGGTCGCCGACCTGAACCCAGGAGCTGCGCCTCCTGCGTGACAGGCGGCCGGAGCTCGAGCGGACGGGCGTGCGCGTGTTCGGCGTCTCCCGCGACTCGCACTGGTCGCACCGGGCCTGGAAGG
>JBDSOJ010000053.1:0-3578 GCA_039914895.1 Gaiellaceae bacterium
GGCTTGCGGCCGACGGCGACCGCGTCCTGCTGGCCGACCTCAACCTGGGCGGCGCCGAAGCGGTCGCCGCCGAGATCGGCGGCGAGGCCGTCGAGCACGACGTCCGCAGCCTCGAGTCGTGGCAGCGACTGCTCGCGCAGGCGGGCGAGGTCGACGTCCTCGTCAACAACGCCGCCCGCACTGAGATCCGCTCCTTCTGGGAGATCGACCTCGACGAGTGGGACGACGTGCTCGCGACGAACCTGCGCGGCACCTACCTCGGTATCCGTGTCGTCGGCGCGCAGATGCGCGACCGCGGCGCTGGCCGGATCGTCAACCTTGCCTCCGTCGCCGGGCAGGGCAGCCGCGCCGTCACCGGCATCCACTACGCCAGCTCGAAGGCGGCGATCCTGGCGCTGACCCGGCACGCCGCGACGGAGCTCGCCGGCTCAGGCGTGACTGTGAACGCGGTCGCGCCCGCCGCGATCGACGGGC
Organism: Gaiellaceae bacterium; assembly: GCA_039914895.1. GTDB lineage: Bacteria > Actinomycetota > Thermoleophilia > Gaiellales > Gaiellaceae > Gaiellasilicea. Next base: position 475 of record JBDSOJ010000053.1, read on the forward strand.
CGATGGTCGCTACGGTCGCGCCCGAACGGATCGAGGCGATGCTGACGACGATTCCGGTCGGCCGGCTCGGTCGTCCCGAGGAGGTCGCTGCCGCGGTCGCCTACCTCGCCTCCGACGCCGCCGGTTTCGTCACCGGCGCGACGCTCGACGTCAACGGCGGGATGCTGATGCGATGAGGATGCGGGCCGCGGTGATGCACGAGCCGGGGACGCTTGTCGTCGAGGAGCTCGACGTCGAGGAGCCGTTGCCGGGCGAGGTCGTCGTGCGGATGATCGCCGTCGGCGTCTGCGGCACCGATCTGCACTCCTACAAGGGCGAGTGGGATCGGCCGACGCCGATCGTGCTGGGGCACGAGGGCGCGGGTATCGTCGAGGCCGTCGGCTCGGAGGTGACCGAGCTGCGCGAGGGTGACCGCGTCGTCCTCTCCTGGGCACCGGCGTGCGGCGAGTGCGGAGCCTGCCGGCGAGGACGCCCGGCCGCGTGCGGCCCGCTCTCGTCCGCGATCGGCCGCGGCACCCTAATCGGTGGCCGCACGGGGCTCGCACTCCGCGGCGAGACGGTCTTTCGAGGAACGGCGACGGGCGCGCTCGCCGAGCGGGTCGTTGTCGATGCGGCCGCGGCGATGCTGCTCGGCGACGACGTGCCGATGGAGCAGGCCGCGCTGCTCGGTTGTGCCGCGCTCACGGGCGTCGGCGCCGTGCTCAATGCGGCGAGCCCGGAGCCCGGCTTCACCGCGCTCGTGATCGGCGCGGGCGGCGTCGGCCAGTTCGTCGTGCAGGGCGCGCGGATCGCCGGCGCGACCGAGATCCTCGTCGTCGATCCGATCGAGGCGCGGCGTGAGCAGGCGCTCACGCTCGGCGCCACGCGCGGGTGCGGCCCCGACGAGGTCCGAGCTGCGATGAAGGAGCTCGATCCGGAGGGCGTCGACTACGCCTTCGACGCCGTCGGCGCGCCGGCGACGACGAAGCTCGCGCTCCGCTGGACGCGCGGCGGCGGCACCGCAGTCGTCGTCGGCCTGCCGGCGGGTGGCGAGCAGCTCGAGCTCGACCCGTTCGAGTTCTCGAACCGAGAGAAGACGCTGACCGGGACGATCTACGGCTCCGAGGCTCCCGCGGTCGCGCTGCCGCGGCTGCTCGAGCTCGTCGCCTCCGGCCAGCTCGACCTTGCCAGCCTCGTCGGACCGTCGTTCCCGCTCGACCGCGCCGACGAGGCCTTCAAGGCGAGCCTCGCCGGCGAGCCGGGCCGCGTCCTCGTCATGCCGTAGGCAGTGACTCGCGCAGGACGTGGAGCAGGTTCTGCGAGAGCAGCGGGTAGCGCCGGTTCCAGGTCAACCCGGCCTATCAGCAGCCCCAGCTCCCAGAAGAAATCCGCCGTCGCGACCTCGTAACCGAACGGCTCGACGCCCTCGAGCGCGAGCAGCAGCCCGATCCGCTCGCCGCGCTCTCGCACCGCGATCACTCGATCCGGGCTCCCGCGGAGCGCATGCTGGAGAGCAGCGGCAACCAGGTCCGCGCGAGCACATCAGTCTCGCCGAGCCGGTGCTGGCGGTGCGCCAGCTCGAGCAGGATGTCCACGTCGGCATCGGCGTTCACGGCGCATCTATCCTCTCAGCGATGACCGCGGTGACGGTGTGACCTCTCTGTCGCTCTACGAGGATCTGCTCGCGCCGGGCGAGACGCTCGAGCTGGCGGCCGGCGGACGGATCGTCTACGTCGCCTCGGGCGAGCTGGCGACGCTCCATGCAGGCACGGCCGCTTTCGGCAGCGACGAGGCGTCGCTGGAGGCCGGCCGCGACGGCGCCACGGTGCTCCGCTGGGAGCTGACCGAGTGGTCGGTCGAGGACGCGAAGCTCACCGCGCACGTCGAGCTCGACCCGTGGGCCGACTATGCGATGCGCTGCGAGCGGGACGGCGGCCCCGCCGAGGGTCCGGGGATCGGCTGCGTCCTCCGCGGCGAACTCTCGGTCGAGGGCGAGACGGTACAGCCGTTCGGAGCCTACGTCGAGCCGGCCGAGATCTCCGGGCGCGGCTCCTTCGTCCGCGTGATCCTTGTCCGCGCCGAGGACTCGAACGGCGACACGCTGGCCCAGGGCGCGATCCACCTCTGATGGCCCTGACCTGCTTTTGCGAGGCGACGCTCTCGGCGCTGCGGGAGGGACGCGCCGAGCCGGAGCGAACAGAGATCGCATGAGGCTCCTGCTCGCTCCGGTCCTTGTGTTCGCGCTGGCGCTCGCCGGCTGCGGCGCCGAGGAAACCGACGAGGCGGCCGCGCCGCAGCCGGCCACCGTGACGGAGACCGTGGCCGAGACGCTGCCACCGCCGACGACGGAGCCCGAGGTCGCCTGCTCGACGGCTGCTCTACGCCTAACCCTGCCCGATCAGGATCTCCCACCCGCGGTCGCCGATGTCCGCAAGCGCGTCTTCGACGCGACCGTTGCCTGCGACTACGACACGCTCGCGCAGATCGCACTCGAGCAGGGCGAGGGCTTCACATTCAGCTACGGCGGCGGGGCGGACGCGTCTAAGTATTGGCACCGCGTCGAGGAGGCCGGCACGGAGCGGCCGCTGCCCATGCGCGCCCTCGCCGCGATTCTGGCGATGCCCTTCACGCGCAACGAGTCGGGCTCGTACGCCTGGCCGACCGCCTACGACGAGTCGCCGGAGGAACCCGACTGGCAAGCACTCGTGGACGCGGGTCTCTACACGCAGGAGGAGATCGAATCGATGAGAGCGGGCGGTAGCTATCTCGGCTACCGCACCGCCATCACCGCCGATGGCGACTGGCAGTTCTTCGTCGCGGGCGACTAGGGAGCGCGGGTAGACCGCGCTCCCAGCTCGCCCCTCGGCTAGAGACTACGCCGGAGGAAATCCGCCGATCGCAGTCGCCTGTTCCCAGACGACCTGCCAGCGCCCCTGGCGCTTTTCGTATAGGTACGTATGCCACGCCTCGTGCGTGAATCGTCCCAGCCCGGAGACGACGACGTCGATGTGGGACTGGTAACGGATGAACGCCGCCTGGCCATACAGTCGAACCTCGATCTCGGAGATGGGCTCGAACTCCAGGTAGTCGATGTCGCCCGCTGCAACGGCACCGAGGTACTCCTC
>JBDSOJ010000054.1:0-16632 GCA_039914895.1 Gaiellaceae bacterium
CCCAGAAGGAGCGGATCTCAGTACGGGCGGCGTTGTTGACGAGGACGTCGACCTCGCCCGCCTGCGCGAGCAGCCGCTGCCACGACTCGAGGCTGCGGACGTCGTGCTCGACGGCCTCGCCGCCGATTTCGGCGGCGACCGCTTCGGCGCCGCCCAGGTTGAGGTCGGCCAGCAGGACGCGGTCGCCGTCGGCCGCAAGCCGCCGCGCGATCGCCTCTCCGAGACCCCGCGCCGCGCCCGTGACGACGGCGGTGCGCATCACGCGTGGATGCGCTCGGTCGAGTGACTCAACGACCCGCCCGCGCGCCCGTTCCGCGCCGCCATCGCCTCGGCGAGGATCGAGAGCGCGGTCTCGGGCACCGAGTCGGCGCCGATGTCGAGGCCGCACGGGCCGGAGATCCGCTCGATCGCCGCCTCGCCGACGCCGTTCTCCCGCAGCCGCTCGCGCTTCTTCTCCTGGTTCCGGCGCCCGCCGATGAGCCCGATGTAGAAAGCGTCGGTCGCGAGCGCAAGCTCGAGCGCCGGCAGATCGAACTTGTCGTCGTGGGTGAGGACGACGATTGCGGTCGCGTGGTCCGGCTGCACCTGCGCGAACGCTTCCTCGGGCCAGGCGACGATCAGCTCGTCGGCGCTCGGGATCCGCTCCCGGGTGGCGAACTTCGCCCGGGCGTCGGCGACGATCGTCGTCCAGCCGAGCAGCTTCGCCGCGGCCGCAAGCGCTTCGGCTGTGTCGACGGCGCCGTAGACGAGCAGGCGCGGCGGCGGACCGTAGACCTCCGCGAACACCTTGCGGCCCTCGAGCTCGAGCGTCTTGCTGCGGGCGCCGCGGATCAGCTCGGCGGCGTGCTCAGTCAGATCCGGCGGCCCGTCGCCGAGCGTCTCGCCGCCCTCGATCACAAGCAGCTTCGAGCCGAGCCCGTCACCCTCGACGATGGTGAGGACGACCGCGCGGCCGCCGTCACGCTGGAGCTGCAGCAGCCGGCCGATCACGCGAGCTTTTCGACGAAGACGTCGATCTCGCCACCGCACGGAAGGCCGACGGCCCAGGCCTCCTCGTCGCTGATCCCGTACGAGAGCAGCTTCGGCTCGCCGCTCGCGAACACCTCCTGCGCCCGCTCGAAGACGTCGCCCTCGACACAGCCGCCGGAGACGGAGCCGCAGAGCTTGCCGCTCTCGGAGACGGCGAGGCTCGAGCCGACCGGGCGAGGCGCCGAGCGGCGGCTCGCGACGACCGTGGCGACGACGACCGCCTCGCCCTCGTCCTGCCAGCGCTCGATCTCGGTGAGGATCTCCTTCACCCTTGTAGCCTGCCCGAACCATGACCGATCAGGCAAGCGTGAGCCTCCTCCGCTGGCTGCGCCGACAGCTGCGCGAGCCGACGCCGTGGCGCGAGCACCTGGAGGCCGCGGTCGCGAACGACGATCCGCACGAGGCGCGTCTGCTGCTCGAGCGGATGGACTTCAGCGAAGAGCAGCGGCGTCACGTCGCCGGCCTGATCGACCGCTGGGAGGAGGGTCGCTGAGCGTCGTCGGCAATGCTGCGCTCGTCCGGCGGATCATGGAGGCGTTCGCGAACAAGGAGGGCTTCGCGCTGCGCGAGTGCTTCCACGAGGACGCTGTCTGGCATGTCCCCGGAACCGGCGTCATGTCCGGGACGTACCGCGGCCGCTCCGAGATCTTCCGCTTTCTCGCGCGGCTGCCGAAGCTGACGGACGGCACCTACCGCACGACCTTCATCGACGCGCTCGCGAGCGAGGAGCGCGGCGCCGGCCTCTACCGCGCCCGTGGCGAGCGCGACGGCCGGACGCTTGACATCGAGCAGCTGCTCCTGTTCACGATCCGCGACGGCCTCGTCACAGAGGTGCTGGCGCTGCCGAGCGATCCCGGCGCGTTCGACGCGTTCTGGGCGCCCTGACCCTCACTCCGCGTCGGCTGCCGCCTCCGGCAGCGGCTCCCGGAACTCGACCTCGAGCCGCTGGATTCGCGAGCCCTCGATCTCGAGCACGCGCAGCGCCAGCCCTTCGACCTGGAGCTCGTCGCCCACCGCCGGCGCCCGGCCGAGCGCGCCGAAGACCATCCCGGCCATCGTGTGGTAGTCCTCGATCTTCAGCTCGGTGCCGAACTGCTCGTTGAAGTCGTCGATCGGGAAGGTGCCGTCGATCCGGATGTGGGTCTCGTCGATCCGCTCGACCGACTCGTCCGGGAGGTCGAACTCGTCCTCGATCTCGCCCACGATCTCCTCGAGCAGGTCCTCGAGCGTGACGATCCCCTGCATCGCGCCGTACTCGTCGACGACGACCGCCATGTGCTGGTTCTGCTTGCGGAACTCGGCGAGCAGCGCGGCCAGGTCCTTCGTCTCCGGGACGATGTACACGGGTCGCAGCAGCTCCTGGAGATCGACGTTCGCGATCCCGCGGTCGTGCAGCGCCGAGAATAGGTCGCGCACGTGCAGGATCCCGGCGATCTCGTCGAGCGAGTCGCGGTAGACGGGATAGCGCGTGTACGGCGACTCGAGCAGCGCCGCCAGCGCCTCCTCGGTGGGCATCGAGATCGCGATCGCGACCACCTGCGGCCGCGGCACCATCACCTCGTGAACCTCCGTGTCCGCGAAGTCGAAGACCTTGTAGAGCATCTCCTCCTCGGTCGTCGCGATCACGCCCGCGTCCTCGGCGCCGGCGACGATGTGGCGGATGTCCTCCTCCGTGTGGGCGAGGACGCCTGCTGGTGCAGGCCCGACGCCGAAGAGGCGCGTCACCGCGTTGGCCGACACCTGCAGGAGCCAGTTGAAAGGTCGCACGATCGCTTGGAGAACCTCGAGCGGAAGCGCGACTAGCTTGGCGATCGTCTCGGCTCTCTGTAACGCGAGCGCCTTCGGTACGAGCTCGCCGAGCGCAACGCTGAGGTACGTGAGGATCAGGAACGCCCCCGCGTAGGCGATGCCGTTCGAGACGACTGGGTCGAAGTAGCCGGAGAGCAGCGGCTGGCCGACCGCGCCGAGCGCGATCCCGAACACGGTGATCCCGATCTGGACCGTGCTGATGAACTTGACCGGGTGATCCATCAGGTCGAGCGCGGCGCGGGCGCGACGGCTCCCTGCATCGGCGTCCGGCTCGAGGCGCGTCCGGCGCGCGGTCACGAGCGCGTACTCCGCGGCGACGAAGACCGCGTTCCCGAGCACGAGCAGGAAGATCGCGAGGATGCGGAGGGCGTCGCTCACGCCCCGCTCTCCGGGGCGTGCGTACTAGAGGGCTCGTCCAAGCTGGCGCGCAGTATAGGCAACGATTCCGACGTCCCCGTCCACATCGTTGCGCCGTTCCGCTCGCTCCTCGAGCACGAGCCGCTCGAGGTGGGAGAGCGTCTCCGCGACGGCGAACCGGCGCGACGCGGGCTTGAGTTCGGCGCCGAAGAGGTCGAGCGAGACCTCGTAGCCGCTGCGGGGCGTGTCGGTCAGCGCCGACTCGGCGAAGGCGAGCCTTTCGTGGTGGTGCTCGATCAGCTGGCGGGCACGGCCGACGGGATCGGCGATCGGGTCGCCGTGACCGGGCAGCGCGATCTCGGGGGCGAGCTCGATCGTCCGCTCGAGCGACTCGAGGTAGTCGCCGAGCGGGTCGGGACGGCTCGCCGGCCAGAGGCCGACCGTCGGCGTGATCCGGCCGAGCAGGTGGTCGGCCGAGACGAGCACGCGTTCCTGCAGCAGACAGAGTTGCCCGTCCGCGTGCCCGGGCGCGGCGACGAGCTCCCAGCCGTCGAGCGAGTCGCCGTCGTCGACGAGGATCGGGTCGCGCTGGAAACGGATGAACGGCCGGTAGACATCGCCGGAGCCGATCAGCTCTTCAGTGATCTCGTCCGGGACGCCGTGCGTGCGGAACCAGTCGGCGATCCGCTCCGGCCAGTTCGGGTTGTCCCAGACGAGCTCGCACTGCGCGTAGTCGAGCGCGCCCTGGTGAACCGGCGCCCGCGTCAGCTCCGCGACGTCGGCCGCCGCGCCGACGTGATCCGGGTGGAAGTGGGTGACGAAGATGCGGGCCACCTCCGCCCCGTCGAGCGCGGCGGCCCACACCTCCTGCGCGTCCGGGAGGCCGATCCCCGTGTCGACGAGCGTCCAGCCATCCTCGCCGGGCAAGAGATAGGAGTGGACGTGACCGGGCCGGGTCGGCAGCGGCGTCGTGATCCGGCGGATGCCGAGGGGAAGCTCCATCGGGGGCATCCAATCAGGTCGCGTGGTACGAACATATGTTCTATTCTCCGCGGGATGCGGGTCGACTATCGCGAGGAGCCGTGCCGGAGCGCACTCAACCGCGTGAAGGGGATGCCGTTCGCGTGGTCACTCAACCCCTACAGCGGCTGCGTCCACCGCTGCACGTTCTGTTACGTCCGCGCGTTCGAGCTGCGCGCCGACCGGCCGGCGGACGACCGCTACGGCCGCTCGATCCGGGTCAAGGTGAACGTCGCCGAGGTGCTCGCGCGAGAGCTGGCCCGCCCGTCGTGGTCGAAGGAGGTGGTGACGATCGGCGCCGCCACCGATCCGTACCAGCCGGCCGAGGGGCGCTACCGGCTGACGCGCGCGTGCATCGAGGCGCTCGGCCGTGCTGCCTCGCCGTTCGGGATCATCACGCGCGGGCCGTTGATCGTCCGCGACCTCGACGTCCTCCAGGAGGCGGCGCGGCGGACGGAGGTGACGGTGACGTTCTCGGTGCCGACGCTCGACCGAGACGTATGGCGGACGACGGAGCCGGGGACGGCGCCACCACAGCAGCGGCTGCGCGCGCTGACTGCGCTCGTCGCTGGTGGCATCAATGCGAACGTCGGCATGGCGCCGATCCTGCCGGGGCTCTCCGACGGGCCGGAGCAGCTCGCGGCCGTCGTTCGGGCGGCGCGCGCCGCGGGCGCGACGGGCATCTGGGCGAACCTGCTCTACCTCCGGCCCGGCACGAAGGAGCACTTCCTCGAGGCGCTCGCGCGCGACTGGCCGGAGCAGCTCGATCGCTACGAGGAGCTGTACGCGGGCGGCGCCTACCTGGCGCGCGGCACCGTCGATCCAGTCCGCGAGCAGGTGCGAGCGCTGGCACGCGAGCACGGCATCGGCGACCGCCGAACGGTGCGGTTCACGCCCCCGGCGGAGCCCGTGCAGCTGACTTTGGGTATGTGAACGCCGATCTGCGGCATACACTTCCCCGCGATGCCGGAGGAGATCACCTGCCTGATCGTCGACGACCACGAGGTGGTGCGCGAAGGACTGCGGCTCTCGCTCTCGCGGGCACCGCACATCCGCGTGATCGGGGAGGCCTCGGACGGGGCCGGCGCGGTCGCGCTGGTCGAGCGCAGACGACCTCAGGTGGTGATCATGGACGTCCGCATGCCCGGGATGGACGGGCTCGAGGCGACCAAGCAGATCAAGGAGAAGGTTCCCGAGACGGCGGTCCTGATCTTCACTGCCTACAGCGAGCGCTCGCTGCTCAGCCGCGGCCTCGAGTCGGGCGCGAAGGGCTACATCCTCAAGGAGGCGCCGCACGCGACACTGCTGCGCGCGATCGAGAAGGTTGCCGGCGGCGAGAGCTTCGTCGACCCGGCACTAATGCCGGCGTTCCTGACCGGCAAGGAACAGAACGACATGCTCACCTCGCGCGAGCGCGAGATCCTGCAACTGCTCGCCGACGGGATGTCGAATGCGGACGTCGCCGCCAGGCTCTTCATCAGCCAGGAGACCGTGAAGAGCCACGTTCGGCACATCCTCGCGAAGCTCGAGGCCGACACGCGCACGCACGCGGTCGCGATCGCGCTGCGCGACGCGATCATCGACTGACGTGTCCGACCGCGTGCCGGATGAGGAGCGCGAACGGCTCGTCGAGCGGATCATCACGGCCGAGCAGGACGAGCGGCGGCGGCTGGCGCTCTTCCTCCACGACGGTCCGGTGCAGAACCTTGCCGGCATCGCGCTGATGCTCGACGCGGCCGTGCAGTCGATCGACGACGGGCGGCCGGAGGCGGCGCGTGGGATCATGGCGTCGGCTCTCGAGCGCCACCGCGAGACGATCCGCTCGCTCCGCGACCTCTCCTTCAACATCGAGCCGGTCGTGCTCCGCGACCAGGGGTTCGGAACGGCGGTCGGCGAGCTCGCGAACCAGCTCGGGATGGAGCACCGCATGCAGATCGATGTCGACGTCGCGCTGGCCGCGCGCCTCGGCGAGAAGGAACAGGTCGGGCTCTACCAGATCGTCCGTGAGTCGCTGAACCAGGCGCTGCGGCGGGGGCCGCCCTCAAAGATCTCGGTCACGATCCGGGAGACGCCGGACGGGCAGATCGAGACGATCGTCGCCGACAACGGCACGGGCGAGCGCCGCACGGCCGCGCTCGACGCGATCGGCGAGCGCGCGTCGACTCTCAACGGCCGCTTCTCGGTCGAGCAGGGCGCGGACGGCGGCACGGCGATCCGCGTCGTCCTGCCCGCCTACGCGGGCCGGCCGTAGGCCCGCCGCCGCTAGAATCGCCGCCGATGGAAAACGGCTACCACGCGCCCGAAGGGCATCTGCTCTTTGTCTGGTCGTCGGCAGGCTGGACGCTCCAGCAGCGCGAGGGCGATGTCCCCGCGGTCGGCTCGACGGTCGAGGCGAACGAGACGCTGCTGCGGATCAGCAAGATCGGCCCGTCGCCGCTCCCGGGCGACCGCCGCCCCTGCGCGTATACGGAGCTGGCTGGCGCCCGATGAGCATCCGCGGGAGCGGATTCCCATCGCGCAAAGACCCCTGAAGGGCCGCCCGCGGCCCAAGAGCCACTCATGTCAAGGCTGTCGCAACGCTGTCTCGGCGGCGATGCGGCCGTAGACGAGCGCCGCGGCCAGGCCGCTGCCGTAGCCGCCCGTGAAGATGCCGCCCGCATCCGCGCCCGCCGCGTAGAGATCGGCGATCGGCGCCCCGTCGCCGTCGAGGACGCTGGCGCGACCGTCGATCCGGACGCCGCCGATCGTGTGTGTCACCGCCGCGTAGACACGCACGGCCAGGAACGGCGGCTCGGCGAGCTTCGGCGACGCCGGCAGCTCGAACGGCAGCGCCGCCGCCGTGCGCACGTCCCCGCCAGCCGCGCGCGCGGCCTCGACAAGCGCCGCGACGGTTCGATCCCGCACCCGCTCGCGCAGCGCCCGCGCGTCGACCACGTACCACGCCCGCCCGTCCGGGAAGCTCTGAACGACGTCGCTCTCGTGCCAGGCCGCGCCGGCGAGCTCGCGCCCCTCGTCGTCGAGCACGAGCGCCTGTCGCGCGTAGAGCTGGGCCGCGTCTACGAAGTCGCGCTCCGCCACCGGGCCGGGCATCGCGCGGCCGTAGAACTCGTCCATCCCCGGCGTGTGGGCGGCCCCGCGCGCGAGCGCGTATGCGAGCCCGTCGCCCTCGCTCCAAGGCGCCGCGCGCAGCAGCAGCCCGCGCTCGCGCGCGAGACGGGCAGCGAAGCCACCTGTGGCGAGCACCTGCGCCTCGACGAATGGCCGCACCAGGCGCACGTCGCCGGCGCGGCGCGCGAGCGCGTCCGTGAGCGCGCGAGGATCGAAGCAGCGGCCGATCGTGAGCGGATTACCCGTCTCGCGCCGCGCCGGCTCGACTCCGAGCGACTCCAGCCAGTCGAGCGCGTCGTCGAGCTCCTCGACGATCCGCGCCTGCAGGACAGGATCCCCGTCGGGACACTCCGCCCGGAACTCCCCCAGCGTCCGGTGCCTCCAGATCACGCCGCTCGAGAGCAGCATCGAGCCGCCGGCCCGGTCTCCCTTCTCGAAGACGACCGGCGTCGCGCCCAGCTCGCGCGCCCTCGCGGCGGCGGCGAGGCCGGCCATGCCGGCACCGGCGATCGCGAGCCGGCTCAGGTGAGCGAGAAGGAGGGCTTGTGCTCGACGTACTCGAGCTTCACCCGATCGGGTCCCCAGACGAAGAGGGCCACGGTGTTCGGAGCGTCGACGAGGTCGGCGATCTCGACGCCGAGCTCCACCGCCGCCGTCTCGTGCTCTTCGACCGAGTCGACGAGGACCCCGATGTGGTTCAGCAGCGGCCGCTCGGAGTCCTCCGCGTCGCCCTCCCGGAGCTCGAGGAAGGCGCCACCGACCTCGAGCCGGCCGTCGCCGATCGGAGTGAAGCCCAGCTGCTCCCAGCCGCGCGCCGCCGCCTCCGGATCGCTCGCGCGCAGCGCGACGTGGTCGAGGTCGAGCTCCGAGTCGGTCTCCGCCTCGATCAGCACGACCTCGAGCCCCTCGCCGAGGTCGACGATCGCCTCACGGTCCTCGAGCGAGGACACGCGCAGGCCGATCCGCTCCAGAGCTCCCTGCGTCCTCGGGCCCTCGGCGTCGAAGAGCGTCAGCTTGCCGCGGCGCGCGTCGGCGCCGAGCAGCGTGAAGCGGTCGGTCTGCTCGATCACGCGCAGCCCGAGACGGTCGACCGCGGTCGCGGCCATCCGCTCCCGATCGGCGACCCAGAGCGCGACGTGATCGAGCGTGAGCGGCTTCATGGTTCGAGAATAGCCACAGAGAGAGCAGGTCTACTTGCGCCGGTCGACGGCACGCTGCAGCTGCTCCTTCGTCAGCTTCGAACGACCTTCGATCCCCATGCTCTTCGCCTCTTCGTAGAGCTGATCGCGGGTTCGCCCCTTCGTCCGGCCGCTGCCGGAGCGGAGCCCACCGCGGCGGCCGGACGAGATGTCCGTGCGCGAGAGCTGCGACGAGGTCTTCGCCTCGCCAGCCCGAGCCCGCTCCTTGTTCACCGTGCGCGCGGCGATCTCCTCGGCCTTGTCCTCCGACGTGCCCCGCTCCTCGAGGCCGTCCTTGATGTGCTCGTACTGGCGCTCCCGCTTGGCGCTCCACGCCTTGGGCGGCATCCGACCCTTCCTTCGCTCGTAGAGGAAAAAGCCTTCCCGCTTTCGCCGACTGCTACGCCGTGTCGAGCGGAGGGTTCTGAACGTCGTGCTCGGTCGCATACGTGTCCACCTGCGGGTCGATCGCCGCGGCGCCCTCGGAGTAGGCGTAGTTGATCTTCACGAACGGCTCCCACTTGTCCGGCAGCGCGTCCTCGGGAAAGATCGCCTCGACCGGGCACTCCGGCTCGCACGCCCCGCAGTCGATGCACTCCTCCGGGTCGATGATCAGCATTCGGCCGAACTCGTGGATGCAATCGACCGGGCAGACATCGACGCAGGAGAGGTCTTTGATGTCGATACAGGGCTCGGCGATGATGTACGTCACGGCGCCGAAAGTCTATCGGGAGGGCTCAGACAGGCGGCGCGATCAGCTCGGCCACGATCTCGGGAACCCGCTCCACGAGGGCGGACTTGACGAGCACCTGGTCGAAGCCGGCGGTGTGCGCGCGCTGGAGACCCGCCTTGTCCGTGTGGTTCGTGAACCCGACGATCGGCACGTCGGGCCACGACTCGACGACCTCCTCCGGCTCGACGCGCGCGATGTCGACGATGACGAGGTCGGGCGGGTCGACGCTGTCGGTCGTGACGAGATGGTGCCCCTGGAGGAGCGCTTCGAGCTTCCCCCTGAAGAAGAGATCGACGCCTGCGAGCAGGATCGTCGCCACAGCTGAATCCTAACCGCCGAGACCCACGGCGTGAAAGATCCGGTTCAGATAGACCTGCAGCCGCCAGAACTCGCCGGCGAAGAGCAGTGCGCCGAGTGCGACGAGGATCAGGCCGCTGACGAGCTGGATCGCGACGTAATGGTCCCGCACGCTCCGGAAGATGCCCATCGCGGGCGTGAAGAGCGCCGCCGCGAGCAGGAACGGGATGGCGAGGCCGAGCGCGTAGACGGCCAGCAGGAGCGAACCCTCCCAGACCGTGCCGGAGTCGCCGGCGAGGACGAGGATCGAGCCGAGCACGGGTCCGATGCACGGCGCCGCGCAGATCGCGAACGCGCCGCCGAGCAGGAACCCGGAGCCGCGCTGCCGCGCGTCCTGGACGAGGCCGGCGCCGAGCAGCCGCTGCGGCCACGGCAGCAGGCCCATAAACGCGAAGCCGAAGACGATCAGGACGAAGCCGGCGATCTGCTCCAGCAGGAACTGGTCGTTGGTGAGGGAGAGGCCGATCGCCGCAGCGCCGGCTCCGAGCAGGACGAATACGGCCACGAGCCCGGCAACGAACGGGAGACTCGAGCGCACGATACGTCGCGCCGAGCCCGGGTCGCCGAGCCGCTCGGCCTCGACGGACGAGATCACGGAGAGGTAGCCCGGCACGAGCGGCAGTACGCACGGCGCGAGGAAGGAGAGGAAGCCCGCGCCGAAGGCGACGAGGACCGCCGTCACGGTCATTCGTAGCGGGCGAGCTCGTCGTCGACCCGCCGCTCGAGCGCCGGATCGAGCGGAGGGGCGCCGCTGTCGTCCGGAAGCTCATCGCCGCTCCGGGTGTGGCTCCACCGCCACGCGAGCGCGCCCACGACGACGACCCCGAGGGCGAGTCCCGTGAGCGGCAGCAGCCACGCGATCAGGCCGAAGCCGCGTCGCGGCGGCACGGCCAGCACCGCCGGACCGAACTGGTCGACAAGCGCGCTCTTGATCTCGCTCTTCGTGTCGCCGGCGGCGACCCGCTCGCGGATGAACGCCTTCATCCGCAGCGCGACCGGCGCGTTCGAGGTATCGAGCGTCGACTCGCACACCGGACAGACGAGCTCCGACTCGAGCTCGGCCGGAGTTGGCCTCTCCTCGCTCGCCGCTGCCGGCGCCGCGAGCGCAAGCGCCACGAGCAGCGCCGCGGCGAATCTCACGCCGGGGCGATCGCTCGGCGGATCGCCTCGTCGATCTCCTCGGCGTCCTGGACGGCGCCTGCGATCCGGTAGACGACCTTGCCGTCCGCGTTGACGAAGTACGTCTCCGGGAACCTCCTGACGCCGTAGCGGCCGACCGTGGAGCCCTTGCCGTCGTAGACGTTCGGGTACGTGACCCCATAGCGGGCGAGGAAGTCGCGCGCGTCGCCGCGGAAGTCCTTCACGTCGACGCCGACGAAGGCGACGTCCTGCCCGCGCCAGCGCTTCGCGGCGGCCTCGAGCACCGGAGCCTCGTCCTTGCACGGGCCGCACCACGACGCCCAGAAGTTGAGCACCACCGGCCTGCCGCGGAGCGAGCGGAGCGAGAGCTCGCCCTTGCCGTCCAGCCGCTCGAGCGCGAACTGCGGCGCCGTGGGCGTGCCGCCCCGGCCGAGCTCCGACGTGACCTCGCTCTCCCCCTGCGCGAGCTTCCAGGCGAGCAGGCCGAGGAGCGCCGCGACGACTCCGACGGCCGCCACCTGTGCAGCAAGCCGGAGCCGCTGGGTCATTGCACGATGTAGACGGGTGTCCCGACGTCGACCTGGTTGAACAGCCACTCGACCTCGGGGATCCGCATCCGGATGCACCCGTGCGAGACGGAGTAGCCGATCGAGGCCGGGTCGGGCGTGCCGTGGATGCCAACGGCCGGCGCCGAGATCCCCATCCAGCGCGTGCCGAGCGGGTTGCCGGGGCCGGGTGGGATCGGCTTCGCGTCCTTGGCCCAGTCGGACTGCGGCGGATACCACCACGGGTTCCGCCACTTGACGACGATCTCGAACCTGCCGAGCGGCGTCGGGTACCGGGAGGCGCCGGTCGCGACGCCGAACGTGCGGCGCAACCTCTGCCCGTCGTAGAACGAGAGCCGGTTGACGCTGCGGTCGATCACGATCACGTCGCCGATCGTCGAGCGCGTCGCCGCGGGCGCGAACGTGTCGGTGCGCAGCGCGATCGGATCGCGGACATGGATCTTGAGGCTGCGGAAGAGGTCGCGCACCGCGGTCGCCTGGCGCAGGCGTCTGCCCGGCTGCTCCTTCGTCACGAACGGCTTCCCGTTCCGCAGCGAGAGCTGCGAGTCGACCGCCGCCCGATCGAAGCGGCGCGCCAGCGCGCGCACGTAGCGCTCGATCCGCGGCTGCGGCGCCGAGACCTTGAGCGGCACGTTTTTCCCCGGCGCGACGATGCGGGCTCGCTTGACCGCCTCGCCGACGTACGCTGCCGCGCCCAGCTGATTCGGCGTCGCGCGGAGCGTCACCTTGCCGAGCCTGAGCGTGACCGGCCGGGCGAAGAACGCCTTGACCTCTGCCGTCGCCCGGGCCGGCGACAATCCGCCCACGAGCACCTGGCCGCCGACGGTGACGCCCGCGGCGATCGTCGAGGGGCGCGGGACGGTCGGGGTCGGCGTGGTCGGAGTCGTGGTGGTCGGAGTCGTGGTGGTCGTAGTCGTGGTCGTGGGCGGCGGCGCAGTCGTCGTGCCGGTCGTCGTGCCCTCCTGTGCGTCGGCCGACGGCGTCCCGACGAGCAGCCCGGCGGAGAGCACGCCGACGACCAAGCAGCCTGCAAGCAGGAGAAATGAGAAACCGCGCCTCACGGCCGCAGTGTAGCCAGGGTCGAAAAGAGTGACGGATCATTCGTGATCACGGCATCGACCCCCGCCGCATCGAGCCGTGCGAGCTCTGCGGGGTCGTCGACCGTCCACGCCCAGACGGCGGCGCCGGCAGCGTGGGCGCGCTCGACGGCGGCCGCCGAGACGACCGAGTGCTGGAGCATCAGCGCACGGGCACCCGCCCTGGCGATCAACGCCGGGATCCGGGCCCCGACCGCGCGGCGGAGGGCGAGCGTCCCGAGCCGGATCACCGGCGTCAGCCCGCGCCGCTTCGAGACGCCGTAGCGATCCTCGGGATAGGTGAAGCCGATCGGAACGAGCGGCGCGTGCGCCGCGATCGCGGTCAGGCTCGGGAGGTGAAACGAGCTGACGACGGCGCGCCCGACGAGCCCGTGCCGGTCGAGCGCGGCCGCGACCTCGTCCAGCCGTGTCGTCAGCTTCAGGTCGACGTGGACGGCGACGTCCCGGGCGGCGAGGTAGTCCAGGGCCTCGTCGAGGGTCGCCGGGTCGGCGCCGAGCTCGGCGAGCGAGTGCCCGAGCACGAGCGGACCCGGGTCGGCGTCGAGGACGTCGAGCTCGATCGCGTCGACGCCGTGCGCGAGCGCCGCCTCGAACGACGGGAGCGTGTTCTCGGGCGCCAGGGCGGCGGCGCCGCGGTGGCCGACACGGATGACCGGCCCATCCTCCCGGAGCAGCTTCACGGCTTTGTGGGCAGGAAGTCCTCGTCGAGCTCGCCGCCGCGCGCCGCGTACTCGACGATCATCCGGTCGGTCACCCATTCGACGGGCGCACGGTCATCGGTCCAGGGCCGCTGCGCTTCCACCGTCACCGGTCGGAGCTGCCGAGATAGCAGCTCGACGAGCGGCCGCAGCTCGGGCGCAACCTCGTTCAGATCCACAGACGAGACCGTGCGCGGCTCGTGGAAGGCGAGCAGGATCTTGTTGAAACGGAGCGCCGGCCAGACGGCGACCGACTCGAACTCGTGCGTGAGCGTCCCGGCGATCCCGTCGAGCAGGCTCTCGTCGTCGGGGACGGAGGCGACGTTCAACGCCAGGATCCCGCCCGGCTCGAGCCGTTCCCGCGCGAGCCGGAAGAACTCGCGCGTCGCCAGATAGAACGGCACGTAGGGCTGGTGATAGGCGTCGACCACGATCAGGTCGTAGCGCTCGTCGGTGCGGCGCAGGAACGGCCGCGCGTCCGCGTCGTACACGGTCAGGTTCGGGTTGTCCTCCATCCCGAAGTACTCCCGGCCGGCGCGGCTGACGGCCGGGTCGAGCTCGACCCCGTCGACGCGCGCCTCGGGATAGAAACGGCCGAGCGCCCGCGCGGTCGTGCCGCCCGCGTTGCCGAGGATCGCCACCGAACGGAGCGGCCGGTCGAGCAGCGCCGGCAGCGCGAGGAACGCGTCCCAGACGCCGCCGGTGAGGACCGTGTCGCTGCGCCAGACGGAGTGGACGGCGACACCCTCGTTCAGCCGCAGCAGCCTGCGCCCGTCGTCGCGCTCGATCACCTGGATGAACTGGTAGAGCGAGTCATCCTCGTACAGCAGCCCCGCCTCGGCCTTGACCGCGCCCGGCGGCAGCGCCACGAGCGCGGCGATCGCGGCGCCGAGCAGGATGACCCTCCGGCCGAGCAGGAACGAGGCCGAGACGGCGAGCAGCGCCGCCGTGCCGAGCAGCGTCCGCTGCGTCCCCGCCAGCGGGATCGAGATCAGGGCGGGGACGAAGGTGCCGAGCAGCGAGCCGAAGGTGGAGAGCGCGTAGAAGCGGCCGGCGACGGCGCCGGCGCTCTCGACATCGGTGAGCGCGAGCCGGATAGCGAACGGCGAGACCATCCCGAGCAGCACGACCGCCGGCGCGAAGAGGAGCAGGACGGCGAAGAAGGAACCGATCACGGCGCCGGCCGATGCATCGTCGAGGTTGCCGACGGCAGCGTCGAGGAAGGGCCGCGCGACGAACGGCGTCATCGCCACCCAGAGCGCCGCCGCGAGCACGATCAACCCCAGCAGCCGGCGCTCGGGCCGACGATCGGCGAGCTTGCCGCCCAGCCAGTAACCGACCGCGAGCCCGGCGAGGACGATCCCGATCAGGTTCGCCCAGACGATCGTCGAGGAGCCGAAGTAGGGCGCGAGCATTCGGGACGCCGCGATCTCGGTCGCGAGCGAGCCGGTGCCGGCGCCGAAGACCAACGCTGCAAGAGCTCTCACGCTCCTGGCCGCCTTTCGCTCCCGCCCGGCCCAGACGATAGATCCTCGGTCCGCTTGACGACGACGACGGCGACGTCATCCGTCAGCTCGCCTTCGGTCCAGTCGCGGCAGGCCGCGAGTGCCGCCTCGGCGATCTGCTGCGGCGGCAGGCCCCGCCGTTCGGCGAGCAGCGCGTCGAGCCGCTCGACGCCGAGCTGCTCGCCGCCGCGCCTCGCCTCGATCACGCCGTCGGTGTACACGACGACGATCGCGCCCGGCGGGAACCGGGCCGTGACGGTCTCGTAGGTCTGCGGCGCATCCACTCCGAGCGCGAGCCCGCGAGCCGAGATCGACTCGACCGTCCCGTCCGGGAGGACGAGGCGCGGGGGCGGATGGCCGCCGCTCGCGCACGCCACCTCGCCGCCCTGCACGTCGAAGGCAAGCTCGACCATGGTGATGAACCGGCCTGCGGCGATCTCCGAGGTGACGACCTCGTTCGCGGCGGCCAGGAACGCGCCAGGATCGGGGTGCTCGCGCGCGAGCGAGCGGAAGACGTACCTCGCCATCGCCATGTCCGCGGCCGCGTCGACCCCGTGGCCGGTGACGTCGCCGAGGACGACCGCGAGCCGGCCGTCGCGCAGCGTCAGGTAGTCGTAGACGTCGCCGCCGACCTCGAGCTCCGCCGCCGACTCGTAGACGTCCCCGAGCTCGAGTCCAGGCAGCTCCGGGGCGGTCCGCGGGAGCAGCGAGCGCTGCATCGTGTCGGCGAACGCCTTCTGCTGGCCGTACAGGCGCGCGTTGTCGATTGCGAGCGCGGCCTGGCCGGCGATCACAAGCGCGGTCTCCGCGATCTCGCCCGTAATCGGGCGCCCTGGATCGAGCGAGATGATCGTCAGCGTCGCGAGGAACTCGGCGGGGGTCTCGATCGGGATCACGGCGGCGCTCGAGCCCTTGCGGAGGAACGGCGCCAGCAAGGCCAGGGCGCCGCCGAGCGACTCTGCCAGGTCGGCGTCGAGGATGAGCGGCTCGCTCCACCGCAGGAGCGCGAGCAGGCCGCCGCGTTGCAGCTGCTGCGGCCGCGAGAGCAGCACGCGCGCTGCCGGGTCGACGCGTTCGTCGTTCACGTGCAGCGAGCGCGCGACCAACTCGACCCCCCGCTCGTCGGGCATCCGGATCACCGCTGCGTCGACGCCGAGGAGCTCCACGATCGACGACGCGAGCACGTCAAGCGTCTCGGTCAGTGAGAGGCTTTGCGCGAAGGTGCGCGAGATCTCGTGCTGCGCGTGCAGCCGCTTCGACTTCTCCTGCTCGGAGAAGAGCGCCTGCTTCAGGTCGTCGTAGAGCAGGGTCACCCGCTCGTGCAGCCGCGCGTTCTGAACGGCGACGGCCAGCTGCGCCGCGAGCGCTGTCAGGAGCGCCCGCTCGCTCGCGGTCAGCGTCCGCCGCTGCCTCGGATAGACGACGAGGATCCCGATCGGCTCGTCGCGGACGACAAGTCCGAGCGCGAGCGCAGAGCGGACTCCCGATTCTTCGACCTGCGCACGGACGCGCGCGAGACGCTCGTCGCTCCTCGCGTCGCCGATCTCGACGATGACGCCGCCGTACCGCGAGCGCAGGGCAGCCGCCAGCAGCGCGCCGGCCACCGCCTCGTGGGGCCCCTCGATCCCCCTGGCCGCGGCCACCGCAATCCCGTCCTGCTCGGTCAGGTAGACCGCGACGCGGTCGACACCGAGTAGGTAGGCGACCCGCTCGATCGCCGTCTCGAGAGTGTGCGAGAGCGAGAGCTCCGAGATCGCCTCGCCGATCACCGAGAGCAGAGCGCGGCTGCGCTCGAGCTCAAGCGTGGCGTCGCGCGCACGCTCGGACGAGCGCAGCGCGTGCGCCGCGCGCACGGCGAACCCGGCGAGCGGTTCCCGCCCGCGCTCGTCCGGCGCTCGGCCGGGGGCAAACCGCACCTGGAGCGCCCCGAGGACGGGCTGCCCGAGCCGCAGCGTCACCACCTGGGCGGACGCGTCGCCGTCGACTCCGAGCATGCCGGTCTCGTCGATGATCGCGCCCGCGGCCCGCTGGAGCG
>JBDSOJ010000085.1:0-3000 GCA_039914895.1 Gaiellaceae bacterium
ATCGTCGAGACGAGGCTAGGCGGGGATTAGCGTCGGATCATCGGGGAGCTCCCTCACCCTCGCGGGCGAGGAGCGCGGCGAGCTCGGCGCGGTTCCGGACGCCGTGCTTTGCGAGCACGTTCGAGACATGACGCTCGACCGTCTTGCGTGAGAGGAAGAGCGCCTGCGCGATCTCGGGATTGCTTGCGCCCGTTGCGACGAGGTCTGCGACCTGATGCTCGCGCTCGCTCAGGCTGCCGTCCTGCGTGCGGCTGCGGCCGCGCCGCCACGTCCTGGCACCGAGGCGGCGGAGTTCCCGCTCCGCGACGCGGAGGATCGCCACGGCACCGATCTCGTCCGCCGCCGTGGCGACGCCATGCAGCAGCTCCGTCGCGCCGGGGCGGTCGAACGTCTCAACGGCCCGCGCGAGGTCAACCCGCGTCCACAGCAGCTCGAGCAGCCTGTCCTCCCGCTCGTACCGCGCGCAGAGCTCGCGGAGCATGCCGGCGGCGGCAGTCGGGTCGCGCCCTGACGCCACGAGCGCACGCGCATGGAGGCAGAGCGCAGGGAAAGCGCGCTCCATGTTCATGCCCGCGGCACGACGCAGATCCGCCTCGCCCTCGCCGTGGCGTCCGACACGGGCGAGCGTGGCGGCCGCGTGCAAGTGGAGCTCGAACTCGCACCGCGGACAGGCTGCGGCGGCCGCATCCTCCTTCGCCCTCGCGAGCAGGGAGACCACCTCGGCCGCCGCGGCACGGCCTCCCGCACGGGAGAGGAATCTCGCCGCGGCGTGGCGCGGAATGATGCGCACGTGGGGATCCGGGAGCGCGTGGATAGCCCGCACGTACTCCTCCAGCGCCACGGCCGGCCCTTCCCGGACGAGACGGAGCTCGTGGCCGATCATCCGCGACGGCTGCCGGTCGCCGATCCGCGCCGCCAGCTGGCGGGCGGTCTCGAAAACGCCCTCTGCCTCTGCCAGCCGGCCGCGGTCGTGGAGGACCGAGGCGAGGAACTCGCCCGCCCCCGACGCCTGCGTCGGTAGCACCAGTCGAATCGCCTGGTCGAGCACGCCGCGCACGCTCTGCTCGACCTCCGACAGGGGGCAGGTCCAGAACTCGCCGACAGCACGGGCGAAGAGTGCGTCGACATAGGAATCCTCGGGCCCGCCACACGTCTTGGAGACCATCTCCTCCGCGAGCCGCAGGATCTCTTCCCCATCGGCCGCCTGCATCGCGGCCTGCTGCGCCGCTTGCAGCGCTTCGAGTCGGGCGCGGTTCCGTCGAGGTCCGGCAGCGAGCCTCTGGCTCGCGCGGACCGCGTCCCGTGCGATGGCGGCGCCCTCGCTCGTCCGGTGGTCGAGCCAGAGCACGATCCTCGCCTCGTGGGCGAGGGCACGGACGCGGGCTTCCTCGTCCGTCACGTACGTCATCGCCTCCGCCAGGAGGTCGTGCGAGCGCCCGGCGTGCTCCCAGCCGAGCTCGAATGCGGCCTTCGAAGCTTCGAGCAGGGCCTCGAAGCGAGCTTCGGGCCGAGTCGCGAGCGGCGCGAACGCGACCCAGCGGTCGAGCGCCACGCGATGCTCGCCGAGCGAGGACGCGAGCGCGGCGACGCCGGCGCGCAGGTCCCGTACCCCGGGCAGCGCGTCGGCGCCGGCGTCGGCGATCGCCCCCAGCGCCGCAAGCCCCTCGGGTCCGAGACGCGAGGGGTGGCGCGAGGCGACGAGCCGTCCGGCGAGATCCACCGGTTGCTCGCCCGCCGCGATCCGGTGCTCGAGCGCCTCGCGAAGCGGGTCGACGTCGTCACCTGCGCCCTCCTCGAGCCAGGCGGCGACGTTGCGGTGCAGGTCAAGCCTCCGGCGTTCCGGCAGCTCGGCGAAGGCAGCCTCGCGGATTAGATCGTGCGCGAGCCGCAGCTGACCGCCGGCCCGTGCCGCCACCCCGCGGGCAACGAGCTCGTCCGCCGCCGCATCCAGCTGCGCTGCCGGCCATCCCAGCAGCGAGGAGACGTCCTCCGCCGCGACCGGTCGGGCGACCACCGCGAGCAGCGCCAGCAGGGCGGACGCATCCCGTCCGGCGTCCCGCAGGCGCCCCGTCAGCAGGCGGCCCGCCTCCACCGGCGCGCCGCCGGCACGGACGAGCGCCTCGATCCAGAACGGCAGCCCGTCGCTGCGCTCCCACACTGTGGCCGCGTCCGCATCCGACAGCCCCGGCTCGAGAGCGCAGGCCAGGGCGACGCCGTCCTCGCGCCCGAGCGGGCCTAGATCGATCACCGCCACGCGCTCGGCCGTGAACAGGCGGATGAGATCCTCTGCGAGTCCGTGCGTTCGGCCGGACGGACGGCCGGCTGCGAGGAGCCCGAGGCCGCCGGCAGGAGCTGCGGCCCGGAGCAGGTAGTGCAGCAGCGCGAGCGACAGATCGTCCACCCACTGCACGTCGTCGACGACGAGCAGGACGGGGCCGCACCGCTGCAGAGCACGGTGCGTCGCCTCGAACACGCGCACCGGCTGTACCGTCCTACCCGCGACGAACGCGGCGTCAGCAGCGACCTCGCGCAGCAGCTCGCTGGCGGAGGCGAGCGGTACGAGACGCTCCGGCTCGTAGCCGACGACGCGGAAGACGGCGATCTCGGCGATTTCCTGGATCGCCTCCTCGACGAGCCGGGACTTCCCGGAGCCCGGGTCGCCGACGACGATGGCCGCGCCAGAGCCGGCAGCAAGCATGCGGCGGATCCGCTGGAGCTCGGCTTCGCGCCCGACGAAGACCCCGCTCATGTGCGAAGAGTAGGTGTTGACATGCGATAGTGCCGCCGTGGGAGGGATGCGGCCCGAGGACGTCTACCAGCTGACGGGGGTCACCGACCCGCGCGTACGCCCGGGCGGTGACGAGGTCGCGTACGTCGTCTGGTCGATCGACGGCGAGGAGAACGAGTACCGCCAATCGATCTGGCTCGTGCGGACGGACGGCGCCGGGACGCCGCGGCGGCTGACCGGCGGCGACAACGATGCGCAGCCGCGCTGGTCGC
>JBDSOJ010000206.1:0-4451 GCA_039914895.1 Gaiellaceae bacterium
CGAGCGCCGCGATCAGCACGAGCACGGCGACGCCGAAGTGGATCCGGAGGTTCCGCTGCGTCCGCAGCACGTGGATGATCCCCTCGAAGGCGAAGTTGAACGACTCGATGATCGACGGCGGCCGGCCGGATCTCACAGGAGCTCCCGTTCCCTGGCCTCCATCGCGTCGCCGTGCTCGTAGCCGAGCAGGTGCAGCAACCCGTGCACGAGCGGCGCGCGCCACGCCTCGCCGACGACCTGCGGGCAGAGGACGAGGTCGCCGAGCGCGCGCGGCAGCCCGGCCGGCAGCTCGTCGCGCCCGTCGAGCGGAAACGAGAGCACGTCGGTCGCCTCGTCGATCCCGAGATGCTCCTGCTTCAGAGCGCGGCTCTCCTCGGGCGGCACGAACGCGAGCCCGAGCTCGCCCTCCTCGACACCCTCGGCCGCGAGTACGCGGCGGGCGAGCTCGACCGCAGCGGCCGCGTCGACCTTCGTCCCGCTCCGGTTCTCGACCTCGACGGCGATCACGGGTGCCTCGTGCAATCGCGTCGCCCCGTTCCTACCGAGCGAAAAGCAGGCCAGGCTAGGACGCAGGGAGCGTTCATACCTGATGGTATGGACGCGACTGAGGACCACGCGTTGCGCCGCTTTGCAGCCGGTAGGGACGGGGATGATGCGGCTGTCCGAGGCACTACCGCTTGCGGGCGGTGCCCGTCTCGTCGGCGTGGAGCTTGTACGCCTCGACGATCCGCTGCACGAGCTTGTGCCGGACGACGTCCTCGTGCGAGAACTCGACGAAGCCGATCCCGTCGATCGAGCTGAGGATGTCCCGCACCTGGATCAGGCCGGACGCCTGCTCGCGCGGCAGGTCGATCTGCGTGACATCGCCGGTGACGACCACCTTCGAGCCGAACCCGAGGCGCGTCAGGAACATCTGCATCTGCTCCGGCGAGGTGTTCTGCGCTTCGTCGAGGATGATGAACGAGTCGTTGAGGGTGCGGCCGCGCATGAAGGCGAGCGGCGCGACCTCGACCGTGCCGCGTTCCATGTAGGTGGCGAGCCGGTCGGGATCCATCATGTCGTAGAGGGCGTCGAAGAGCGGCCGCATGTACGGGTCGACCTTCGCGAGCATGTCGCCGGGGAGGAAGCCGAGCCGCTCCCCCGCCTCGATCGCGGGGCGGGTGAGGATGATCCGGCCGACCTGTTTCTCGGTCAGTGCGGCGACGGCGAGCGCGATCGCGAGGTACGTCTTACCGGTGCCGGCCGGGCCGATCGCGAACGTGACCGTCGCGTCGCGGATCGAGTCAACGTAGCGCTTCTGCGTCACCGTCTTCGGCGCGATCTTCTTGCCGCGGTGGCGCCAGACCACGTCCTCGAAGACCTCGCGGATGTCTTCCGCCTGGTCGAGCGCGGCGACGACGGCGCCGACCGTGTCGGGGCCGATCTCGTGCCCGCCCTCGACCAGCTCGACGAGCTCGTCGACGACCGCGCGGGCGGCGGCGACCTTCTCGTCCTCACCCTCGATCGTCAGCTGGTTGCCGCGCAGGCGCAGCGTGCAGCTGAGCCGCGCGCGGAGCGCGTCGAGCACGCCGTCACCGACGCCGGCGAGCTCGGCGGCGACCTCATTCGGAACGGAGAGGACTTCCTGCACGCGGCTCAGTGTAGGCGAGCCATCGGCGTCGTCCCGGGCGCGACCGAAGAGCTCGAGCTCATCCGGCCGCGCCCACGCGGGACGATCAGACGGTGCGCGAGCGGGCCTGCTCGAAGCTCGCGACGAGCCGGCCGGCGGCGAAGTCGACCGCCTCGTTGGCCTTGTCGACCACAGCGCCCATGCCGAAGAACTCGTGGGTGACGCCGTCGAACTTGCGGTGCTTGACATCGATACCCGCCGCGGACAGCTTGTCGGCGAGCAGCTTGCCGTCGTCGCGGAGCGGATCGACCTCGGCGTTCACGATCGTGGTCGTCGGCAGGCCGGTCAGGTCAGCCTGCGAGACCGCGAAGTGCGGATCAGCTTTGTCCGGCGCGTAGTGCTTGCCGAACCACTCCATCATCGGCGTGTTCAGCGGCTTCGCGGCCGCGTGCTCGCTGAAAGCCGGCTTGGTGAAGTCGCCGTCGACGATCGGATAGACGAGCAGTTGGTGCAGCGGCATCGGCAACCCCTCGTCGCGCGCGTGCATGCGTCACGCCTGCGGCGAGATTGCCACCCGCGCTCTCGCCGGCGATCGCGATCCTGCCGTCGCCGCCGATCTCCTCCATGTTCTCGAGCACCCACCTGTACGCCGCGACGGCGTCCTCGTGCGCCGCCGGGTACGGATCCTCGGGTGCCTGGCGGTAGTGGGAGGAGACGACGATGCAGTTGGCCGCGTTCGCGAGCGCCCGCGGCGAGCTGTCGTAGACGTCGAGGTCGGCGATCACGAAGCCGCCGCCGTGGAAGTAGAGGAGCACGGGAAACGGGCCGTCGCCGATCGGCGTGTAGACGCGGATCGGGACCTTGCCGACGAGCGGCAGGTTGCTGTCGGCGTGGTCGATCTTGCGGTCGTCGACGTCGGCCACCGCTTCCGGCTCGGTCTCGGCGCCGCGCCGCTCGAGCACGCGCATCACGGCATCGGCGGGCGTCGGCTGCTTTCGGGCCTCCTTCGGCTCTAGACCTTCGATCGACTCCGGGCCGAGCGCCTTGTGCGCGTCGAGGACTTCCTGCATCTGCGGATCGAGTTGCGGCACGGTCAAACCCCATTCCTGGTTGAAAACAGTACTTAGACGGTTCCCGCACCGGTTCGGGCCAAACTTCGGTTCGAGCCAAACCTCGGTCCG
The DNA here is from genome assembly GCA_039914895.1 of Gaiellaceae bacterium. GTDB lineage: Bacteria > Actinomycetota > Thermoleophilia > Gaiellales > Gaiellaceae > Gaiellasilicea. The sequence continues at coordinate 2,791 of JBDSOJ010000206.1, forward strand.
GTCAGACCGAGCCCGGGCTGAGGACGGGGAGCCCGGCGGCCTCCGCGTCAGCGGCCAGGCGGCGGTCATAGCAGCAGACGCCGCCAAGGTCGTCGCCCAGCGATAGCGCGGATGCCAGGTGGATCGCGTCGAGCGAGCGGAGGGTCGTGGAGCCGCTGCGGGCAAGCGCTCGCCGCGGCTCGTCGAGCGCGAGCAGCGAGAGCTGTCCGAGGACGGCCGAAGCCGAGTGGGAGTCTGACCGCTTCGTCGTGCCGCACGGTGAACCTCGACGTCGACGATCACGTTCGAAACGAGGCTGCCCTCAGCCGCGAGACGTACGATGACGCTGTTGTCGGACGGGAGCGGCGTCAGCTGCGCGACCGGCCTGCCGCGCTCGGTCACCTCGGATGACTCGCCGTTCTCCACCCGCCGCAGCCAGCAAGACAGGTTCTGCCGTCGGCCGCGAGTTTGCGTCGCAGCAGCGTATGCATGAACAGGCGAACTGGATCTCCTTCGGCCACCGGCACGGCCCTAACGGGCCGCCGTACGGGCCAGGTCGTTCGACGACTTCATCGAGCACACTGATCGGCTCACCCTCCGGCACCGAGCTTCCGCTGCAACCAGCTGCGGCGATGACGAGAAGGACGGCTGCTGCCCGACGTGCTGGCACGATGGCTGTCCCCGAGAACGTTCAGGGCTGCAGCGCGTCCGTGGCGTCGAGGACGTCCCGGGCGGGCGGTGCCTGCACGTCGACGTCGACGCCGAAGTCGAAATAATCCATCGTCATCGCCATGTCGATCCGCTCGCCCTCGATCGCCGTGCCCAGGTCCATCGTCATCCGGCGCAGTAGGCCGTCCTCGTCGACGAAGACCTCGAACGGCAGGCTCGAAGAACCGAGCTGGTCGAGCATCCATTTCATGCCCTTCCGCGCCTTTGCCCGCTCCGCGTCCGGCAGCTCGAGCTTGTCGAGCCCCGCATCGAGAGCCTGGCGGAGATCCATCCGGCCGACGTAGCGCGTCGTCTCGACGCCCTTCACCGTCGCGCTGCCCGCCTCCTTCACGTCGGCGCTGGCAGCCCGGAGGAACTGGAGCGCCTGCGCCGGATCCTGCTGCTGGGCGAAGTCGAAGCTGCCCAGCCCGGCCTGCTCGAGCGACTTGCCGAGGTCGACGCCGAGCCATTCCTTCCCGTTCGGGAACATCCCACCGGCGAGCTCCGCCGGCATGCGCAGGTACAGCTTCGCGCCGATCATCCGCATGTCCATGCGGATGTTGCCGAGCTCGGGGATCTGCATCCGATACGTCAGCGAGCCGCTCGAGGCGCGGTAATCGAACGCGCCCGAGCCGGTCATGTCGATCGACTCGCCCGCGACCTTCATCGCGAGCTTGAACTCGACGCGGGAGCTGCCGCTCTCGACCGTCTTCGTCGCCGCGCTCGCCACCGGGTCGAGCGCGAGCGCGTCGCCGCCGCAGGCCGTCAGTCCGACCGCGAGCGCGACGAGCTGCAGGGAGAGAAGCAAGCGTCTCACTTGCAAGCAATCAAAGCAGATGCAGGGCCGACGGCACCAGACCCGGAAGGGGGACGCGGCACGCTCGACGATTTCACGCGAGCTTCTCGCGGACGATCTGGCTCACGGCCGAGCCGTCCGCACGGCCTGCGACCTGGGGCATCACATCCGCCATCAC
>JBDSOJ010000245.1:0-3386 GCA_039914895.1 Gaiellaceae bacterium
GCCGAGCGCCTCGTCGAGCTTCCGCTCGAGCTCGCCGCTCGCGTGCAGCTCCTCGACGATGTCGGCGCCACCCACCAGCTCGCCCTTGATGAAGACCTGCGGGATCGTCGGCCAGCCCGAGAGCGCCGACAGCTCCTGGCGGATCTGGGGGTCGGTCAGGACGTCGACGGTCGTCACCGGCGCTCCGGCCGCGCGGAGCGCACGGAGAGCGCGATCGGAGTTGCCGCACATGATCAGCTGCGGCGTGCCCTTCATGAACAGGCTCACCGGCTCGTTCTCGATGATCTCTTTGATCTGCTCGCTCAGGTGTGTCGCCTGCTGGCTCATGCGTGTCCTCTCGTCGTGATCCGGAGCTCGTGGATCGACCCGTCCCCCATCGGCGCGGCGAGCGCCTCGTAGACGAGCCGGTGCTGCTCGACGAGCGAGAGCCCGTCGAAGCGGCCGCTCGCGATCGTCACCTGGAAGTGGTCGCCGCCGCCGGTGCGATCCTCGACCGCGAGCGCGCTCGCATCGGGGAACGAGTCGCGCAGGAGCGTCTCCAGCGTCACTGTCTCGGCCATGTGACCATCGTAGCCGTGGCGCACGCCGAGATTGCTTACTCGGTCTTTACCTCCCGCGAGTACCTTGTCCGGCGTGAAGCTCGGGCTCGTGGTGATAGCGGCTATCGTCGCGCTCGGGGCGGCCGCGCCTGCACGTGCCTCGACTCCGATGCCGTGGTGCGGCACGGGCTTTTCCGCCGCCGACCGACTGCCCGACGCGACGTCGGCGTACGCGATCCACGTCGCCTACGTGCGCGAGCAGGGCGCGCCCGACCGCTTCGCCGAGTGGGCGCCCCGGATCGTCGGCGACGCCGCCGCGTTCGACGCGTGGTGGCGCCGCGAGGATCCCGCGCGGACGCCGCGCTTCGATCTCTTCCCCGCCCCGGGCTGTGCCACCGCGTTCGGCGCGCTCGACATCTCGAGCGTCGAGCTATCTCGGTCGGTGGGCGGGATCGATCGCGCCTTCCAGGAGATCCGCCTCCAGCTGTCGTCCGAGCTCGGCCTCAACGAGCCCGAGAAGGCCTACCTCGTCTACTTCGACGGCGACACGGAGCAGGGCGCCAGCGAGCGCGTCTGTGGGCAGGGCGCGCATGCAGGCGGCTTCGGCTTTCCCGGCGTCGCGGTCGTCTACCTCGACTCGTGCGGCGCCGGCACCGGCGACACGCTGCGCCCGGTCGTCGCCGTGCACGAGCTCGTCCATGTGTTCGGCGCGGTCGAGCGGTCGGCCCCGAACTCGTGCCAGGGCGGTCACGTCTGCGACTTCGACCAGGATCTGATGACCGCCGAGCTGACCGGGGACGAGCTCGAGACTCACGTGCTCGACTTTGGCCGAAACGACTACTACGCCCACGACAGAACCTGGAACGACGTCCAGGACTCGACCTTCCTCGAGCGCCTCGACTCGCCCGACCGCACGCCGCCGACGCTTCCGGAGGGGTTGCGGGTGGGGGACGATCCCAGCGGCTTCGTGCGCTTCTCGTGGCGGCCGTCGAGCGACGATGTCGGGCCCGTGATCTACCGCGTCTACCAGGACGGACGCTTCGTCCGCCAGGTGACGACGACATCGGTGCTGCTGCCCGACACAGGTGACATCGGGCTCTACTCGGTGCGCGCGGCGGACCCGGTCGGACGCCTCAGCTCGGTCACGAGCGCTCGGTTCCGTCCCGGCTTCGGCATGGTCGACGGGCAGGGTCGCCTCGTGCGCGACACGGTGCGTCCGCCGTCGATCGCCCGCGTCACGATCAAGCGTCAGACGAACGTCGTCGTGCTCTCGTGGCCCGGCGTGAGTGACCGCGGCGGCCTGCGCGGCTACCGCGTCAGGATCGGCGCGCGGACGCTGACGGTGCGCAAACCCGTGACGACGATCGCGCGCTCGCGGCTCTCCGGCGCCGTCTCGATCGCAGCGGTCGACCGGGCCGGCAACACCGGCCCAGCGCTTGTGATCCCGCGCAGCCGGCTCCGCTAGGCGAGGGGTGTCCGATAGATTCGAGGCATGGCCGACGAGCTCGTAGCGCGTTCCACCCTCACGGTCGGCGACCGCACCGTCGAGATCCACCGGCTCGAGGCGCTGCAACCGCAGTGGGACGTCGCGCGGCTTCCGTACACGCTGCGGATCCTGCTCGAGAACGTGCTCCGGAACGGCGACGCGGACGACGTCGCGGCCGTCGCGGGCTGGGTCGCGGCCGACGAGCCGAGCCGCGAGATCTCCTTCGCGCCGGCCCGCGTCCTGCTGCAGGACTTCACCGGCGTCCCGGCCGTCGTCGACCTCGCCGCGATGCGGAACGCGATGGCCGACTTCGGCGGCGACCCGGAGCAGATCAACCCGCTGATTCCCGTCGAGCTCGTGATCGACCACTCCGTCCAGGTCGACGTCTTCGGCACTCACGGCGCCTTCGCACGCAACGTCGAGCTCGAGTTCGAGCGCAACCGCGAGCGCTATGCCTTTCTCCGCTGGGGCCAGAAGGCGTTCCGCGACTTCAAGGTCGTGCCGCCGGGGACGGGGATCGTGCACCAGGTCAACCTTGAGTTTCTCGCCCGGGTGATCGAGGAGCGCGATGGCCAGGCGTTCCCGGACACGCTCGTCGGCACCGACTCGCACACGACGATGATCAACGGGCTGGGTGTACTCGGCTGGGGTGTCGGGGGCATCGAGGCCGAGGCCGCGATGCTCGGGCAGCCGGTGTCGATGCTCATCCCGCGGGTCGTCGGCTTCAAGCTCTCCGGCGCGCTGCCGGCCGGGGCGACGGCCACCGACCTCGTCCTGACCGTCACCGAGCTGCTGCGCAAGCAGGGCGTGGTCGGGACGTTCGTGGAGTTCTACGGGCCGGGGGTTGCCAACGTGCCGCTCGCGGACCGGGCCACCATCGGCAACATGAGCCCGGAGTACGGCTCGACCTGCGCCATCTTCCCGATCGACGACGAGACCTTGTCCTACCTGCGGCTCACCGGCCGGCCGGCCGAGCTGGTCGCGCTGACCGAGGCCTACGCCAAGGAACAGGGCCTGTGGCACGACCCCGCCGCCGAGCCGCGCTTCTCCGAGACTCTCGAGCTCGACCTGTCGACGATCGTCCCGTCGCTCGCGGGCCCGAAGCGGCCACAGGACCGGGTGCCGCTGACGGACGCCAAGGCAATGTTCCGTACGGCGCTGCGCGACTACGCCAGCACCGGCAACAGCCACAGCAAGGTCACCGACGGCGGCGTCGACGAAGCCAGCCGCGAATCCTTCCCCGCCTCCGACCCCGCCTCGCCGAGCCAGAGCAAGCCGAGCGACCAGCCGGTCAGCGTCACCGCCGGCCCGGTCGGCGACCGCCCGAGCAACCCGATCGCGGCGACCCTCGCCAACGGCGA
>JBDSOJ010000035.1:0-5779 GCA_039914895.1 Gaiellaceae bacterium
GGCCCGAGCATCGGCTCGTCGCCGCTCACGTCCACAATCCGGATCGCGTTGTCGTTCCGGACGGACACGTAGGCGGTCTTCCGGTCGTTCGTCACCAGCACCTCGCTCGGCCGCGTGCCGATCGGGATCTCCCAGAGCAGTTGACCGGTACGGGCGTCGAGCTTCGAGAGCGTGCCGCTGCTCGACTGCGTCGCGCCCTCATTCGTCGCGTAGAGATCCTTGCCGTCGCGGGTGACCCAGACGGCGTGAGTCTTCGCCTGGACGTTGCGGCTCGCGACGAAATCTTCGCTGTTCTCGTTCCGAACGGTGTCGACGACGCCGACGACGTTGTGCCCGAACTCGGCCACGTAGATCCGATCTCCGTTCGAGTTCGCCATCAGATGGTGAGGTCTCGAGCCCGGGCCTGTCGGGATCGTTTCGACGACACGGACCTCAGCACGGGAGATCACCGATATCTGATCGGCACCCTCGTCGGAGGTATAGGCGAAGTCGCTCCCGTGCGGGACGACGATCCCGATCGGAGTCGAGCCGACGGGCGTCGAGCCGAGCACCTCGCCCGTCGCGGCGTCGAAGGCGGCGACGGAGCTCGAGCCGGGTGTCCGCTCGGTCACCCAGACAGTGCCACTCGCACCCGGAATCGGATCGTCGGCCGCCGTGACGGCAGCCGTCGCGATCGCGACGGGGACGAGGAGCAGCATGGCAAGCAGCGCAAGTGTGCGCATTCGCGAACCTCCTGCGGTAGCTCGGCGCGGGTGTCGTGACCCGCGCCAGTCCTGTGAAGGTAGGCGGTCGTGCCCCGCTAATCCAATACATATCCGGAAGACCATCTATAACCTCTGGATATGGAGCTGAACGCTCGTCTGCGAGCCTTCTCGGCCGTTGCCCGGCAGGGTTCCTTCTCACGGGCAGCCGAGGATCTCTACGTCAGCCAGCCGGCGGTCTCGAAACAGGTCGCGCAGCTCGAAGGAGAGCTGGGGCATGCGCTGATCACGCGTACCCCTCGCGGCGCGGAGCTGACGGAGCACGGCAAGCTGCTCGCCGACTACGTGCTCCGGGCCGAGGCTCTCCTCTCGAACGCGCGCCGCGCGCTCGAGAGCGCCGGCGACCCGGGCGTGGGCACGCTCTCGCTCGCGGCGTCGGGGACGCCCGGCCTCTACCTGCTGCCGAGCCTGCTCGCCCGCTTCCACGAGCTGCATCCGGGGGTCACGATCGAGTACGACATGTCCGAGTCGGAGCACGCGCTCGCGCTCGTCCGGGCGCATCGCGCGGAGATCGGGATCGTCGGCACGTTCGCGCTGCCGCCGGAACTGGACGGGGAACTGCTCCGCGAGGACGAGATCGTGCTGGTCGGCCCCCCTGAGTTGGCCCGCCGCCGCTGGCGGAGGGGAGACGTGCAGGAGGTGACGTGGGTGACCCGCGAGCAGGGCTCCGCGACTCGCGCTGTCAGTGAGGCGGCGGCGCTTCAGCTCGGGCTGGCCGTGCGCCGGCGGCTCGAGCTCGTGTCGTGGGAGTCGGTGAAGCTCGCGGTCGCGGGGGGCGCCGGCGTCGCGGCGATCAGCAAGGTCGCAATCGACGTCGAGCTGCGGGCGGGAACGCTCGCGATCCTCGACGCTCCGTGGTGGCGCGCGTCACGGCAGATGGCGATCGTCTACGCGCGCGACGTGCCGTTGACGCCGCCGGCCGAGCGCTTCCTCGCGCTCGTCCGTGAGACTCGGGCAGCCTGGTCGAAGTAGAGCAGCGCCCCGCCGAGGAAGAGGAGCGGCGAGACGACCAGGTCGGCGACGAAGATCGCGACGCGAACGGTGTTGTCGGCCTGCTCGCGGAGGACGAATGCGAGTGCGATCCGGGTAAGGACGAAGACGATCACGAGCGTCGCCAGCGAGCCGACCGCGTGGATGTAGTCGGCCCGGCACAGCTCGACGGCGCGCCGCAGCGCCTGGCGCGCGGGAGCGTCCTCGATCATCACGACGGGGACGACCAGGCCGACGAGCGCGAGCCACGCGACCGAGAGGATCGCGAACCAGGGGAAGAAGAACGCCGCCGGCAGGAAGGCAAGCGAGCCGAGCACGAGCGCGCGCAGCCAGGTGGCGCTCCGCGGCCTGACGGCGCCGGCGATCGCGGAAGCCCACGCGAACGCGAGCGTGAACGCGGGGGTGGCGACGACGAGGATCAGGATCTTGTCGGCGGTGGTGGTCCCGACGGCGAGGGTGTCGGTCGCGGCGAGCGGCAGGCCGAGCGGCAGCGCGATCCGGAAGCGCCGGCCGTAGAGCCTGATCGCCTCCGCGACCACCTGGCCGACCGTGCGCGTCTCGGGCGGCAATGGTGGCGGCAGTGTCTCCTTGCTCACGCGGCGGACGCTACCGCGACGAGGCGTGGGAGCAGCTCGGCCAGCTTCGCGAACGCCTTGTCGAACCGCCAGAACGCCCGGTCCGGCTCGTCGATCGCGTTCGAGACGACGCGCACCTCGACCGCGGGCACGCCCGCGAGCTCGCAGGCACGCAGCACGGCGAATCCCTCCATCGCCTCCACCTCGACGCTGTGCGAGCCGCCGACACGGGCGCTCGTCCCGATCGGGCGCAGCACCGCGTCGGGGAACGCTCCGCGCAGGCGCTCGAGCAGGTCGGCGTCGGGCAGCGCCAGTGCGGGTACGAGCGGCCCGGCCGCGTCGCAGTAAACGGCCTCGGAGCCGAGCACGAGCGTCAAGGGCTCGAGCCCGCGCGCGCCGGCGATCCCGACGTGGAGCACGGCGCTCGGCCGCTCCTCGGCGAGGGCGCGGGCGGTCGCGACGGCCGCCTCCACCGGCCCGATCCCGCAGACGAGCGTTCGAACCGCGTCGAGCGCCCTCAGCTCGCGGTCGGTGGCGGCGACGACGAGCACAACGGCGATCCTAGTCGGGTCGGAACGGTCTGCTGGGGCCGGGTCGCGTCAGTCCAGCTCGGCGGCGAGCTGCTCGGCCTCGTCGACGAGCGCGCCGATCGCGTCGAGTCCCGCCGACCAGAAACCCGGATCGCCGATGTCGAAGCCGAGCCGCGACGCGAGCTCCGCCGGCGGCGCTGAGCCGCCCGCCCTCAGCAGGTCGAGGTACGGCTCCACCAGCGAATCGCCCTCCGCGACGTAGCGCCGGTAGATCGCGAGCGAGAAGAGGTAGCCGAAGGAATACGCGTAGACGTACCCCGGCGCCTGGATGAAATGCGGCACGTAGCTCCACCAGATCCCGTAGTTGTCCGTCACCTCGACCGCGTCGCCGAGCATGCGCCGCTGCTCCACGCTCCAGAGCTCGGAGATCCGCTCGACGGTCAGCTCGCCCTCCTCGCGCCGGCCGGTGTGGATCGAGTGCTCGAAGCGATTCAGCGCGATCTGGCGGAAAACCGTCGCGACCGTGTCGTCGATCCGGCCGACGAGCAGGTCGAGCAGCGCCCGCGGATCGTCCTCGCGCTCCTTCAGCTTCTCGAACGTGAGCGCCTCCGCGAATACCGACGCGGTCTCGGCGAGCGTCAGCGGCGTGCGCGCGTTCAGCAGCCCGAGGTCCTGCGCGAGCGAGCCGTGCAGCCCGTGGCCGAGCTCGTGCGCGAGCGTGAGCACGCTGCGCCGCTCGCCCGCATAGTTCATCAGGACATAGGGGTGGACGCCGGGGACGGTCGTCGCGCAGAACGCGCCGAGCATCTTCCCGGGCCGAAGCGCCGCGTCGATCCAGTCCTGCTCGAAGAAGTCACCGACGATCGCGCCCGCCTGCGGCGAGAAGCCGGTGAACGCGTCGAGCACGATCTCCCTGGCCTCGTCCCAGGCGATCGTGCCGCCGACCTCGCTGAGCGGCGCGAAGCGGTCGTAGTCCTTCAGCCGGTCGAGGCCGAGCAGCCGCGCCTTGAGCGCGTAATAGCGCTGCGGGATGTCGTAGCGCGCCTGGATCGAGTCGACGAGGCTCTGCGCCGCCTCGTCCGGGATCTCGTTGGCGAGGTTCCGTGCGGAGATCCAGGAGCTGTAGCCGCGAAGCCGATCCTCGATCGCGCGCTCGTTCAAGATCGTGTTGAGGACGTAGCCGCGCGTCCGTACGCCCGGCCGCAGCGCCTCGGTGACCGCCTCGGCGATGCGGCCGCGCTCCTCCTGCGACGTCTCGCGCCCTAGCTTCGCCAGCACCTCGTCCAGCGAGAGGTCGTTCCCGTCGTAGGCGACGCGCAGGTCGGAAACGAGCTCGTTGAAGAGTCGCCCCCAGGCGCTGACACCGGTGAGGCTCTTCTCGGCCGAGATCTTCTCCTCCGGCTCGGAGAGCTGGTGCGGCTTGTAGCGGCGCTGCGAGCGCAAGACCTGCGCGTAGCGCTCGAGTGCCGTGTCGGCGAGCAGCCGCTCGGCGACGTCGTCGTCGAGAGCGCTCCAATCGAGATCGAAGAACAGCAGCTCGGTCTCGATCTGGGTGTTCCGCTCGCGCACCTTCTGCACGAGCGCGCCGCGCGCCTGGTCGGTGCTGTCGGCGGCCTGGCGAAGGCGCGCGAAGGTCTCGATCAGCGTCGAGGCGGATTCGATCCGCTCCAGCTCGGCAACCGCGTCGTTCAGCTCAGCGGCGGAGAGCTCGCCGAGCCTACCGCGGTAGCGCTCGCGGAAGGCGGTCGCAGCGGCCAGCGCGTCCTCGAGCTCGGTGTCGATCCTAGGGTCGTCCGGGCCGTCGAAGAGATCGTCGAGGTTCCACTCGATGCTCTCGGCGCCGGTGAGGGTAGTCGCCACGCACGAAACCTAGCGAGATCGGGTCAGACCCTGTCGGACGACGGGGTCTGACCCTCGCAACGCGCCTAGCGAATCACTGGACTGGCGACGTCCCGGACCGGAGCCACGGATCCCGTCGTCTGATAGCAGCCGTCGGCGCGACCGGGCGTGCCCGCGTCAGGCCCGTGATGCGCCGTCTCGAGACCGTAGGCGGCCGGGTCGCCGTCGCACGAAACGCCGCTCACGAATGGGCCGTGGCTCTGACCGTTTGCGAGCACCTGGCCCGACGTCGAGACGACGTGGGGATGCGCGAACGCGGCAGTCGGCCCGATCACGGCTGCCGCGGCCAGGGCCGCACACACCGAAAGCGTCTTCTTCATCTCTCCTCCTTCGTTGGGATCATGGATTGCAAGGCGCGACGGGAACGTCGAGCCGCAGGCTCGCGGTCGACGGCGCGACGAACGTTCCGACGAACACCGCCGGCTCAGTGCCGTCGTTGCGGACGAGGTTCACGAGCCCGGGAACCTCGACATACGACTGCCCCTTCGGCGAGCCAGCGACTCCGTCGCCTGACCGGCCGGCGGGGTCGCCTGCGCGACGCCGAGTGCGGCGGCGAGCGCGACGCCGACGACCACCGCGGCGAACAGTGCCCTTCCTCTCATGCTGTGGTCCTTCGATTCGGGGCTGCCGCAGTGACCGCCATCTGGGCGAGCGGGAGGAGCGTGCGGTGAGGCGCGGATGGGCCGGCGACCGCTGCCGCCGCCAGCTCCGCTCCATCCTCGTCGAACGCCCAGCCCTCGAGGACGAGTCCGACCGTCTCCGAGTCGCGTACGAGCGCAGCGCTCGTGACTCCAAGATCGGCAAGCGAGGCCATGGCCTTCGGTCCGAGCGTCAATCCCTCCGGCGCATCGGACAGCAGCAGCACCACGAGACCCACACTTGCCCCTTTCGATCGGAATCGTCGAGACGAGGCTAGGCGGGGATTAGCGTCGGATCATCGGGGAGCTCCCTCACCCTCGCGGGCGAGGAGCGCGGCGAGCTCGGCGCGGTTCCGGACGCCGTGCTTTGCGAGCACGTTCGAGAC
>JBDSOJ010000075.1:0-4308 GCA_039914895.1 Gaiellaceae bacterium
GACGAGACCCGTCGCCAGGTCGAGCACCTCGCCGGCCAGGTGGTAGTCCTCGGGCCGGCTCTCCCAGAGCGGCGGGATCCGCTTGTCGAGCACGGCGTGCCCAAGCAGGCGGCCGACGACGCCGCCCTCGCGCTCCATCGCGTCGAGGTAGCCGTGCCCGTCGCGCCTGCCGATCGTCAGCCCGGCGACCAGATGGTGGAGGACGAAGTCGTGCAGGACGACGACGCCCGGGCGGCGCCGGAGCGCCTCGACGATCCAGCCGTGCGCGTCCGGGTTGTTGCCGACGTGGTAGAGCGAGAGGTCGGTGCCCCGCGCCGGGCGCGTGCGCCCCCGGCGGACGACCTGGACGTCCACCCGTTCGCGGAACGCCAGGACAAGGTGGGCGCTGTAGTCCGCGATTCCCGACCGCTCCGGCGGCATCGGGCTGTAATAGGCGACCTTCATGCGAGCAGCCTGTCGATGCAGCTGTCCCACGTCACGCGCGCCGCGATCTCCTTCCCCGCCTGCCCGTACGCGCGCGCCTCGTCGGGGTGCTCCCGCAGCCGGCCGGCGGCGCGCGCCAGCTCGGCCGGCTCCGGCGCGGTCACGAAGCCGGTGCGGCCGTCGGTCACGACCTCGAGCGGCCCGCCGGCGTCGGTGGTCGTCAGCACCGGCTTCTCCGACAGGAAGGCCTCGTACGGAACCATCCCGAAGTCCTCGTCGACGGGCGCGTAGTAGACGGCGAGGCAGCGGGCGTAGAGCGACGCGAGCTCGTCCTCGTCGACGCGGCCCGCGAACTCGGCGCGCCCGTTCAGACCGCGTTCGGCCGCAAGCGACTCGAGCCGGTCGCGGTCGGGGCCCTCGCCGGCGATCACGACGCGCAGCTCGGGGTCGAGCGCGGCCGCCTCGAGCAGGAGGTCGTTCCGCTTCGCGCGATCGAGCCGGCCGACCGAGAGGACGAAGTCGCCATAGCCGTCGTTCCGGTAGAGCAGCTCCTGCGGCGGGTGGGGCAGCACCTCGGCGGCGAGACCCGTTGAGCGCTCGATCCGAGCGGCGACGTTCTGCGAGGTCGCGAAGAGCCGCTTCGCCTCGCCGAGCGCGATCCGGTCCAGGCCTTGGACCGAGCGCCGCAACGCCCGGTCCAGCGGTTCTTCGGAGAACTGCCCCAGATCGGTTCGGTCGAGCTCGTAGGCCTGGCGGAACTGGTGCAGCACCCAGACGCGCTTGTTGGGGTGGCGGACGCAGTAGGAGGGGAACTTCGTCGCCAGCACAAGGTCGATCGGACGCCCGTCCGACTCGGTCAGATCGAGCAGCCGCCAGAGGAACGCCTGGTCGAGGACGCGCGTACCGGGATACCATTTGAACGGGACGGTGACGAGCTCGGCCTCATGCTCGCGCGCGCGCAGCTCGTCGACGAGCGTGTCCGCCATGATCTCGGCCCCGCCGCGCAGGAAGGGCACCTGTGGCGCGCAGACCGCGATTCTCACGCCCGTGGCCGCCTTCCGCTCCCGCCCGGCAGAGCCGGGCTCCGCGAAAGGCTGACGTCGAGCGTGAGCAAGCTTATGACCGCTGCTTTAGCTCGGCCTCGAGCTGCGCGACCCGCGACTCGAGGTCGTCGATCAGCCGCAGGGCGGCCGCGTTGAAGGAGCGCTGGTCGTAGGCGACCGGCTCGACGTACCAGCGCATCAGCTTGCGGAGCACGGCCTTCGCCGGCCTGCCGACTCCACCGCGGACACCGGGACGGAGCCGCAGGTTGCGGTCGGCCGAGACGGGCCAGAGCCGCTCTGCCTCAGCGCGTGCGGCGCTGCGGTCGCCGGCGGCTCCCGCTTCGCCGGAGGCGGCGCCCGAGCGCCGGACCTCCTGCTTCAGCTGCTCGAAGAGCGCCGCGAGATCGCCCTCATCGTCAACAGAAATCCCTGCACACTCCGGCGTTTTCGCGTCAGACACGCCTGTATCCTACCGTGGGCGCCGGGCACCGTCGGACCACTGAGGGATCTCGCTTGCGGGCCAATCCATCTCCGGGTCGTGCCCGCGCTCGCCGTCCGTCCGAGCGAGATCCGCGTCGACCATCAGGTGGATCAGCTGCTCGAAGTCGACGCTCGGGTGCCAGTCGAGATCGTCGCGCGCCCGCGCCGCGTCGCCGACGAGGTGCGCGGTCGCGTCCTTGGGGCGCACGAACCGCTCGTCGACGCGCACATGGTCGCGCCAGTCGAGACCGGCACGGGCGAAGGCGACCTCCGCGACGTCCTGCACCGAGTGCAGCTCGCCCGTCGCGACGACGTAGCTGGAAGCCTCGTCCTGCTGCAGCATCAGCCACATCGCCCGGATGTAGTCGCCGGCGAAACCCCAGTCCCGGCTAGCGGAGAGATCTCCCAGGAGCACCTCGTGCTCGAGCCCGAGCGCGATCCGGGCCACGGCGTGCGTGATCTTGCGCGTGACGAACTCGACGCCGCGCCTGGGCGACTCGTGGTTGTAGAGGATCCCCGAGACGGCGAAGAGGCCAAAGCCGTCGCGGTACCGCTCCACCATCTGATGTCCGAAAACCTTCGCGACGGCGTACGGGTTCTGCGGGTCGAACGGCGTCGCCTCGGTCTGCGGCGCCGCGGCCGGGCGGCCGAACATCTCGCTCGTCGACGCCTGGTAGAACCGAATCGTCGGGTCGGCCAGGCGGATCGACTCGAGCAGCCGCACGACTCCCAGGCCCGTCAGCTCGGCCGTGAGCCCCGGTTGCTGCCACGACTCCGGCACGAACGACGTGCCGCCGAAGTTGTAGACCTCGTGCGGCCGCGCGCTGTCGATCGCGGCGTTGAGGGAGAGCTGGTCGACGAGGTCGCCGCGGAGCAGGGCGACCCGCCCCGCGAGGTGCGCGATCCGCTCGGGCGCCTGAGCAGTCGAGTGGCGGACGAGCCCGTAGACCTCGTAGTCCCGGGCGAGCAGGAACTCGGCCAGATACGAGCCGTCCTGGCCGCCGATGCCGACGATGAGGGCGCGCCTGCGGGACACCGGGGTAGCTTAGAGCCCGATGATCGGCATCAGCCTGCTAACGCTCGTTCCCGGCGAGGTCGGCGGCGCCGAGACCGCGGCGCGCGGCCTCGCCCGAGGGCTCGCCGCGGTCGGGACGCTCGACTACGTGGCCTTCACGCCGCCGGCGGCCCCCGGCGCCGGCGAGGGCCTGCCCGAGGTCGCGGTGCCGGAGTACCGGAACGCGACCCGCGTCAGAGCCCGAGCGCTCGCGATGGCCCTGGCCGCAGCGCGGCCGGGACCGATCCGGCGCCGGTTCGGGAAGCTCGAGGCGGTTCATTACGCGCTCACGATCGCGCTGCCCCGCCTGGACGTCCCGACGGTCGTCACGGTGTACGACCTTCAGCACCGCGACATGCCGGAGCTGTTCTCGCGCGCCGAGCGGATCTTCCGTGCCCGCACGCACGAGACGTCCGCACGGCGGGCGGACGCCGTGATCGTCAACAGCCAGTTCGTGCGGCGGAGCGTGATCTCGCAGCTCGGGATCCCGCCCGAGCTCGTCCATTCGATCCCGCTCGGGATCGACCATGCCCACTTCTGCCCCGGCGACGACGCGCGGGAGCCGTTTCTCCTCTACCCCGCGCGGCCCTGGCCGCACAAGAATCACGCACGGCTCTTCGAGACGTTCGCGCTCCTACGTCGCGAGCGCCCCGAGCTCCGGCTCGTCCTCACGGGCGGCGGCCACGAAGGCCGGTCGGTGCCGGACGGAGTCGAGGTGAGGGGGCTGATCACCGCCGACGAGCTCGTTTCGCTCTATCGCCGGGCCGCCTGCGTCGTCTTCCCGAGCCTCTACGAGGGCTTCGGCCAGCCGCCGCTCGAGGCGATGGCCTGCGGCTGCCCCGTTGCCGCCTCGAACATTCCGACCCTCGCGGAGTCGTGCGGCGACGCTGCCGCGCTCTTCGACCCGTCCGACCCCACCGACATCGCTGCGGTCGTCGCCACCGTCCTGGACGCGCCCGACCGCTTCTCCGCAGCCGGGCTCGATCACGCGCGTCGCTTCACGTGGGACGAGACAGCCCGGCGCCACGAGGTCGTCTACCGGTCGATCGCGTAGCGCTCGCCGATCACGGCAGCGTCGGGCGCGTCGGCGGACGCCATCCACGGCTGCAGGTCGCGCGCCGGATCGGGCTTCTCGATCGCGAACGCGAACAGGTTCGCCTGGCTCGGCACCGCCCTCGTCACCGCCGAGACGATGGGCGCGGCGAGCCGCAGCACGCGCGCCCGCGCGCCGCGATCGAGCTCGAGCAGCGTCTCCGGCAGCTCGAACTCGCGGAAGAAGCGGATCCGGTGGCGTGCGTGCGGCGCGAA
>JBDSOJ010000078.1:0-6979 GCA_039914895.1 Gaiellaceae bacterium
AGAGGCGCTCAAGCCGGACCTCACGCGCCGTCTGATCTCGACCGAGCGGATGATGCTGGCGCACGTGTATCTCGAGCAGGGGTGCATCGTCCCGCAGCACTCGCACGAGAACGAGCAGCTGACCTACGTCCTCGAGGGCATGCTGCGGTTCTGGCTCGGCGAGGACGAGTCCGAGGTCGTCGACGTCGCCGCGGGCGAGGTGCTCCATCTTCCCTCGTGGCTCCCGCACAAGGCCGAGGCGCTGGAGGCGACGCTGGACGTCGACATCTTCTGCCCGCCGCGGCAGGACTGGCTCGACGGCTCCGACGCGTACCTGCGGCGGACGTGAACCTGGGTCTCGAAGGACGCCGGGCGCTCGTCACCGGCGGCTCGAAGGGGCTCGGCGCCGCGATCGCGCGCGAGCTCGTCGCCGAGGGCGCCAGCGTCGCGATCTGCTCACGGAACGACGATGAGCTCCTGGCCGCGGCCGACGAGCTCCGCTCGGGCGGCGCCGTCGTCTACGCGCAGCCGGCCGACGTCACCGATCCCGAGCAGGTGCGCGACTTCGTGGCGCGCTCCGCCGAGGAGCTCGGCGGGATCGACTTCCTCGTCAACAACGCCGGCGGCGCCCATCCCGGCAACTTCCAGACGCTGACCGACGAGAACTGGGCGGCCGACCTGGACGTCAAGCTCTTCTCGCTGATCCGCTGCTCCCGGGAGGTGCTCCCGCACATGCGCGCGGCGGGCGGTGGCCGCATCGTCAACATCGGCTCCGTCTATTCGCGCTACCCGGATCCGACGTTCTTCGCGACCTCGGTCAACCGGGCCGCGGGCAACTCGTTCACGAAGACGCTTGCGCTCGAGGTCGCGAAGGACAACATCCTCGTCAACGGCGTCAACATCGGCTTCGTCAGCACGCCGCAGTGGGACAACATCCACCAGCGCCGCGCGCCGGAGCTGCCGCGCAAGGAGTTCCTCGACACGATCGCCGCGCAGGAGGTTCCGCTCGGACGCTTCGGGACGCCGGACGAGGTCTCGGGCCTCGTCGCCTTCCTCCTCAGCGAGCGGGCGAGCTACATCACCGGAGCCTCGATCGACGTCGCCGGCGGTATGGGCAGGTACGTCTAGCAGGCGGAGCTCTGGACACTCGGCTTCGCTTCGTCGCGGAACGGCTAGAGCTCAACGGTCAGCCCAGAGCTTCCCTCCGCCGGATAGACCGCCGCAAAATGGAACTCGTCCTTGAGGTCGTCCTCGTCCCAGCATTCGTTCCACTTCGTCCGGTAGTTGAAGTAGACGGTCGCGTCCTCGTCGCCCTCGACCACGACACGGGAGATCGGCATGTGGTGCGGGTGACCGTAGATCGCCCCATCGGTCGAAACGAGGTAGCGCGGGCACCGAACGGCCTCGATCAGCCTCGTGTCGGTGTTCTTCTTGCTGCCGTGATGCGAGAGCTTGAGCGCGTCCACCTCGAGCCGACCCTCCGTCAGCCCTGCGATTCCCCGCAGGACGAGCGACGGATACGAGTCCCCGACGAGCAGGGCCTTCTTTTGCTTGAACTCCGCCAGCAGGACGATGCTGGACCCGTTCGCCGCGGAGGTATCCGAGACAAACGGCTTCTGGGCGTCCCGGCTCGGATCCGGCGGACCTTCGTCCCCGAGCAGGTCGGGCGGGAGGTCGTCGCCCTCGCGCTCGCGCAGCTCGCGCAACGCATCGTCGATGGAGCCGGGCTCGAGGCCGGCCTTCTCGACCTCCTCCTGCCATTTCGGGGCCAGCCTGGCCAGGTCGGCACGGGTCGGCGAGAGCAACGTCAGCTTCATACCCCCGGGCAGGGGAGGCATGGCGCGAGGCTTGCCGTCCTCGAGTAGCCGGACGGGCTCATCTTTGCCGCCGAAAGCCTCGTTCCAGGGCAGGCCCCGCGTCTCGATGACGGCCGAGACCAGCTCGCCCTGTGTCGGCCCGAGCAGGTCGGTCGGGAGGTGCTGCCAAGCGTTGAACCAGATGTCGTCGAACTGCACGCCCTCCGGCAGGTGGGTCAGGAGCTTCAGGATGCCGCCGATGTGATCGCGGTCGACGTGCGTGATCACGAGCAGGTCGAACCTGCAGCCGCCCTCGGGGATGCGCTCCAGCAGCTTGTCGAACGCGTACTCCGGGCCCCCGTCGATCAGGACTCGGTGCGGCTCCTGCTCGGTGCCGTACTCGATCCACAAGCAGTCGCCGTGGTTGGCGGGCAACATCGAGATTCGGAACACGCTCAGCCTCCGTTCGTCGGTCCAAGAATCCAGTCGGCATCCCCGTAGGCCGTCACGGCGAGCACGGTCGGCATCCCCTCGGCGAGGAGCGCTCGGCGAACGTCGCGCATCGCCTCCCCGAACGTCACTTCGCGGCTTCGCGACGACTCCGCCAGCACCGTCACGAGGCGCGCCGCGACTGGCCCGGCGTTCCGGCCGAGCACCTTGGTCAGCGTCGCCAGCACGATCGAGGCCCCTGAGCGGCGGAACGCCGCCGGGAACTCCTGGAACGGGATCAGCGGATCGCCCGTCTCACAGCCGAGCAGGATCACGATCGGGCCTTGCTCGCCGACATACGTATCGTCGATGTCCGCCACCCCCAGCTGCTCGCCCTCCTCGATCTCGAGCACCGAGAGGTCGAACTCGTCGTTGACCGTGTGCGGGAGCACGACGAGCACGCCGGGCCCGGACTGCTTGACGAAACCGGCCCACTCCGGCCACGTCTTCGCTCGGCTGGCCGGGACGCCCGTCGCGCTCTCGAGGTGCTCGGCCACCTCCGCGATCGTGCCCTCCCGAAAGTCGTCGACCCGCTTGCTCGCCGCGAAGAGCGCCGAGCTGAGCTCACCGAGCCGCGCCCTCGTCGAGGTCGGTGCGCTCTGGATGCGGTAATCACCCTGGACACCCTGGACACCGTTGCGCTTGTGCAGTTGGCGTTCGATCACCTTGCTCAAACACCAGAAGCCGAGCGGGCAGACGAAGGCGGACTCGGAGAGGGAGGGACAGTCGTCGCAGCGCCCGGTCGCGAGCGCCCGCTTCGCATTGGGGCAGAGCTTTGCTGAACCGCTCGGCGGCGTGCGGTCATAGACGAACTCGAGCGGGAGAAAGGCTTCGGGCTGGACGGAGACCACCTGGATGCGCTCGGTGCCCACGAGCGGCGCACCCTGGAGATCGAGCACGGCTTCGTAGAGCAGCGAGCCATGCTTCGCGAGAAAGACGAGGAGCGTCCGAATCTCCTCGCCGTCGAGCCCGCCTATCTGGTCGGCCGCGACCACGTCCTCGAGCCGCGTGCGGATCTTCTCGAGCGCTTCCTGGATGTTCTTGGGCTCGACGATGTCGACGTGCTCGCCTGCGACGAGCGTCACGCGGGGGACGTCTTCGCGATCGTGGTTGACGACGAAGGCGGCGTCGAAGCGCGTCCTGCCGGCGAGGTCCGAGGCCGGGTGAACGAGCGCCTCGAGCTCGAGTCGCAGCGCACGCTCGTCCCCGACTTCACCCGCCGTGATCTCGCCGACGAGTAGCGCCGTCTGCAGCACTCGTCCCTCGTGCAGCACGATCACTCGCGCTTCGACCGGGCCCGACTCGGCAGGCGCCCGGAGCCAGAACGAGCATGGCGTGCTCGGGCCGGCCGGCGGCAGGAGGATCTCGGCCGTTTGCGGCTCCGCCAGCAAGTACGGCTCCGTCAGGACGACCGTCAACCGGTGCTCCTCACCCGGTGGCAGCTCCTCGTCGGGAAACGCCGCCGTGCCGGCCAGCCACGCCGCGTCGAGCGGACCGACCCGGACGACCACCTCGTGGAGGCTGGACGGCTGCAGTCTGCGCGCCGGTGTCGCCTCTCCGCCGTCGGGGTGCTCGAGTACCTGCGCCTGCAGGAACCGCGGCTGTGCGGGTGGTAGCAGGCTGCGAGCTTCCCGGGAGATGTCGGCGAGAACGCTCGCGCCGCGGGACTCGTGCTCGAACGACGGAGCAGCTTCCGCCGCCTCGGCCATCGGCATGAGTGCCGGACCGCCCCCGTTCGCCATCGCCATTCCCACGCGCAGACGCGTGGTCATCCGGTCGCGGACGCAAGACATGCGCGTTTCCTCCAGCAGCGCTCTCTCCGCCACCAGGACAGGAGCCGGAAGCTCCAGTGCTCGAGCCGCTCTCAGGAGCGCGACATCGAGCCCGTCGTCGTGAGCAAGCGACTCGAGCACGGCGACGAGCCACTCCGCGGGCTTGCCCTTGACCGGCGCGAATGCGACGACGCCGGCCTCGACGTCCATCAGCAGCGTGTCGAGGAGTGCGTGCGTTCTCCTCCAGGGCTCGTCCATCCTGTCGAGCAGGACGACGGCGCTCGCCTTCACCGGCAGGGGAAGCGTTCGCGCCACTGCGGCTCGGAGCCGCAGCGGCACGACCAGGAGATCGCACGGCTCGGGCGACTCCGCTTCGACGAGCTCGGCGAGCCCGAGCTGCGCCATTAGCCACGGCGGGCTCACCGTCAACTGCTCGCGAAGCGCCGAGCGCCCGCCGTCGAGGATCGCGATCTGAAGCGGCCAACTCCAGCCGGGACGCTGCCGTTGCGGCGCCTCCAGGAAGACGCCGTCGAGCCCTACGGCTGGGCGGGAAAGCTCCTGGAGCAGCCAGGCCGGCGTTCGCAGCTCGCGGGGCCAAGCGCCGACGGACAACCGTAGCGGGCGCGGGGCGTCCTCGAGCAGTTCGCTCCAGGCCTTGCTCAATGCTTGCGGGTCGGCGCGAGACGGAGGCGGCAGCTTGTCGAGCCGCCATGGGCTCGGCCGATCGGCGGCCATGGCGCGGAGATCCTCGGCGTTAGCACCGACGACGCCCAAGGCAGCGAGGGCGCGGGAAAAGTCGTCGCGGTCGAGTCGAGCGCCCCAGTGCCCGAACGTGCTCCTCGGCATCAGCCCACACCGGCCTCGGGGTAGGGGAACGTCGGCGGCGGAGCCTCGCCGTCGATGACGTGAGCGCGCATCCCGGCATCGCACACCGCATAACCCCAGTTGACGAGCCGCTCCTGGCGCACACGCGACATCCGTCCGAGGCGGGTCTTGATTTGCGCCAGCTCGATCGTCTGCGTGCGCGGAGCCGGCAGGGCGTCAGCGACCTCGTAATGGGCGATGTTGGTGCGGATCCCCCAGTAGACGCCGGCGCGTAGACCGCCTTTGAACGCGTCGATCGCCTGCCGCTTGCGCAGGCTCCGCACCTGGCTGTCCACCACCGACAAGACGCGGAAGAGTTGCAGCGGCCAGAAGGCGCGCGGGCGCTGCTTCGGCCCCAGCCTCCCGCCGCCGTCGCTGATCAGGATCGTCCGGTGTCCGTGCCAGGCCGTCTCGAGACCGAGGTTGTCGTAGACGCCTCCGTCGGTCAGGACGAGTCGTGTCGTGTAGGGCGGCGACTCGAGGTTCGGCTCGTCACCGTCGTTGTCGTCGCCCGTGCCGGGAACGTGCGCGTCCGGGGCGACGCGGAGCACGAGCGGCGAGAGGACGGGCGGAAACGCGGAGGACGCGGCGACCGCGACAGCGACCTCGATCTGCGGATCGGGGATCTTCCCCACGCGGTAGTCCCACGCGTACGGCTTCGAGAAGCGGCGCAGGACGCCGGATTGGAGACTGGTGGCGTTGAAGACGAATCGCGGCCGCTGCGGGAGGTCCTGCAGCGTCGCCCGCTTGAACAGATGGCGCCTGTAGGCGGCCGCCACGCCCATCCCGATCGAGCCCGGCCCGAGCGCACGAAGCACGATCGCCCGGACGTCGACTGTCTTCCCGGCCAGCGAGTGGAGCGGGTCGATCACGAGCTCCCGGAGGTTGGCCGCCGTGCCGTCCTCGAACTGCAGATCCTCCCAGGCCAACGCGAGCACCCCCGCGGTGATCGAGCCGCCGGACACGCTCGACACGCGATCGAGCTTCGGCAGCCAGCCGAGCTCGTTCAGCCGGGCGAGCGCCCCCGCGTGAAAGAGCATCGCCCTGTACCCACCGCCCGAGAGGCAGAGCGCGACGCCCTCGGTCGGCTCCGGGGCCGCTGCACGCCGGACGTCGTTGACCGGCGAAGCCGCTCGACGGATCGCTCCCGATTCTGGCGCGGCCATGCTGACACGAGTATGTGCCGGGGGAACGGTGATTGCAACGACACGCGTCCGCCCGGCTGCAACCGCGTAGATCGGATCCAGGTCTGCGAGGCCCGACCGATCAGCTCGAGCGGGCGAGCTCCTCCATCTCGGCGGAATAGCGGCCGCCGACCGCGGCGCTGTTGCAGCGGGCCCGCAACGCGAGGAACGACTGGCCGGCCTCGACGCCATCCGCGGCTCCGCCCCACGCCTTCAGAGCCGGCGCTTGCAGCGCGCGCCCGTAGGAGAACGACAAGACCCATGGCTGCGGCCGGCGCGAGTTGATCGCGTTCAGGTTCTCGCTCGCCTGCTCGTCGGACTGGCCGCCCGAGAGGAAGACGATCCCGGGCACGGCCGCGGGGACGGTCTCGCGGAAGCACCGGAGCGTCCAGTCGGCCACCTCGTCCGCGCTCGCCTGGGTCGCACAGCCCTTGCCGGAGAGAACCATGTTCGGCTTCAACAGGATCCCCTGGAGGTCGACGCGCTGGTGGTAGAGCTCGTCGAAGACCTTGTGCAGCGTCCGCTTCGTGGCGCGGTAGCACGTCTCGATGTCGTTGTCGGCGTCCATCAGCACTTCGGGCTCGACGATCGGCACGATCCCCTGCTCCTGGCAGAGCGCGGCGTAACGGGCGAGCGCGTGCGCGTTCGCCTCGATGCAGTGGGCCGTTGGGATGCCGTCGCCGATCGTGATCACGGCGCGCCACTTGGCGAAGCGTGCACCGAGCTGCTTGTACTCCTCGAGCCGTTCGCGCAGGCCGTCGAGACCCTCCGTCACCTTCTCGCCCGGAGCGCCGGCCAGGTCCTTCGCGCCGGTGTCGACCTTGATCCCCGGGATGATCCCCTTGCCGGCGAGCAGCTTCGCGAACGGCGTCCCGTCGGCGGAGCTCTGGCGCAG
>JBDSOJ010000126.1:0-9593 GCA_039914895.1 Gaiellaceae bacterium
TGAGGTCGAGCAGGACGAGGTCGGCCTCGGTGGCGTCACGATTAAGCTCCGCGCGGCCGACGGGAAGACCGTCGACTCGACGACGAGCGACGGCGACGGCAGCTTCGCCTTCGAGGGCGTTGAGGCGGGCGACTACAACGTCGCGATCGGGAAGGAGACGTTCGCGGAGCCGTTCCAGGGGTTCAACTGGCTCGGCGACAGTCTGATCACGCCCTCGCTCCTGATCGCCTTCCTCTGGGTGCAGGCGGGCTTCGCGATGGTGATCACCGCTGCGGGCCTAGCAGCGATCCCGCGCGACCTGCTCGAGGCCGCCCGGACGGACGGCGGCACCGAGTGGCAGGTCTTCAGGCGGATCACGGTGCCCCAGTTGATGCCCGTGCTGATCGTCGTGCTCGTGACCCAGGTGATCGGCGTGCTCAAGGTGTTCGACCTCGTCGTCTCGATCGTACCCTCCTCGGGCCGCGACAGCGCGACGGTGATCGCAGTCGAGATGTACGAGCGCTCCTTCAGCGGCCAGAACCGCTTCGGCTTTGGCGCCGCGATCTCGACGTTCATGTTCGTGCTCTTCGTCCCGTTCCTGATCCTCAACATTCGCCGTTTTCGGAGGGAGAATTGATGGCCGCCGTCGAGGCCCCCCACATGCCGGTCGTGATCGAGGAGAGCGTCGGGACGCGTGTGCTCCGCGTCCTCAGCAAGGCACCCGTCCACGTGGCGCTCGCAGTGATCGGCGTGCTGTGGCTGATGCCGACAATCGGGCTCCTCTTCACCTCGCTGCTCACGCCCACCGACGCGCAGGCAGACGGCTGGTGGCAGGTGTTCTCGAACCCGAGCATCGTCACGTTCGAGAATTACGCGAACATCTTCAGCGACGACGGCATTGTCGGGTCGCTCTGGGTCACGGCCCAGGTGACGCTCGGCGCGACCATCCTTCCGATCCTCATCGCCTCGCTCGCCGGGTACGCGTTCGCGTGGCTCGACTTCCCGGGACGCGACTGGATCTTCCTCGGCGTGATAGCGCTGCTCGTCGTGCCGCTGCAGATGTCGCTGATCCCGATCTTCGAGCTCTACAACAAGACTGGCCTCTACGACACGATTCTCGGTCTCGTCTTCTTTCACAGCGCCTTCGCGCTCCCCTTCGGAATCTTCCTGCTGCGAAACTTCTTCGCCGGAATCCCGCGCGACCTGCTCGAGGCCGCCCGGATCGACGGAGCCTCCGAGTTTCGGATCTTCGCCCGCGTCGTGCTGCCGCTCGGAATCCCCGCGATCGCATCACTCGGCATCTTCCAGGTGCTGTTCGTCTGGAACGACCTGCTCGTTGGGCTCGTACTCGCGCAGGAAAACCAGCCGATCGCGCCGGAGATCTTCTCGCAGCTGCGGCAGTTCGGCGCGAACCTCGAGATCATCGCCCCGGCCGCATTCTTCTCGGCGGTCATCCCGTTGACGATCTTCGCCATGTTCCAGCGCTATTTCGTCGAGGGGTTGCTGGCAGGCTCCGTAAAGTAGGAGCATGCAGGAGCATGTCGCGATCGTCGGCTCGGGGCTCGGCGGCTTCGTCGCGTACGCGACCCTGCGCCATGGAGGGCTCGCGCCGGCCGAGATCGCGGTCTTCGGGGACGACCCCGACCCCGCCGGCGCCTGGTGGCCGCGGGCCGAGGCGATCCGGCAGCGGCTGATGCGCTCTGAGAGCGACGGGCACTGCTACGCGACGTCCTTCCCCGGCCTCGCCGCACGCGAGGCGGCGCGGCGACGCGATCTCGCGCCGCTGCTGCTCAGCGTCTGCGACCGCTACCGGCCCACGGTGGCCGCTTTCCTTGGTCATGTCGACGAACTGCGCGAGCGCAGCCGGTGGGACGAGAGCTTCCGACACGCGCGGATCGCGCGCGTCACCGCCGTCGAGGGCGGCTTCGACCTCCACGGGCTCGGCGTCTTCCGCCACGTCGTGATCGCGCCGGGCCATCCGGGACTCGCGATGCCGGCCGAGCTCGAGGGAGACCCGCGCGCCGTGCACGCGTACCAGCCGCACCGCTACGCCCGCCGCGTCGCCGTCGTCGGTGCCGGCATGGCGGCGGCGACCGAGTGGCTGAACGCCCTCGAAGCGGGCAGCGAGGTCGTCTCGGTGCGCAGGCGAGAGCCCGCCCGTCGACCCCTGAACGTCGACCGGACACTCTTCTCCAAGCGCGGTCTCGCCGGCTTTCACGCGACGCCCTCGTCAGAGCGCGCGGCGCTCCTGCGTGAACTATCCGAGCCTTCCTATCCGCCGGGGCGCGCCTGGGACGAGCCGCTCGAACGGGCTGCGAGAGAGGGCCGCTTCCGGGTCGAGGCCGAGTCGAACGGCGCCGATCAGGTGATCTGCGCGACGGGCTTCCGCCGCGGCTACGAGCACGATCCGCTGCTGCTGCGGCTCGTCGCCGACCACGAGCTCGAGACGGCCGACCGTTGGCTGGTCCTCGCTCCTGACGCGACTGTGCCGGCGCTGACGGACGCGACCCGCACGCTCGCGCTCGCCGGCGTGCCCGCCCAGTGGGCCTACCCGGCAGCGGACACGCTCGTCGGGATGAAGTACGTGGCGCGCCGTTTCCTCCACCGGGTCAAGCGATGCAGCGTGGTGCGATGTCCTACACCCTGAGAGGCCGCCTGGAGTCGCGGCTCGCGCCGGCGCTCCTGCCGTTTGCCGCAGCGCTCGTGCTCGCGCCGCTGCTCCACGTCTGGTGGCCGATCGAGCTCGTCGCCCTGATGGTCGGGGTCGGCGTCCTCCTCGACGTCGCCGTCTACCACCGCCGTTTGCCCTATCAGCCAGGTTGGGCGGCGTTGCCGCTCGGCGTGCTCGAGCTCGGCGCGACGATGGGGCTCTCGCTCTTGCTCGGCCTCAACGCGCCGCTCACGCCTGCGCTCGCCCTCTTCGGAGCGGGCTGGCTGCTGGCGCAGGTGCTCGGCCACGCGGCTCTGCCGTTCCTTCGGCTCACCTACGCGGAGGACGGCGGCGAGCTCGGCCGCGCCGGCATCGCCCTTTCGACGCTGGCCGCGGCAGCCGTGCTCGTCGTGGGCGGGACTGCGTGGACGATCCGGCCGCCAACGATTCACCTCGCCGCCGGGGTGCACCAGGGCCCGCTCGTGCTCGACCGGCCGCAGCGGCTCGTCGGCGAGCCCGGCGCCGTCGTGCGCGGCGGCATCGTCGTCACCTCCGACGACGTCCACGTGCGCAACCTGACCGTCTTCGGCGGCGAGCACGGGATCGAGGTGCGCGACTCCGAGAGCGTCGTGCTCGAGCGCGTGCGCATCGGCGGTGCGACGATGGACGGGGTCTCGGCGCGACGGAGCTCCGTGCGGATCAGCGACTGCCGGATCGACTCGCCGCGCACACCCGGCGCACAGGGCATCGACATCTCATTCGCCATGACGTTGCCGCCAAGCAAGGTCGAGCGCTGCCGCGTCCGCGGGGGCGCAGAAGGGATCGTCTCGCACCTGGCGACCGTGGTGATCCGGGACAACGAAGTCAGCGGGACGAGCCTGCGCGGGATCGCGGTCACCGAGATGTCGATGGGGGAGGTGGACGAGAACCGCGTCCGTGACGCCGTCGGCGTGGCCATCTTCTGCAGCGACTACTCCCACTGCCTGATCACGGACAACGCGGTCAGCGGCACGACGCCTGATCCATCGGGGAACCCGACGCGGAACGGGTTCGGGATCCTCACCTACTTCGGCGCCGTCGCGACGGTCGGCGGCAACGACACGACGGTGGCTGCGTTCATCGACGGGCGATTCGAGCCGCGCTGACGTCAACCGTTCCCTGATGCCGCCGCGCCTGCAGCTACTCGCGCGCACGGGCCATCCGGACTTCCTCGACCTCCCCTGGGAAGTGCCGCTGGCGGAGTGGACGTCGGCGCGGCTCGTCGAGGTCGTGCGCGGGATCCACCGCCACGTCGTGCGCTTCGTCGAGTACGACAGTCCGATGGGACCGGCGCTCTATGCGCTGAAGGAGCTGCCGGCACCGATCGCGCGGCGCGAGTACGGACTGCTGCGGAGCCTCGCCGCCGCCGAGATGCCGGTTGTCGAGGCGGTCGGCGTCGTCACCGAGCGAGGCGAGGGCCTAGAAGCCGTCCTGATCACACGCCACCTCGACTACTCGCTGCCGTTCCGCACGCTGTTTGCTCGCGGCAGCGTCCCCGACCTGCGGCGGCGTCTGCTCGACGCGGGCGCGGAGCTGCTCGTTCGCCTCCATCTCGGCGGCTTCTTCTGGGGCGACTGCTCGCTTTCGAACACGCTCTTCCGGCGTGACGCGGGGGCGCTCGCGGCCTATCTCGTCGACGCCGAGACCGGTGAGCTCCACCCCAGGCTCTCTGACGGGCAGCGCCGGCACGACCTGATCATCGCCGAGGAGAACGTCGCCGGCGAGCTCGCAGACGTCGAGGCGGAGCTTGGCCGGGAGGGTGAGCTGCATCCGGAGGAGACCGCGTCCGAGCTCGTCGCGCGCTACGAGGCGCTCTGGGACGAGCTCCTGCACGACGAGGTGTTCGGCGACGACACCCGCTACAAGATCGACGATCGGCTCCGGCGGCTGAACGACCTCGGCTTCGACGTCGATGAGCTCGAGCTCCTGGCGGGGGACGACGGCTACCGGCTGCTCTTCAACCCTCGCGTGGTCGAGCCCGGCCACCATCGCCGGCGGCTGCACGCGCTCACCGGCCTGATGGCCCAGGAGAACCAGGCGCGCCGGCTCCTCAACGACATCGCGCGCTACCGGGCCGAGCTCGACCGCGCCGGCAAGCGCCCCGTGCCCGAGACGGTCGCAGTCCATCGCTGGCTCTCAAAGGTCTTTGAGCCGGCCGTCGCCGCCGTCCCTGCCGAGCTGTGGGGGAAGCGCGACGCGGCGGAGATCTTCCACGAGGCGCTCGAGCACCGGTGGTTCCTCTCCCAGCAGGCCGACGAGGACGTCGGGTTGATGCCGGCGGTCGACGCCTACGTCGAGAACGTCCTTCGCCACGCGCCGGACGAGCGAGCGGTGCTCGAGCCGGAGGGCGCACCCGTGGACGAGCCCGAGGACTAGCCCGCGGTCAGTTCGATCCGGTGCCGCCCGTCGGCGTCGGCCGGCAGGAACGGGGGCTCGCTGTCCGCCGCGGGCCTGCGCACGATGCGGACGTCGATCGTCGACGCACGGTACGGGAGCCCGGTCAGCTCGACCTCGTCGAGACCCGGCGGCAGCAGCGGCTCGAAGCGAACGCCGTCCGATGCCAGGCGCATCCCCGCCACCGCGGCGATCACGATCCGCAGGAAGCCGGTGGCGCTCCAGGTCTGGTGGGCGACCGGCTCCCAGAGCTCGACGCCTGCGCCGGCCCGCTCTTGCAGTCCGCCGTACGGCAGTCCGGTCTCCGGGTGGTAGAGCTCGAAGAACTGGCCGTCGCGGACCGCGTGGCGTGCGAGCGCCGCAAGCTCGTGCCCAACGAGGTCGTCGCGGCCGCCACGTGCCGCAGCCTCCGCCCAAAACGCCTGGATTGGAGGCCAGACCGTGCCGCTGTGTCGGCCGAAGTGACCGTCGCGAACGTAGCGAGAGAAGGGCGGCCAGAGACACGGGACACCCGCCGGCGTCACGTGCTGTGCGTCGAGCACGGACGCGCGACGAGACTCGTCCGCGATCCCGAAGAGGAGCGCGAATGCGTGGCCGAACCCCTCCTGGACGTCCGAGTCTCCGTGCGGGTCGACCAGGTAGCCGTAGTGGCCGCGCTCCGGCAGCCAGAAGTGGCGGTCGATCGCCGCGCGCAGCGCCGACGACCGTTCAGCCCACGCCGGGTCGGCTGACACACCCAGCTCGGCCGCCATCTCCGCGGCGAGCTCGTAGGCGTGGGCGTAGGCGCAGTTCGTCGAGAGGGCGTGCATCGGCAGGCCCTCACCGGGTGCCGCCAACGCGTGCGGAGTCAGGTCGCGCCAGCCCATGATGTTGTGATGTCGAGCGTCGGCGTACACGTCGGGATAGGCCGAGATCCCGTCGCCGTAAACGGCGGCGCCGCGGAACAGGCCGAGCTCGGCGTCGAGCTCGGTGCGTTCGAAGTGGGCGAGCGAGTTGCGCGTCGCCTCGAGCGCCAGCGCAAGAAAGTCGCGATCGCCGGTTGCGAGGTACAGGAACCACGCACCCGAAGTCCAGACGACGGCGTCCCAGTACTCGCCGCCGACGCGGAGCTCGCCGTCCCGGCGGTCGAGCACCGACAGCAGCGTGTTCCTCGCCACCTCGGGATACAAGAGACCGCCGGCATTCCAGACGTTGATCGCGGCGTCTCTCGTCCATGGCGTGCCGTACGACTCCCCGGCGAGGAAGACGGGCGCTTCGTGCTCGAGCAGGCCGTCCCGGAACGGGCGGATGTTGCGGGACAGGTCTGCGAGCGCGATCGCGAACGCGCGGTCGACCTCCGGCGAGCTCGTACGCAGGCTTGGCAAGCGCGTCAGCCTCCGAGCAAAACGGTGCGAATCTCCCACGGCCGAAGCTCCAGCCGGAGCTCGCCCGCGTCGAGCGGCAGTGCGTCGCCGGCCTGCCCGAGGAGATCGGCTTCGCGAGCTCCGGTGAAGGGGCCGGCGACCGTCGCCGTGCTCGCGTTCGGCTGCAGACACACGAGGCGCAGCTCGAGCCCCTCGCGGCGCCGACGGAGCGAGGACAGCACGACGCCGTCTCCCTCGAGCCGGAGCCCGGCCTCGGCAGCCAACGGCAGGTCGCGCGCGCCTGACCCCGGCGCCGTCACGAAGGGGTGCTGGTAGCGCTCAGCCCAGCCGGCGACGTCCGCCTCGAACCAGGTTCCATCGTGCGGGTACAGCGCGAACGCAAAGCTCCACGGCCCGCGGCACTGCGCTGCAGGGATGGCGATCTCCGGGCCGGCCGGGTCGTCGCGGTAGGGATTCGCGCTGCGGCTGATCAGGCCGGTCGAGCGGAGCACGGTCAGCGCGAGCTCGCACTCGTCCAGCACCTCGTACTCGGTCACATGGTCGAGCAGCACCGCGAGCCCGCCGACGTCCACGAAGCCACGAGCCGGGTAGGTCGCCAGCGGAACCTCGCCCCAGCCGCCTTCGGGCGCGCCGCTGCGCTCGACCACCCCGAACTGGCCCTCTGCGAAGGACGACACAGCGCGGCGGGGCAGCGGCACGTGGAAGCGCAGGCGATGATCGGCGGCGGGATTGTCGAACGTCACGTGCACGCGGACGAAGGGTTCGCCCTCGCGAAGCTCGAGCCGGGTCGCGACCGGAACGTCGACCGATTCGGAGCCTCTGCCGGAGGAGCCGGGCGCGAGTCCGAGCGGCCAGCGGAAGGTGCGGACGATCGTCTGCTCGCCGCGCACCGGCCCGGCCGCTGTCAGCTCGACGGACACCGAAGCCGGCCGATCGACGAGCTCGTCGTCCGCCGGAGGCGCGTAGTTGTAGCTGTCGCCGCAGTCGCCGCCGTCGACGAGCCGGCCGATCCCCGAGAGCTCCCCGATCAAAAAGGTCCCGTCCTCCTCGACAGTGACGTCGACGAGCCCGTTGGAGATCCGGCGCCCCTCGGCCCGAACTGCTCCCTCGGCACGAGCCGCGACAACGCGTGCGGCGGTCCAGCCGAGAGCCGGCGCCGGGACACGAGCGACGATGCGCGCGCGCGGCGACGCCAGGATCCGGATCCGCCACTGCTCGTCCGGCGCAACGTCGCCCGCCGCGAGAACCTCGTCGTTGAGGAGGACGGCGTCGACCGGCTCGGGTAGGTCACCCACCTCGAGCGTGACCTCTCGTCCGTCGACGGCAACGTGATTCAGCCAGAGCCCGAAAAGCTCGCGCCCGTGGAGCCGCCGGCCGACCCACGAGCCGATCTCCGCCCCGAGGATCGTGTCCTGCGCAAGCAACGGCTCCCTGCGCCCGACCTCCTGTGCGGCGACGATCTCTCCTCCGGGCAGCTCCAGCGCGAGCGGCTCCCCCTCGGCGACCGAGACCTCGAGCTCGACGAGATCTGCGTGCGCCTCGGGCAAGGGGTTGAGGACTGCGAAGGCTCCTTCGGGCACCCCCTCGGCAACGCTCACCGCCACCCGTCGGACCAGCTCGGTTGCGATCTGCTCGGCCTCCGCGAACCGGACGAGCACCTGCTCGGAAACCGGATCGGCGGAGCAGCCACAGATCGAGTCGTGCGCAGAGTTGTCGATCACCCGGCGCCACGCGAGCTCGAGGAACTCGTCGGCGCGGCCCTCTCCGTGCAGCGCTTGCAATGGCTCGGCGTAGCGCTCCAGTAAGCGCTCCGCCCGGGCGCAGGCGGCCTTGAGGTCGATCCGCGCGGACGTGACGCCCATCAGCAGGTTTGCGCGCGCGCCGGAGCGGAGCTCGCCGCTCCAATGAGGCATCGCCTCGTTGGCGTTTGCCCCGGCGAGATAGTCGCCGAGCGTTGCGAGCCGAAGCCGGAAGCGGGGATCGCTGCCGTTCAGCCGGTCGACCTGGTCGACGAGATCGGACATCGGCAGCTTGTGGTCGGTGCCGACCATCGCGAGCAGCTCGTCACCGTCGAAGAAGGGATCCAGCGTCGCGGCGAGCAACTCGAGCGACGCCTCGAGGTTGTCCGGCTCGTCGAAGAGATAGGCGGCCGCGCCGTATCCGCCCACGAGGTACTCCGCGACGATCTCCGACCCGTCGAGCGCGGACCAGCGAAACGAGTGGTGGTCGATCGCCGCGGGAACGCCTCGCCAGACGACGGCTCGCTCGAGCCCGGCTCTGCGCAGCAGCTGCGGCATCTGCGCGACGTGCCCGAACATGTCAGGCAGGTAGCCGATCCGCATCGCCCCGCCCAGCTCCTCGGCGCGTCGCAGGCCGAGCTCGAGATTGCGCACGATCGACTCGCCGGAGACGAGGAACTCGTCGACGAGGATCTGCCACGGGCCGATCGCGAGTTGCCCGGCCTCGACGAGAGCTCTGATCCGCGGCTCGTTCTCGGGGCGGATCTCGAGGTAGTCGTCGACGGTCGCGAGCTGGCCGTCGAGCGTGAACACGTAGCGCGGGTCTGCCTCCATCAGGTCGAGCAAGCGGTCGACCAGGTCGACGAGGGTGATCCGGAAGCGCTGGAAGGGGAAGTACCACTCGCGATCCCAATGGGTGTGCGGGACGACGTGTACCAACCGGGGCTGCGTCACGCCGGAGGGCTCAGGCGAGCTCGACGCGGTCGATCGTCACCGGCGTCAGCGGTGCGTCGCGCCCGTCGCGCTCGACCATCGAGATCTTGTCGGCGACGTCCTGGCCGGTCGTCACCTTCCCGAAGACCGTGTGCTTGCCGTCCAACCACGACGCGGCCTCGGTGGTGACGATGAAGAACTGGCTTCCGTTCGTGTTCGGGCCCGAGTTCGCCATCGCGAGTGCGCCCCGCTCGATCTTGTGCTCGTTGAACTCGTCCTCGAACTCGTAGCCCGGCCCGCCCTTTCCGGTTCCCTCCGGGCAGCCACCCTGGATCATGAAGTCGGGGATGACGCGGTGGAAGATCAGTCCGTCGTAGAAGCCCTCGCCGGCGAGCTTGGTGAAGTTCTCGACCGTCTTCGGAGCCTCGTTGGGGAAGAGCTCGATCTCGATCGGTCCTGCACTGGTGTGGAGTGTGGCGTTGGTCATGCCGGGAC
>JBDSOJ010000186.1:0-13983 GCA_039914895.1 Gaiellaceae bacterium
GATCCGCGGCCTCGACCGGGCTTCGCTCGAGTACCCGCAGGTGCGCGCGGGCCTGATCCTGATGATGGATCGCACCTTCGACACGCGGCAGAACGAGGTCGTGGTCGAGAAGGCGATCCGCTGGGCCCCGCGCGGCGTGGTCGGGATCGACATCGCCGGCCCGCGTCCCGGCGGCGGCCGCTACGACTACACGCAGATCGCGCCGATGGTCGAGACGGCACGCGCGGCGGGCCTCGGGATCACGATCCATGTCGGCGAGGAGGGCGAGACGGGCGCCGAGGAGCTCGGCGAGGTGATCGAGCACCTGCGCCCGGACCGGATCGGCCACGGAATTCTCGCCGCCCGCGACCCCGAGCTGATGCGCCTGCTCCGCGAGGCCGGGATCGTGCTCGAGATCTGTCCGACGTCGAACCTGCTGACGAAGGCGCTGCCCGACGAGGATGCCGTTCGCGAGACGTTCCACGCCTTCAAGGAGCACGGCGTCGCGTTCACGATCGCCACCGACGGCCCGGAGATGATGCGGACGCACCTCCGCGACGAGCTCGAGCTGCTGGAGCGGATCGGCGCGCTCACCGCCGAGGAGCTCGAGGCGGCGAACACGCGCGGTCACGAAGCCAGCTTCATCCGCTGAGGGATCAGGCAGAGCTGTCGGCGAGAACCTGTGCCAGCGCGTGCGACGCCTGGCTGATCATCCCGGGGTTCGTGTCCCAGTAGTACGGAAGCGCCGACACGGCCTGGTAGAGCGCCCAGCCGCGGCCGCGCAGCCACGATGCGTCGTCCACCTCGAGCTCGGCCTGGAACCGTCTGCGGCTGTCGCCGGCGAAGACGTTCCACGCAGGCTGCAGGTCGCAGGCCGGATCGCCGACATTGAGGCCGCCGAAGTCGATCACGGCAGACAGCCGGCCGTCGACGACGAGCAGATTGCCGGGGAGCAGGTCGCCGTGCACCCACACGTCGTTCCCGGCCCACGCCGGCACGTGGAGAGACTCCTTCCACGAACGGAGGGCGGCGTCGCGGTCGATCCGGTTGCCGAGCGCCGCGACCGAACGACGGACCTGCTCGTCGAGCTCCGCGAGGGGTGCGCCGCGAGCACGATCCGGACGCGGATGGGCGCCGGCCCTGTCGACCCGGCGAAGCGCGCTCACGAATGCGGCGAGGTCGACCGCGGCCCGATCCAGGTCGTCGATCGTGGCGGTGGCGGGGTCACCCGGTAGCCACTCGACGACCGACCAGACGAACGGGTAGCCCGCGGCGGGACGTCCCCGCGCCAGTTGCACGGGCAGCGCGAGCGGCACGTGCGGCGCGATCCGCGGCAGCCATTCCGCCTCCTTCGCCGCCTGCTCGGTGGCCCAGCCGATGCGCGGCAGTCGCGCTGCTAGGTCGTCTCCGAGCCGGTAGATGTCGTGATCGGTCCCGTACGAGACGACCGGCTCGATCGGCAACTCCGCCCACTGCGGAAACTGCGCCTCGAGCAGGCAGCGGATGAGCGACACGTCCGTCTCGATCTCGTCGGCGTGCATCCTGGTTGCGCCCATCGCCGGCCATGATCGCGAATCAGGAATCTCGCGGAACCCCGGGGCGTTGCGTTCAGATAGAGATGGCTGCCCCCGCTCCCTGGAAACTCCTCGCCGCGCTCTGGACGCTCTACCTCGTCTGGGGCTCGACCTACCTCGCGATCAAGCTCTCGGTGCGGACGCTGCCGGCGTTCCTCTCTGCCGGCTCGCGCTTCCTGCTCGCCGGCGCGCTGCTGGCGACGATCCTCTGGTTGACCGGCCGCAGCATCCGGGTGACGCGGCGCGAGCTTGCCGCGTCGGCGCTGCTCGGGATCGCGCTGCTGGGACTCGGGGTCGGCATGGTCACCCTGGCCGAGACGCGGATCGACTCGAGCGTCGCGGCGATGATCGCCGGCTCGGTGCCGCTGCAGGTGATCCTCCTGCGCTTGGTGGCCCGGGAGCGGGTGGCTCTGGCGACGCGGCTGAGCGTCCTCGTCGGCCTGGCCGGGCTGGCGCTGATCGTGATCCCGGGCGGCGGCGGCGCCGCCAGCACGGTCGGCCTCGCGATCGCCCTCGGCGCCGCCGTCTCCTGGTCGCTCGGCTCCTTCTTCGCCCACCGGCTGCCGCTGCCGAGCGACGGCTTCGTCGCGACGACCTGGGAGATGCTGAGCGCCGGCGTCTTCCTGCTCGTGCTCGGCGTCGTCACCGGCGAGCCCTGGACGATGGACGTGGCCGGCTTCACCTTCGAGTCGATCGCCGCCTGGCTCTATCTCGGCATCGTCGGCTCGCTGATCGGCTTCACCGCCTATGCGTGGCTGCTCCGGAACGCGCCGATCTCGAAGGTCGTGACGCACCAGTACATCAACCCGCTCGTGGCGATCGCGCTCGGGGCGCTGCTTCTCGACGAGCAGTTGACGCTCGCGGTCGGCCTCGGCGCCGCGCTGATCGTCGGCTCGGTGTTCGTCGCCGTCCGGCAGGAGGGGCCTAGGACCCGTTCACCTGAGAGCGCTGGTGCGCCAGGTACTCCAGCAGATCAGAGCGCGTGAGGATCGCGGCCGGGCGTCCGGCCGCGGCGACGACCACGGCTGCGCTCGGGCCGGAGAGGTCGGCGAAGACCTGGTCGAGCGAGTCGCCGACGTCGACGGTGGCGAGCGGCGGCTGCATCACGACCGCGACGTCCTCGTTCATCGCGTCCGGATTTTTGAAGACGCGGTCGAGCACGCCGCGCTCCTGCAGCGAGCCGACGACGTCCGCCAATGACTCGACCGGCTCGCTGCGGACGACCGGCAGCTGCGAGATCGAGTAGCGCTGCATCAGGTCGATCGCCGCGCCGACCTTCGCGTGCGACTCGATCGTGACCAGATCCGGCACCTCCTGCTCCTCGCTGCGCTTGAAGCGCAGCACCTGCTCGATCGTCGGCGCGGGCGCCTTCCGCTCGAGGAACCCGTACTGGAGCATCCAGTTGTCGTCGAAGAACTTCGACAGGTACGAGCGGCCGGAGTCGGGGAGCACGGTCAGGATCCTTGCGTCGGGGCCGAAGTCCTTCGCCACCTCCAGCGCGGCCCAGATCGTCGTCCCCGCGGAGCCACCGGCGAGGATTCCCTCCTCCCGCGCCAGCCGCCGCGCGGTCACGAACGAGTCGCGGTCGGAGACGCGCACCCAGCGGTCGACGACGTCGCGCGCCATCGTCTCGGGCCAGGTGTCCTTGCCGATCCCCTCGACGAGGTAGGGGTGCGTCTCCTCGGAGGTGTAGACGGAACCCTCGGGATCGGCGCCGACGATCTGGATCTCAGGGTTGCGCTCCTTCAGGTAGCGGCCCGCGCCGGAGATCGTGCCGCCGGTGCCGACCGACATCACGAGCGCGTCGATCTCGCCGCCGGTCTGCTCCCAGATCTCCGGGCCCGTCGTCTCATAATGGGCCTGCGGGTTCGCCATGTTCGAGTACTGGTCGGGCTTGAAGCCGCCGGGAATCTCCTCCGCGAGCCGGTCGGAGACGGAGTAGTAGCTCTCCGGCGAGTCGTGCTCGACCGCGGTCGGAGTGATCACGACCTCGGCGCCGTATGCCCGCAGCATCGAGATCTTCTCCTGGCTCATCTTGTCGGGCATGACGAAGATGCAGCGGTAGCCGCGCGCCGCCGCGGCGATCGCGAGTCCGACGCCCGTGTTGCCGGAGGTTGGCTCGACGATCGTTCCGCCTGCCTTGAGCTTCCCCTCGCGCTCGGCCGCCTCGATCATCGCCATCCCGATCCGGTCCTTGTTCGAGCCGCCGGGGTTCAGGTACTCGAGCTTCGCGAGCAGCAGCGGCTCGACGTCGCGCGCGATCCGGTCGAGCCTGACGATCGGCGTGTCGCCGACGAGGTCGAGCAGCGTCGGGTAGTCGCGGGACATCGCGCGCAAGCCTACGTAACGGCCAGGCCGCGCCGGGGTACCGGCGAAGACTGGATGATCGAGGTCGTCGTCTGCCCGTAGAGGATGAAGCGGTCGAGCACCTCCTCGAGGTGCTCGACGTCGCGCAGGTGCAGCTTCATGAAGAAGCAGTCCTCGCCGGTGACCCGGTGGCACTCGACGACCTCGGGCGTGTCGCGGGCGAGCTCGGCGACCTTGTGCAGCTGCCGGGCCGAGGGTCGGATGCGCATGATCACGCCGAGCGCGTGGCCGAGCGCCTTCGGGTCGATCTCGGCGCGGTAGCCGGCGATGACGCCGTCGCGCTCGAGCCGGCGCAGGCGGTCGGAAACGGCCGGGGCGGAGAGGTTGACGCGCCGGCCGAGCTCTGCGTGCGAGAGCCTCGCGTCCGCCTGTAGATCGGTCAGCAACCGCGCATCGGTCTCGTCGAAGGCGAAGTCGCTCTCGCGCCGTTGCTTCGTCGCCATGTCTCGGATAATCCCTTCGTTGTCGCGGGTCAATCGCCGTTCCGGACGGCGATCATATCGCCATGTCCAGAGGGAGCCGCCGCCCCACGTCTACTTCGTCGGCAGCGCCGTCTTCCACTACCTCGGCCCAGCCTTCGCGGTGCTGCTCTTCGCTCGCGTCGACGTGCTCGGCGTCGCCTGGCTCCGGATCGCCGCGGCCGCGGCGGTCTTCGCGCTCTGGCGGCGTCCGTGGCGCGTGTGGCGGCGTCTCACCGGCCCGGAACGGCACGTCCTGATCGCGTGGGGCGTGGTGCTGGGCGTCATGAACGCGTGCTTCTACGTAGCGATCGACCGGGTGCCGCTGGGCACGGTTGCCGCGATCGAGTTCCTCCCTGTGATCGCGCTCGCCGCGATCGGCGCAAGGACGCTCCGCAACGGCGTGGCGCTCGCGTTCGCGGTCGTCGGCGTCTATCTGCTCACCGATGTGCGCCTGGAAGGCGAGCCTCTCGGTGTGGCGCTGGCGCTCGCGAACGCGGTGCTCTTCGCCGTCTACATCGTGCTCGGACACCGCGTCGCCCAGGGCGGCCGGGCGGGCGGCATCGACGGTCTGGCCGCCTCGATGCTGATCGCGCTCTTCGTGATCACGCCGATCGGCGGCTGGGCGGTCGTGCCCGCTCTCACCGACCCCGTCGCGCTGTCGGCAGGCGTTGGCGTCGGCATCGCCTCCTCCGTCATCCCGTACGTCTGCGACCAGCTGGCGATGGCCCGGCTGGCACGATCGACGTACGCCCTGCTCGTCTCGCTCCTGCCCGCGACGGCGACCGTGATCGGGATTCGTCGTCCTGCAACAGGTGCCGGCGGCGGTCGAGGCGGTCGGCGTCGCGCTCGTCGTCGCCGCTGTCGCGATCCATCGAGAGCGGTCAGGCCAGCCGCCAAAACTCCCCGATTAGCCCCAGCTCGTCGAGGATCGCCTGTGACTCGGCGGGCGTGCGCGGCCGCCAGGCCGGGTCGAGTCGCGTCCACCACCAGAGGCGCGCGAGCTCGTTCAACGTCGCCGCGGTCATGGTCGCACCGGGATCCCAGCCGTTGGCGCCGAGCCAGCGCTCGAGGTGCTCCTCCGACCGGAGGAAGACCATCGTGCTTCAGGTGAAGGCGATGTCGTCCCACCACTGCCGGGCGGGGACGACGAAGTGGACGAGCAGGTCGGCGCCTTGGGCGAGCTTGCCGTCGCTCACGCGGAGCTCGAGGTGTTCCCCGCAGTCGGCGCAGACGGACTCGACGACGCCGTCCGTGTGCAGCGCGGCCGGGATCCCGAGCGCGTCCCAGGCGCAGTTCGCGAACCAGGCGCGTCCGCCGGTCTCGACCCGGTGCTGCGTCTCGACGGTCGAGAACGGGTTGAGCATCAGTATCTCTGTCGACGCGGGCTCGAGCACGAGCGCGTGTGCGTCGTCGAGCCGCCGGTAGGCCGCGGCGACCTCACCCTCGGCCAGTCCGAGCGCCGCGGCGACCTCCTCCGGGGTTCGCGCGCGTCCGTCCTCGACAAAGGAGGCGTAGACGTGATTGCGAATACGCAGGTCGAGCTCGTCCACCGGGCGAGTATCCCTTCTGAAGGAGACGCAATGAACTTGGGTGTTCGCACGATCCTGCTGCTCGTCGCCGTGGTGCTGTTCGTGATCGCCGTCTTTTCGGATACGCGCTGGCCGGACATGATCGCGCTCGGCCTCGCCGCGTTCGCGGGCGCGTTCCTCAGCGACGCGCTCGGCTACGCCGACCGCACGTTCAACAGCAAGCGCGACAACAACCCCAGCACCTAGGGCTAGTGTCGAAAGTGCCGGCGCCCGGTGAAGACCATCGCGGCGCCGGCACTCTCGATTGCGTCGATCACGTCGATGTCGCGCTTCGAGCCGCCGGGCTGGATGAAGGCGTCCACACCCGCGTCGAGCGCGAGCCGCGGGCCGTCGGGGAAGGGGAAGAACGCATCCGACGCGAGTGAGGCGCCCTCGAGCGAGTGACCGTGCTCGTGCGCCTTCTCGAGCGCGATCCGGACCGCGTCGACGCGGCTCATCTGGCCGGCGCCGATCCCGATCGTCTGCAGGTCCTTCACGATCACGATCGCGTTCGAGGAGACGTGCTTGCAGACGCGCGCCGCGAAGAGCAGGTCGCCCCACTGCGCCTCGGTCGGCTCGCCGGTCGCGAGCTCCATCCCCTCGCGGTCCTCGACGTCC
The DNA here is from genome assembly GCA_039914895.1 of Gaiellaceae bacterium. GTDB lineage: Bacteria > Actinomycetota > Thermoleophilia > Gaiellales > Gaiellaceae > Gaiellasilicea. The sequence goes on from JBDSOJ010000186.1 coordinate 6,568, forward strand.
CAATCGCGATCCTGGACGAGCAGGCCGCCGAGCACGCGCTTGTAGTCGCGCTCCCACGCCTCGGCCTGGCGGCGCTCGGTGTCGTGGAGAATCCGGATCGACTGCTTGCGGATCAGGGCTGCGAGCGCGACCTCGTCGTAGCCCGGCGCGAACAGCACCTCGACGAATTGCTGCGCCAGCCGTTCGCCGAGTGCGGCGCTGACCGCGCGGTTGAGGACGACGACGCCGCCGTACGCCGAGAGTGGATCGGCGGCAAGCGCGATCTCGTAAGCCTCCTCGATCGAGGCGCCGACGGCGACGCCGCAGGGGTTCGCGTGCTTCACGATCACGCAGGCCGGCAGCGTGAACTCGCGCACGAGCATCCGCGCCGCGTCGAGGTCGTTGAGGTTGTTGAACGAGAGCTCGCGGCCGTGCAGGTGCTCGACGCGCGCCAGCAGGTGCGTGCGTACGCCGCGTTCGGCGTAGTAGGCGGCGCTCTGGTGCGGGTTCTCGCCGTAAGCGAGCTCGAGCTGCTTCTCGAAGACGGGCGTGAAGACGGGCGGGAACGACTCCCGCCCGGCGAACCAGGATGCGATCGCCGCCTCGTAGGCCGCGGAGGTCGCAAACGCCGTCGTCGCGAGGCGCCGGCGCGTCTCGAGCGACAGCTCGCCCGACTCGCGCAGCTCGGCGAGCACCGGCTCGTAGTCGACCGGCCGGCAGAGCGGGGTGACGTGCGCGAAGTTCTTCGCCGCGCCACGGAGCATCGAGGGGCCGCCGATGTCGATCATCTCGACCGCTTCCTCCTCGCGGACGCCGTGCTCGCGGGCCACCTGCTCGAACGGGTAGAGGTTGATGCAGACGAGGTCGAACAGCCCGATCCCGTGCTGGTCGAGCGCCGCCAGATCGGTCTCGACCTCACGGCGCGCGAGGATGCCCGCGTGGATGTGCGGGTGCAGGGTCTTGACGCGGCCGCCGAGCATCTCCGGGAACTCGGTCAGCTCCTCGACCCGCGTCACCTGGAGACCGAGCTCGCGGATCGCCGCCGCGGTGCCGCCGCTCGCGACCAGCTCCCAACCGAGCGAGCCGAGACCGTTCGCAAGCGTGTCGAGCCCCGACTTGTCGTAAACCGAGATCAGCGCACGCAAAGGTCTCTCACCACCTCCGGCAGCAGTCGGTGCTCGACCGCCTGGATCCGCTCGATCAGCGTCTCGCGCGGCTGCACGGGAACGGGCTCCTGCCGGATCACAGGCCCGGTGTCGAGGCCCTCGTCGACGAGGTGCACGGTGACGCCGGTCGTCTCGACCCCGGCGGCGAGCGCGTCGTCGAGCGCGCGTGCGCCCGGGAACTTCGGCAGCAGCGACGGGTGCACGTTGACGATTCGCTCGGGGAAGCGCGCAAGGAACGGTGCGGTGAGCAGGTGCATGTAGCCGGCGCAGACGACGAGCCGCACGCCCTGCTCCTGCAGCCAGTTGGCCATGGTCGCGTCGCGCTGCGGGCGGTCGCTGTACTCCGCGAGCTCGAAGGCGGCCGCGGGGACGCCGGCCGCCTCCGCCCGCTCGAGCGCGCGCGCGTCCGCCCGGCTCGACGCGACCGCGCACACGGGCAGCCCGGCGTCGAGCAACGCCTGCAGGTTCGAGCCCTGCCCGCTGACGAGCACGCCGATCACGCCTCGACCACCCGGCCGATGACGGCCGCGTCGCCAGCGTCTTGCTCCGGCACGACCGCGCAGTAGCCGATCCCGCAGTTGAAGACGCGACGCAGCTCCTCCTCCTCGATGCCGTGCTCGAAGAGCCAGGCGAAGACGGGCGGGCGCTCCCACGCGCTCCAGTCGATCTCGGCGCGGAGGCCATTCGGGAGGACGCGAGCGAGGTTGCCGAGGATGCCGCCGCCGGTCACGTGCGCGAGCGCGCGCACGTCGGCGCGGCGCCGGAGCGCGCGGACGTCGTCGAGGTAGAGCCGCGTCGGGGGCAGCAGCAACTCGGCGTCGAAGGCGTCCTCGCCGACGATCCGGCGGACGAGCGTGAATCCGTTGGCGTGGATGCCCGCCGACGGGAAGCCGAGCACGACGTCCCCCGCCCGGACGCGTGAGCCGTCGATCAGATCGTGCCGGTCGACGATGCCGACGCACGTGCCCGCGAAGTCGAGCTCGTCCTCGCGATAGATCCCCGGCAGCTCGGCGGTCTCACCGCCCAGGATCGCGCAGCCGGCTTCGCGGCAGACGGCGGCCGCTCCCTCGACGAGCTCCGCGACCTGCTCGAGCTCGATCCGGTTCGCGGCGACGTAGTCGAGCAGGAAGAGCGGCTCGGCGCCGGTGGTGAGGACGTCGTTGATGCAGTGCGCCGCGAGGTCGGCGCCACACCAGCCGAGCTTCCCGGCCCGGCGGGCGAGCACGAGCTTCGAGCCGACGCCGTCCGTGGAGGCCGCGAGCAGGCGCCGGTCGTCGAGCGCGTAGAGCCCGGCGAAGCCGCCGAACGAGCCGACGGTCTCCGGCGTGGCGGTGGCGGCGACGGCGGCACGCAGCCGTTCGACGATCCCATCCGCCGTCGCGAGCGAGACCCCGGCGGCGGCGTACGTCCGGTCGTCGCTCACGGCCTGAACTGTAGTCACCGGGTCGGCTGCGGCTCACGGACTTCTCATCAGCCCCTTCTACCGTGCGCCTCGAGCACCACCGCAACCGACTCCTGAGGAGGATCGATGTCCGACAAGCGTGCTGCCCTGATCGCCGCCGGAGTTGTGGCCGTCGCCGGCCTCGTCGGCGTCACCCTCGCCGCGACGGGGGACAGCGGCAGCAAGATTGCGAGCGGCGGTCCGGCTTCCGGCCCGTGCGATGCGACCGCCTCCAGGGACGTGACCCAGCCGACGTTCGGTCAGCTTGCCGCGGCCGGCCTCGCCGAGCTTCCGCTCGGGTCGAGCGCGCGGCGCGTCGATCTCGTCGCGCCGCCGTTCACCACCTCGACCCGCGTCACGAACCCGCTCTTCCCGATCGCCGAGCTGCACTCCGCGATCCTGAACGGCCAGGTCGACGGCAAGCCGTTCCGGACCGAGACGACGTTGCTCCCGCAGACGCGGATCATGGAGTGGACGGACGGGCAGTGCGTCGAGGTACTCGTCTCCCAGTACCTCGCCTACAGCGACCACCGGATCGAGGAGGTCGCGCTCGACCTCTACGCCCAGGACGACGAGGGCTCGGTCTGGTACCTCGGCGAGGACGTCTTCAACTACGACGACGGGGTGATCGCGAACACGGGCGGCACCTGGTTCGCGGGCCAGGACGGTCCGGCCGCACTGATCATGCCCGCGCGCCCGCAGGTCGGCGACGTCTACCGGCCGGAGAACATCGCCGGCCTCGTCTTCGAGGAGGTGACGGTGCAGGCAATCGGCGAGACGGTCGACGGGCCGCGCGGTCCGGTCCGCGACGCGATCCTCGTCGAGGAGCTCCACGACGACGGCTCGCGGGAGCGGAAGGTCTTCGCACCCGGCTACGGCGAGTTCTCCACCGGCTCCGGCGGCGACGTCGAGGCGCTCGCGCTCGCCGTGCCGACGGACGCCCGGAGCGGCGGCGAGCCGGCTTCGCTGACGTCGGTCGCGGCGGGCGCGGATCGCGTCTACGAGCGGGCGCTCGTAGGGCGCTGGCGTCAGGCCGCCGCCACGGTCGGCGAGATCACGGGGGCGTGGCGTACCTACCGCCTGTCGGGCGCGGTGCCGCCCCGGCTCGAGCAGCCGGCGGCCGACGCTCTTGCGGCTCTCACGCGCACGGTCGCTGCCCGAACGCCGCTCGAAGCCGCCGGCGCGGCGCTCCGGGTGTCGCAGGCGTCGCTCGACCTGCAGCTCCAGTACCGGCCGGTCGCCGAGATCGACCGCGACCGTTTCGACCTCTGGTTGCGGCAGCTGCTCGTCGACGTGCGCGCTGACGATTCATCCGCGGTGCAGGGTGACGTTGCGACGCTCGAGTGGATCCGCGACCGGATCGCGCACGGGCTCGACAAGGTCGACGTGGCCCGGATCGACACCCGGCTCCGCGAGCTCCGTGCGAGCGCGGACGACGGCGAGCTCGAGGCGGCGTCGGAGACGGCCGCCGAGCTGAGAGAGGCGATCAGGTGAGCAGCTCGCCGTGCAGCTGCGGACGTCCCTGTGGACCGCCGGGAATGAAGCTGACGACCGAGCTGCCGACCATCACGCTCGTCCCGTCCCGCTCGACGTCCAGCAGCTGCGCGAGCACCGCCGCCTTCGCCTCCGGGTCGTCGGCGAGCAGCTGCAGCTCGGTCAGCTGGAGCGCGTCGCCGGCGTGCAGGAGCTCGTCGAGCCAATCGCGCGGCGGGTGTACCTCGAGCCGGTAGCCCGCATTCGTGGCGATGAACGTCCTCCGCCCGCCGTGCGCCTGGACGCGCAGCTCCTGGTCGACGGCGCGGTCGACCACCTCGCCGAACTCGTCCTCGTCGAGCGCCAGCCCGAGGTGGTCGACGCGCGGCAGCCTCCACTGGCCGGGCTGGACGACGACGTTGACGGCGCCGCGCTCGAGCTCGGTCAGCCGGAGCTTGAAGCCGATCGTGTCGAGCTCCTCCCACGAGATCCCAGGCTCGAACGACTGGTACTCCTCGCCGATCCGGCCGTGCCGCGCGACGAGGTCGAACGCGAGCTTGCCGAGGTAGCGCGCCTCCACCTCCCGGACCTGCGAGGTGACGAGGTGATAGTGGAAGAGCTGCACGGCGGCCGGAGTCTAGTGTGGGTCACATGCTGACCGACTGGACGCTCGATCCGCTGCAGCTCGCGCCGGTCGCCCTCGCCGCGCTCGCGTACTGGCTGCGCGCGCGGACGCTGCGGCGGCGGGGAACGCCGATGCCCGGCTGGCGTATCGCCCTGTTCGTCACCGGGATCGTGCTGCTGCTGCTCGCCTTGGCGTCGCCGATCGCGGCGATCGGGGAGGAAGAGCTCTTCAGCTTCCACATGATCCAGCACGTCCTGATCGGCGACCTCGCGCCGCTCTGCCTGCTCGGCGGGCTGAACGGGCCGATGCTGCGCCCGCTGCTCGCACTGCGGCCGGTCGAGCGGCTGCGCGTGGTGGCGAATCCGCTGCTCGCGCTGCCGATCTGGGCTGCGAACCTCTACGTGTGGCACGTGCCTTTCCTGTACGAGGCCGCCGTCGAGCACTCGGCCGTGCACGCCCTCGAGCACGTCTCGTTCTTCAACGCAGGCATCGTCGTTTGGCTGCCGGTGCTCGAGACGCTGCCGGCCCCGGAGTGGTTCGGCACCGGCCCGAAGCTCGCGTACATCGCCGTCGTTCGGCTCGTCGAGACGCTGCTCGGGAACGTGTTCGTCTGGTCGGGCGCCGTCTTCTACGGGGTGTACGACCGAGGCGACGAGCTGTGGGGGATCTCGCCGGCGGCCGATCAGGGTCTGGCCGGGGCGGTGATGATGATCGAGGGCTCGCTCGTCACGATCGTGGCGCTCACGTGGCTGTTCTTGCGAATGGCGAAGGAGGGTGAGCTTCGCCAGGAGCTGCTCGAACGGGGGCTCGATCCGCGGTCGGTGCGTCGCGCCGTCCGCTACGGGCGAGCACAGGAGCTCTGAGCGCCATTGGCGCCTACGAGCGCGGGTCGGCCTCGGCCGCGATCTCGGCCGCCTCGCCGCGCTTCCGGACGACGACCCAGCCCTCACGGACGACCACGACGTCCTCGATCTCGCGCCGCTCGTGGCCGACGACCACGACGAACTGCGTCTCGTCGCCGCGGACGAGCTCGTACTCACTCGCGCTCAGGCGGATCGCGACTGCGCAGTCCTCGTTGCCGCACTCGCAGACCAGCTCGAGCCGTCCCTCGCCCGACTCCCAGGTGCCGCTGGCGGCCCGCAGGCGCTCGTTCAGGGCGCGGAAGCGCACCTCGTTCTCAGCCAGCTGCCGCTCGCGAGCCTGCACACGTCGACTCTACGCCGATAGAGAACCGGCGGGGATGGGTATCGGAGCGGCATGGCGGCCGGACTCGACCCAGGCAGGCTGGAGCTCTACCTGCCGGCTGCGGCGACCGCGATCGCGCAGGCGCGGGCGGCGGTCGACCGGCTCAAGGCGCTCGACTCCCATCCGGACGCTCGTTTCGCGATCCGGTTACTTGTCAGCGAGCTGTTCACAAACGCGGTCAACCACGGCACCCAAGGTAAGGACGTCCGCGTCCGGTTCGTCGTCGACGTCGGCGAGTCCCAGGTCAGGGTCGAAGTCGGAGACTGCGGTCGCGGCTTCGTCGCGGACGAGGTCGGGATGCCGGGTCCCGAGGCCGAAGGCGGACGGGGACTCGCGTTCCTCGGCGCCCTCGCCAGCCGCTGGGGCGTGGTCCGCAACGGCGAGAGCTGCGTCTGGTTCGAGCTCGATCTTTAGCCTGCGCAGGTCGACATCCGCAGGAGCGGATGCCGACCGCGCGAAGATCCCTGAAGGGTCGCTTCGCGACCAAACACCTAGCTTGCGACGCGAGCGAGCTTGTCTGCGACGCTCGCGCGGGCGCGCTCGGCGAGCGGCGAGGCGAGCAGCCGCTCGAGCAGCAGCGGTTCCGGCTCGCTGTCGTACCAGACGTCCATCAGCTCGACGACGGTGGGGTGGCCGTTGCCGCCCCCGAGCCGCTCGACCGGGTCGCCGGCGGCGACCTCGCCTGATTCCAGCACGCGCACGTAAAGACCGGGCCGTCGCGCGTCGGCGAAGCGCTTGACCCAGTTCGGCTCGCCCATCCGGGTCGCGAACACCGAGCAGGGGATCCGCGGCGCGGTCACCTCGACGAGCGCCGCACCGATCCGGAAGCGGTCGCCGATCCGCACCGGCTCCGGCCCGAAGCTCGTGAGCGTCAGGTTCTCGCCGAACGTGCCCGGCTCGGGCATGCCGCCGAGCTCGTCGGCCCAGAACCCGTAGTCGTCGGAGCTGTAGAGGTAGAGCGCCTGATCGAGGCCGCCGTGGTTCTCCACGTCCGCGACGACGTCGTCCGCGAGCCCGAGCGCGCCAACGTGCCCGCGCTCGACCGGCCCCTTGCGGATCCCGGTCTCGACCGTCCGCGCGCCGATCGCCATCAGCTCCGATCGGCCGGCGTTGACGGAGAGGAGTTTCACCGGGGCAGCCTAGCCGCGTGATCGGCAGATGAGCGAGCGGTGAGCGGAGGCGTTGATTGTTGGCGACACAGGTTGTAGAAACGTGTCATTCGCGACAAGGAGTCAGTGCATGCGCGCTCGCGCGCTCGGTTCACTTGCAGCTCGTAGAGACCGCGATCCCGACCGACGACCGCTGAGGCGCTGAGGTTGGAGACGAGACGTCTGCTGCGCTCGCTCTGGTGGCTTGCCGCCGCCGTGACGGGCGTCGCCCTGTTCGCAGGTGCGGCAGCCGGGGTGCCCGCCCCGGCGATCGATGCGATGGCGGCCGGCTGCCCGAAGGAAACGGACGCAGCCGTGATCGGCGGCAAGCGGGTCTGT
>JBDSOJ010000192.1:0-4708 GCA_039914895.1 Gaiellaceae bacterium
CGCGCCAGCGCCCTGCGCCCGGCCCGCGCGAGCCGCTCGGCGGCGCGGGCGGCGAGCACCGCTTCCGCCTCGCCGCTCGGCCCGAGCTCGGCGCGGTACGCGAACGCCCGCTCGAAGTGGTGACCGAGGATCTCGTCGAGCTCGGCGCCGTCGCCCGCGTGAGCCTCGACCCAGCCGGCGAAGCGCTCGTGCAGCTCGCCGCGCAGCTGTTTCGCAGTCGACTCGTAGGCGGCGTCGCGGATCAGGATGTGCCCGAACCGGAAGCCGTCCTCGCCGGCGAACGTGCGCCGGTCGGGACGGATGAGACCCTTGCGGACGAGCGCCTGCAGCCGCGCCGCGATCCCGCCGGCCTGCTCGGGCGGGGAGAGATCGGCGACGGCGCCCCACCAGAACACCTGACCGATCACGGCCGCCCGCTGGAGCACCGCGAGCTCCTCGGCGTCGAGGAGGTCGAGCCGGGCCGCGAGCACCGCCTGGACCGTCTCGGGCACCCGCAGCGACTCCACCTCCGCGAGCGGCCGCAACACGCCGTCGCGCTCGACGAGCACGCCGTCCTCGACGAGCATCCGCAGCATCTCCTCGAGGAAGAGCGGGTTGCCCCCGGTCGCGCGACCGACCGCGTCGGCCACACCCGGAGCCAGCGGCCCCGCGAGGTTCTCGAGCAGCGTCCGGGCCTCCGCGAGCAGGAGCGGCGCGAGCTCGATCGTCGTTCCCGACCACACCGGCCGTACCTCAGCGAGATCGGTTCGCGCGAGGCAGCAGACGAGGATCGGTGCGTCGCGGCTCCAGCCGGCGAGGTACTCGACGAGGTCGAGGAACGCCGGCTCCGCCCACTGGATGTCGTCGAGCACCAGCACGACCGGCCGCTCGCGCGCCAGCGTCTCGAGCAGCTGGCGAACGCCCCAGTAGAGCTCGTCGCTGCGCGAGCGCGGCTCGGCGCGGCCGACGGCCTCGAGGATCCGCCCGTGCACGGTCGCCCCGTCAGGCTCCGAACCGAGGATCTCGTCGAGGTCGAGATCGCGCACGACCTCGACGAGCGGCCAGTAGGTGATACCGCTGCCGTACGGGAGACAGCGGCCTTCGAGCACGAGCGCGTTCGCGCCGGCGGTCGCGACCAGCTCGGCCGCGAGCCGCGACTTTCCCACGCCCGGCTCGCCCAGGATCGTGACGACCCGGCAGGTGCGGTCGGCCATGACGCGCTCCAGCTCGGCCAGCAGCGCGTCGAGCTCGGCGACCCGCCCGACGAGCGGCGAGTCCAGCCTGCGCGCCACTCCGGCCGCGTCCGGCTCGACCTCGAGCAGCCGCCAGGCATCGACAGGCTCCGCCTTCCCCTTCAGCGCGAGCGCGAGCACCGGCTCCACGGTGACGGCGTCGCGGACGAGCCTGATCGTCGCGTCGCCGGCAAGGATCTCGCCGGGCGCGGCCGAGGTCTCGAGCCGCTGCGCGACGACGACGGCGTCGCCCGTCGCGAACGGGTCGCCCTGGGCCGGGTCACCCGCTATCACCTCGCCGGTGTGGACGCCTGTACGCACCCCGATCCGGACGCCGAAGGTCGCCTCGAGCTCGTCGTTCAGCCGCGCCAGCTCGTCGCGGAGCTCGACTGCCGCACGCACCGCCCGCAGTGCATCGTCCTCGTGCACGACCGGAATCCCGAAGACGGCCAACACCGCGTCGCCGACGAACTTCTCGACCGTGCCGCCGTGGCGCTCGAGCACCCCGCGTGCCGTCTCGTGATAGCGCGACCAGACGCCCCGGAGCGCCTCCGGGTCGAGCTGCTCGCCGAGCGGCGTCGAGTCTGCGACGTCGCAGAAGACGAGTGTGACCGTCTTCCGGACCATGAAGTGAGTCTAGGCCGGTTTGTAAGCCGCGGCTAGCTCACCGCAAAGAGCAGGAACTGCGTGAACGCGGACGGAGAGAAGTTGTTGTCGCTGATGAGGACGAGCGACCGCCGTCCGTCGGGCAGGTCGGGACCGAACGCCATCGCTTCGACGTTGTCGAGCGGAATCCCGAGCGTGTCGAGATCGAGCAGCAGCGTCTTCTCGGCCGGCTGAATCCCGCCGAGCAACGTCACGAGGCTGTCGAAGCCGTTGACGTCGTCGGCTCCGGGGAGCGCGACCCGGTAGAGCTTGATCGTGTTCCCGGTGCCGGGCGCGCCGACCGAGAAAGACCGCTCCATCGCGAGTAGGAACTGGTTGTTCAGCGGCAGCAGCTCGACGAGGCCGCTGACCGCAAACTGCGTCGCCGGCACGGGTGGCTCGGCGATCGGATCCGTCCAGTAGACGTACTGGCGGTCGAGCGTCCGCGTCTGCAGGTTGTAGCGGAGCAGCCGCGCGGGGCTGCCGGCACCGAGCGTCGCGGGCGGCCCGTCTTGGACGAGCGCGGCCTCGGTGCCGGTGAAGAGGAAGCGGCCGTTCGGCGCGGTTGCGGCGCTCTCGAAGCCGAGGTTCTGGCGCACGCCCCGCGTCCCGCCCGCGATCGGCAGGAATGCTGAGGGAACGGGCAGCGCCGCGAGCTGACGCCCGTCGAGCCCGAACTCGCGCACCCACGGGTCGATCAGCCGGTTGGCGAAGCCCTCGGACGTGAGCACGAGCGTGCCGTCCTTCGTCAGCGCCAGCCCTTCCGGGTCGAGGCTGAGCGGCGCGAACGGCTGACCGGACGCGTCGCGCAGCGTCGTGACGGCAAGGATCTGGACCGCGGGCGCTCCGCTGGCGACGCCGATCCGCAGGGTGTAGAACCGAGCCCCGACCTGGTCGTCGGAGAGCACGTAGAAGACGCCGCGGCGCTCGTCGTAGGCCATGCCCGAGAGGCCGCCGAACGCAGTGCCCTGGAACTGCGTCGCGGTCGGAACGATCTGCTGGCCGAGGAACTGGAGCTCCAGCGGGGGTGCTGCCTGCGCAGGCGCGATCGCAGCAACCACGATCACGAGCAGCAGCGCGAGCCTTGTGATCCCGGTCCTCATACCCGGTCGAGCCTACTACGCGAGCAGGTAGACCGTGAAGACGATCGCAAAGACGACCGCCACCAGTGCCACCACGGCGATCTGGACGCCGCCGAGGGCGAGCCAGGGAGTGCGCTCGCTCTGACCGCGCTCGGCCTCGGCGGCGAGCTCCTCGGTCTTGTCGATCGGATCGGTCATGCAGGCGGGATACCCCGCCACGCTAGGATCGAACCGTGCCTGACGCGCTGCACTTCACCGGGAACGCCGAGGCCGACAGCCTGATCGCGGCCGAGCCGCTCGCGCTCCTGATCGGGTTCGTCCTCGACCAGCAGGTGACCGTGCCGACCGCGTTCGCCGGGCCGCTGAAGCTGCAGCAGCGCCTCGGCAGCCTGGACGCCGCCGCGATCGCGCAGACCGATCCGGAGCGGCTCGCCGAGGTCTTCCGCGAGCGGCCGGCGATCCACCGCTTCCCCGGCAACATGGCGAAGCGCGTGCAGGAGCTCTGCGCGGTCGTCACCGAGGAGTACGGCGGCGACGCGGCGAGGGTTTGGGCAGACGCGAGCGACACGGCCGACCTGAAGCGGCGGCTCGCGGCGCTGCCCGGCTTCGGCGAGATGAAGGTGAAGGCGCTCGCCTCGGTGCTGGCGCGGCGCTTCGGGATCGCGCTGGCGGAGCCACTCGTCCCGGATCATCCGATGCTCGGCGACGTCGACTCCCCGGAGGCCCTCGCCGAATATCAGGCCGCGAAGCGCGCGTACAAGACCCAGCTGCGAGCTGCGGCGGATTGATCGAGCTCCGCTTCTACCGCGACGGCGGTCAGGAGGCCGCCGACGTCGCGAACCAGGTGGCCGAGTTCCTCGGTGCCGCCCGGACGAGCCTCGAGCTCGCGCTCTACGACATCCGTCTGCACGACGAGGCGGCGGGGATCGTCACTGCGGCCCTCCTCGCGGCGCAGGATCGGGGCGTCGCGGTGCGGCTCGTCTACAACGTCGACCACCCCGGGCCGATCCCCGTGCCGCCGCCGCCCAAGACCGCGCCCGAGCTGCTCGAGGCGCTGCCCATCCCGACGCGGGCGATCCCCGGCGTCCCCGACCTGATGCACCACAAGTACGTCGTGCGTGACCGCGAGACGATCTGGACGGGCTCGCTGAACTGGTCGCAGGACTCATGGTCGCGGCAGGAGAACGCGATCGCGCTCGTCGAGTCGCCGGAGCTCGCGCACGCGTACGGGCTCAACTTCGACGAGCTCTGGGAGACCGGCGACGTGATCGGCTCCGGCAAGGTCGAGCCGCGGCCGGTCGACGTCGGCGGGGTCGAGGTGCGGCCGTGGTTCACTCCGGAGCACGGCGAGGCGCTCGCGCACCGGATCGCGAAGCGGCTCGGCCAGGCAAAGCGGCGGATCCGGATCGCGTCGCCGGTCCTCAGCTCCGGGCCGATCCTGGGCACGCTCGCCGAGATCTGCTCCGACGGGAAGGTGGACGTCGCCGGCGTCGTCGACGACACTCAGGTCGACGGCGTCCTCCACCAGTGGCGGCTGAACGGGAACGCGAGCTGGAAGGTGCCGGCGCTGCGGCGCTTCCTCGAGGCGGCCGGCTTCTCGGGCAAGCCGTCGACGACGTGGGCGCCCGATACGGTGCACGACTTCATGCACGCGAAGATCACGGTCGCCGACGACGTCGCCTTCCTCGGCAGCTTCAACCTCTCGCACTCGGGCGAGCTGAACGCGGAGAACGTGCTGGAGCTCAAGGATGCCGCGATCGCCGACCGGCT
>JBDSOJ010000024.1:0-4889 GCA_039914895.1 Gaiellaceae bacterium
GCAAGTCGACCTACTTCCCCGGCAAGTGGCACGTCTGGCGGCAGGAAAAGGCGGCGCGGCTCGCGATGCAGGCTCGCTTCGCCGAGCGCCAGGCCGAGGACATCGAGCGGCTCGAGCGCTTCGTCTCGCGCTTCCGCTTCGGAACGAAGTCGCGGCAGGCGCAGGCGAAGCTAAAGCAGATCGCGCGGATCGAGGCCGTTCGGGTCGAGGCGCCGCGTGAGGGTCGCCGCACGCTCGGCTTCGAGTTCCTGAAGCCGGCGCGGAGCGGCCGCATGGTCGTCGAGGCGGAGGGCTTCGACCTCGCCGCCGGCTCGAAGCACCTGCTCGAGGACGCCGAGCTCGTGCTCGAGCGGGGCGAGCACGTGGCGCTGATCGGGCCGAACGGCTCGGGCAAGTCGACGCTGCTCGAGGCGATCGTCGGCGGCAGGCTCGGCCGGATCGGGCACGGGGTCAAGCTGGCGTACTTCTCCCAGCACGAGGTCGAGCTGGACGAGCGCGGCAGCGTGCTCGAGTGCGCGATGGGCGCGACCGGGTTGCAGCGAGGCCAGGCTCAGGCGCTGCTCGGGCGCTTCCTCTTCTCGGGCTGGGACGACCACGACAAACCCGTCGTCGCGCTCTCGGGCGGCGAGCGGCGCCGGCTCGCGCTCGCGCTCGTCGTCGCCTCGGGCGCGAACTTCCTCGTCCTCGACGAGCCGACGAACCACCTCGACCTCGAGAGCCGCGAGGCGCTCGAAGCAGCGCTCGAGGCGTTTCCCGGCACCGTCCTGCTGATCTCGCACGACCGCGCCGTGCTCGACGCGGTCGCGGAGCGGATCGTCGCGGTGGAGGGCGGTCGCCTGCGCTCCTACGACGGCGGCTGGGCCGACTACGCCCGCGTCCGCGGCGACGAGACCGCGCCGCCCCCGGCCACTCCGAAGGAACGGAAGGAGAAGCCGCGACCGGAGCAGCCGAAGCAGCCGCGCCCGAACGAGCTCGAGCAGATCGAGGCGTCGATTCAGGCGCGGGAGCTCGAGCTGGCCGAGCTGGAGCGCCGGCTCGCCGACGACTGGGGCAACGCGGAGACGCTCGCGGCGCACACGGCCGCCCGCGAGGAGTTGCAGGAGCTGCTCGCGCGCTGGGAGCAGCTCTTCGAGGCCGCGCAGGCCTAGGGACGCGTCCCGCTCGCCAGAAAGTGCGTCATCGCGGCGAAGAAGCGGCCCTGCTCGCCGCGGAGCTTCTGCTCGGTGAGCCAGGCGTCCGCCGCAGCCTCGTCGATCGCGCCCGCCTCGACCGCAGCCGCCTTCAGCGCCGGCAGGACCGGGGCGGCGTACGCGTAGTCGATCGCGGTCACCGTCTCGGCCTCCACCTCCACCTCGGAGAACCCTGCGTCGGCGAGCGCGATCCCGTTCCGTCGCCCCGCCCAGCCGTTTGCGGCGGAGTCCGCGAAGCCACGCAGCATCGCGCGCGTCGTCTCGCGATCGTCTCCGTCGACCACGAAAGCGTCCCAGTCCTGGTCGACGAGGACGATCCGGCCGCCGGGCATGAGCACTCGCATCGCCTCGACGAGCGCGGGCGCAGGGTCGGCTAGGTGCTGGAAGACGCGTTCCGCGCGATAGCCGGCGAGGACGCCGTCCGCCAACGGCAGCTCAGCCGCGTCGGCGGGGTGCAACGGGACGTCGGGAACACGACGGGCGGCCTCGGTCAGCATCGCCTCACTCAGATCGATGCCGATCGGCGCTGCGCCGAGCGCAACGAGCTCCGCCAGCACGGTGCCGATCCCGCAGCCGACGTCCGCGACGACCGCTCCGGATCGAACCCGGAGCAGCTCGTAGGAGCGAGACCGCCTGGCGACCACGTCCGGCTTGCCGTCCACCCACGCGAGGAACGCGATCAGCTGCTGCGCCTCTGTGGAGGCGTCCACCTCGTCGAAGCCATGCAGGCGCTCGAAGGTCTCCTCTCCCACACGGCCAATCCTGAGACATGTGTGACGAACGCGCAAGTGGCGGCGTAGACACGGTGTGCAGGCGATGACGCTTCCGGCCCGTGGACAACCAGCCTGGTCGGCCAGCTTCGCCGCGACCGCAGAGGAGCATCTCGACGACGTGTACGCCTATCTCGTCTACTTGACCCGCGACCGCTCGCTCGCCGAGGATCTGGCGGCGGACACCTTCGAGAAGGCGCTGAAGCTCTGGCGCCGCTTCGATCCCTCCCGCGCAAGCGCGCGCACGTGGCTCTGTCAGATCGCCCGCACGACCGCGCTCGACTGGTTCCGCGCCGAGGAGCGGCGACGCCGGCGCGAAGAGCGCGCGGCGCTGCCGGAGCGCGACAACGATGGGGGACTGTCCCCGGGACTGTCCCCGGAGCTCGAGGCCGCTTTGCAGGAGCTTTCCGCCGGCGAGCGCGAGGTGATCGCGCTGCGCGTCCTGCTCGAGCTCGACGGCGAGGAGGCCGCGCGCGTGCTCGGGATCAGCCCCACCGCGGTCTCGACCCGGTTGTCGAGAGCCCTGAAGAAGCTCGAGGAGAAGGTGAGCATCCATGTCTGAGACGCTGCTGCACGAGATCCGCGCGACGAAGCCCGAGGCGCCGTCCGCGCTGCGCGAGCGCGTGCGTGCGCTGAGCGTCGAGGAGCCCGCGCGCGAGCCCTTGCTCGACCGCGTTCGGCTCAACTGGGGCTGGCGCCGGCTCGTACTCGCCGCGCCGGTCACGCTGGTCGTGGCGCTCGTCGCGGCCGGGGCGATCGGGCTCACGCACGGCGACGTCGGTGACGAGCAGGCGGCGGTCGGGAGCACCACGACCCCCCAATCGCTCGACAGCTACAGCAGCTCGGACGCTGCGATGCCGGAGAGCTCCGCCGTGCCGCCGGAGGCGCGCAGAGCGTCGCCGGCGATGAAGAACGCCACGGACGGCGCCGTCGCCCCGGTTCCGGGCCAGCTCCAGCGCTTCGAGGCCGAGCTCAGCCTCCGCGTCGACGACGTCAACGCGCTCTCCGACGCGACGAAGCGGGCGCAGCGGATCGCTCTCGAGCACGAGGGCAGCATCGCCTCGCTCTCCTACGACGCACCTTCGCAGGGCGTCGGCGCCGCCCAGATCACGCTGCGGATTCCGACCGCCCGCGTCCAGAGCGCGCTCACGGAGCTCTCCCAGCTCGGCACGATCGTCGGCCAGCGCTACGGGATCCAGGACCTGCAGCAGCAGGCGGACAGCCTGCAGACGCAGATCGAGCAGACACAGCGCCGGATCGCGCAGATCCTCGCGCAGCTCGGGAACGCTGCGCTCTCGGACGAAAACCGCGTCGTGCTCCAGTCCCGGCTCGCGTCGAATCGCCAGAAGCTCACCGGCCTGCGCGAGACGCTGCGCGGCACGCGCGCCGAGGGCGCAACGTCAACCGTCTACCTCTCTGTGACGACGGAGGAGATCCAGGCCACGCCGCCGGGTGGCGGCAGCCGCCTCGACGACGTCAAGGACGTGCTCGCGTGGGAGGGGATCGTTTTGCTGTACGTCCTCGTGATCGCCGGCCCGTTCGCGATCCTCGGGATCCTGGTCTGGCTCGCGTTGCGGCTCCGCCGCCGCCAGGTCGAGACCCGGCTGCTCGAACAGAACTAGCCCGGATCCAGCGTCGCGACGACAGCCTCGGCGACGACCTTCAGCGGCTTGCCCGAGACCTGGCTCGCCTTCCGCAGCCGCGCGAACGCGCCCTGCTCGGACAGGCCCTCTTTCGCCATGAGGAGGCCCTTCGCGCGCTCGATCGCCTTGCGCGCCGCAAGCGCGTCCGCGAGCGAGTCGGCCTCCTCGCGCAGCGCTGTCAGCTCCTCGTGCCGCGCTCGGGCCGTCTCGATCGCGGGCAGCAGGTCGGTCTCCCGGAACGGCTTGACGAGGTAGCCGAACACGCCCGCCTCGACGGCGCGAGCAACCAACTCACGCTCGCCGTAGGCGGTCACGATCACGATCGGGATCGGCCGCACCTCAAGGATCCGCTTCGCCGCCTCGATCCCATCCAGACGCGGCATCTTCACGTCGAGCACCGCGAGGTCGGGGAGCTCCCGCCGCGCGAGCTCGACCGCCTCCTCCCCGTCCCGCGCCTCGGCGCAGACCTCGAAGCCGGCAGCTTCGAGCAGCGCCCGCAGATCCATGCGGATGATCGTCTCGTCCTCGGCGATCAGGATCTTCATGCGGGAAAGAGCACCTCAGCGCGGAGCCCACGCTCGCTCGTCAACTCGATCGAGCCGCCGAGCTCCTCCCGCACGAGCGCGCGGACGATCGAGAGCCCGGTGCCGTCACCGGTGCCGTTGAGGCCGGCGCCGTCGTCGGAGACCGAGAGCGCAACGTCGTCGCCGCGTCGTGCGAGCTCGATCCGGACCGTGCCGCCGCCGTGCTCGAGCGCGTTCTGGAACAGCTCACTGAAGACGAGCGCGAGCGCGGTCGCGCGGTCGCCCGCGAGCGAGACCGACTCCAGCTCCGCCTCGACCGACTTCCCCGCGACGAGCCCCTGCACGAGCATGGCGCGCAGCCGCTCAATCAGCTCGGCGAGGTCGACGTCGTCCTCCCGGTGCTCCGTGAGCACCTCGTGCACGGCCGCGATCGCGAGGATCCGGTTGACCGAGTCGGTGAGCGCGCGCCGCGCGTCGACGTCGGGCGCCCGCGCCTGCAGCCGCAGCAGCGACGCCACGGTCTGGAGGTTGTTCTTGACCCGGTGGTGGATCTCCTGGGCGAGCACGCCGCGCATGACAGCGCGTCCATGCTCGAGCGCGACCGCGGCGTGGTGGGCGATCGCCTCGAGCAGCTGCCGATCCTCGTCCGAGAAAGGCGTGTCGCGGTCGCAGACGAGCTCGCCGATCTGCCGGCGCTTCCAGCGCAGCGGCAGCCGCACGTTGTACTCGCCGGGGCGGCCCTCCGGCCACGCGATCTCGCCG
>JBDSOJ010000032.1:0-8781 GCA_039914895.1 Gaiellaceae bacterium
GTCGGGATCTCGACGTCGCGGACGAACCAGCTCTCTCGCAGATCGACGTTCATGGTTTCGGAATCGTACTGGCAGGTATTGACCGCAACCGGGCTGGCCGCTACCATTCCCGCCCGCGTCGGCGCAACCACCGCCGGCTTTTGACTCTAGTGATTCTCTTTTTGGGGGAGGCCCGTTGAAGGAAGTCATTCTCACGCCCGAGGGCCACGAGAAGCTACAGCAGGAGATCGAGCTGCTCTCGACGGTGAAACGTCGTGAGGTGGCGGACCGGATCCGCGTCGCCCGCGAGTTCGGGGACATCTCCGAGAACGCCGAGTACGACGACGCCAAGAACGAGCAGGCGATGCTCGAGCACAAGATCGCGCAGCTCGAGGAGCGGTTGTCGAACGCGCGCGTGATCCAGAAGCGCGACGTCGACCTGAGCGTCGTCTCGGTCGGTGCCAAGGTGAAGCTCCGCGACGTCGATGCGAAGGCGACGGTCGAGTACACGATCGTCGGCTCGGCCGAGGCGAATCCCGCCGAGTCGAAGCTCTCGAACGAGTCGCCGGTCGGCAAGGCGATCATCGGCAAGAAGAAGGGCGAGACCGTCGAGGTCGTCGCGCCACGGGGATCGCTGAAATACAAGATCCTCGACATTCAGGCCGCGTAGGGGTACACCCGCTCGTGTTCGAGCGCTTCACCGAGCCGCGTCAGACGGTCGTGCTCGCGCAGCAAGAGGCCGTCCCCGGCTCGGCCACGACTTCATCGGCACCGAGCACCTGCTGCTCGGGTTTCTGGCCGAGACCAGTGGGATGGCGGCTCGTGTTTTGGAAGCGCGTGGTGTGACGCTCGCTCTGGCCCGCGAGCACCTTCCTTCGAGGCTTGGCTCCGAGCAGCAGGCCGCAAGCGGGATGGTTCCCTTCAGACCCGGCGCGAAGAGAGCGCACGAGCTGTCCGCGGACGAGGCCCGCAGCCTGGGCCACACGGCCTGATCGGCACCGAGCACGTGCTTCTGGGTCCACCCGCGGGCGGGACGAGGCGGTCACCGTCTTCTCGCCCAAACTGGGACGGACACCGGAGGAGATCACGCCGACGTGATCACGGCGTTCTCAGGTGAGGGGCCAGTCTAGACTCGCGCGATGCTGCCGAAGCGCTTTCCCGACCGCGACGAGATCGCGACGGTCCGTGCCGAGGCCGAACAGGTCGAGCCCGGCGCCACGGACGAGTCGAAGCGCTTCCGGCTCGCCGGCCGCGTGCTCGCGCGTCGCGAGATGGGGAAGATCACCTTTCTCGACCTCGTCGACCGCAGCGGGCGGATCCAGCTGCTCGCCGGGAAGGTGGACGTCGACCTCGGCGACATCGTCGGAGTGAGCGGCCATCCGGCGAAGTCGCGTCGCGGCGAGCCGTCGCTCCAGGTCGTCGACTTCGAGCTGCTGGCGAAGAACCGCGCGCCGCTGCCGGACACCTTCCACGGCCTCACCGACGTCGAGCAGCGCTACCGCAAGCGCTACCTCGACCTGCTGATGAACGAGGAGACGCGCACCGACTTCCTCGCGCGCAGCCGCATCGTCGCTGCGATCCGGGGCAACCTCGACGCCGACGGCTTCGTCGAGGTCGAGACGCCGGTGCTGCAGCCGCGCTACGGCGGCGCGTTCGCGGAGCCGTTCGTCACCCACTGGAACTACCTCGACCAGGACTTCTACCTCCGGATCGCGACCGAGCTGTACCTGAAGCGGCTGATCGTCGGCGGGCTCGAGCGGGTCTACGAGATCGGCAAGGATTTCCGCAACGAGGGCGTCTCGTACAAGCACTCGAACGAGTTCACGATGCTCGAGTGGTACGAGGCCTATGCCGACTACCGCGATGCGATGGCACGGATGGAGCAGCTGCTCGAGGCGGTCGCGCTCGAGGTGAACGGGACGACGACGACAACGTTCCGCGGCCACGAGCTCGAGCTGGAGGCGCCCTGGCGCCGGCTTCGCTTCAGCGACTCGCTCGCCGAGCACGGGCTCTGGCTCCGCGACGAGGCCGAGCTGCGCGCCGCGCTGAACGAGCGCGGCGTCGACACTCACGCCGACAAGGACTGGCCCCAGCTCGTCGACCACGCATTCAGCTTCTACGTCGAGCCGAACCTGATCGCGCCGACGATCGTCCACGACTACCCGATCGAGATCTCGCCCTTTGCCCGCACGACCGACGACGACGAAACGCTGAGCGAGCGCTTCGAGTACTTCGCGGGCGGGATGGAGCTCGGCAACGCGTATTCGGAGATCAACGACTCCGAGGAGCAGCAGGAGCGCTTCCGGCGTCAGTCGGAGCTCGTCGGCGGCGTGCAGGAGGATCCGGACTACGTCGAGGCGCTCTCGTACGGGATGCCGCCGACCGCCGGCCTCGGGCTCGGGATCGACCGGCTCGCGATGCTGTTGACGGGGCGGGAGACGATCCGCGACGTGATCCTCTTCCCGGCCCTGAAGGAACGTTCCTAGAAGCATGCTCCGCCGCGCTCGGCTCTCCGGGCCCGCCGGACCCCTGCTCGGCATCACCGTCGGTCTCCTGGCCGCCGGCGCCGTCACGCTCCTGGAGGACTCGACCTACCGCGCCGACGCCTCGATCGTGCTCGTCCGGCAGGGGCAGCCGCCCGGGAGCGACCCGCAGCTCGCGCAGGCGGCCGAGGCGGCGTCGGAGCTGTTCGACAGCCGCGCCGTCGCCGAGTCGGCAAGCCGGAACCTCGGCCTCGACGCGCGGCCACAGAATCTGCTCGACCGCGTCACCGTCGAGGCGCAGCGGGGAAGCTCGCTCGTCCGGATCGCGGTCGAAGCGCCAGCGGGAATGAGGCGCGCCGCACGGCGAAGGAGGTCTCGGAGGTCGCGACCGTCCTCTTCAACGACCGCTTCACGCCGCAGACCGTTGCGTCTGTGTGGGAGCCGGCGAGCGCCGACCGGGAGCGAGTCTCACCGAAGCCGGCCCGAAACCTCGCGCTCGGTGCCCTGCTCGGTGCGCTAGCTGGATTGGCGCTCGTTCTCGCCGGCGCCCTCCGCCGACCGACCTGGGCGAGGCCGGTGCCGGAGTCCGAGCCTCCTCCGCAGGACCCCGCTGCCCCCGAACCAGCTCCCCCGCCGCAGTCGGCGGCGGGGCCGTTCGTCAAGCCCGGCTTCGGCGACTGGACGGTCGCGGACGTCGAGCGGCTGCTGTCGGAGCAGGGGCCGGCCTTACCGGAGCAGCGGGAGGAACTCGAGCTCTACCTCGACTCGTTCCGCACCGTCGCCGGTGCCGACGGTCACTTGCCGGGCGACGTCGATCTCGTGATCGAGGACGTCTTCGCCGCGCTGATCGCTAGAGCGGCCGCACCGTGATCTCGGTGATCTGGGCGGTCGGACCGGCAAGCAGAGCGGCGAGCGCGGCCTGCGCTACGTCGTCCGGCTGCAGGAGCACGTCGGGGCGGTAGGGCTTCCCTTCGAGCCGGTGCAGGCGCTCCTGCATCGGCGTCGCCGTGCGGTCCGGAAAGACGCTGATGACGCGGACTCCGGCCTCGTTCACCTCTGCCCTTAGCGCATCCGCGAGCCCGCGCAGGGCGTATTTGGTCGCCGCATACTGCGACGAGCCGGACGGGGCGTCAAGCCCGGCCGTCGAGTTGACGAAGACGATCTGCCCCCTTGCTTCGAGCAGCGCCGGGAGGAGAGCCTGCGTGAGCACGTACGGCGCCCGGACGTTGAGCCGGAACTGCCGATCGAGGTCGGCAACCGGAGCGTCGGCGACCGCGCCGATCTCGAGCATGGCTGCGGAGTGGACGAGCACGTCGACACGTCCGTGACCGGCGACGACCCGTGCAGCGAGGTCGTGTACCGCCTCGTCGTCCGTCAGGTCCGCCGCCTCGGCGACGGCTCCGCCGCCGATCTCCCGGGCGATGGCGTCGAGCTCGTCGCGGCTCCTCGCCACTAGCACCGGAACGGCACCTGCGGCGGCGAGAGCATGCGCGATCGCGCGGCCGATCCCCCGGCTCGCGCCGGTGACGACAGCGACGCGACCCGACAGCGCCTGCTTCCGCTCGCTCAGCCGCGCTCCTCAGCCAAGAGTCCGACGTCCGTGAGCGCGTCGGCCGCGTCGGCGACCGTCGAGAAGGCCAACCCGGAGCGCGCTGCGATGTCGAGCAGCGAGTGCTGCCCGTCCGACTGGTTCAGCACCCAGAGGAGGGCCAGCTCGAAGCCCTCCTGGCGAGGAGCGCCGCCGGTCGCCGAGTAGAGACCGCGCCGCCCCAGCTGCGGCTCGCCTTTGGGGCTCAAGTTCACGAAGGTGCGGTCGCGCTCGAGGACGTCGACGAAGGCGAGCAGCGCGGCGAGCGAGTCCGCGAGCGCCTCGGGGCGGACGAGCGTGAGATCGTCGGCCGATGTGTGGTACTCGGGGTACTCGCCGTTCGGCGTCCTCGTCAGCCGCCCGACCGGCAGGTCGAGCCCAGGCGAGCAGAACTGCCGCTCGTCGTAGCCGTACGGCGTGAAGTCGCGGATCGAGAAGTCGCCGCCGCGGTCGGCCAGCAGGCGCTCGAACACTCGGTCGGCGAGGGTGTCGCCTCGGCGGCTTCGCTTCCAGGTCAACGCTCCGGGGTCGCCGAGGCACGCGAGCACGACGCCGGCGCGGATCCGTCCCAGCCGCTCCTCGTTGCGCGAGAGCCAGACGAGCGACCCGATCGTTCCCGGCGTGAAGAGGAAGCGGTAGCCGTAGCGCCGCCGTCTCGTGCCCAGCGTCTCCGCCAAAACCGTCGCGACCGCCAGCCCGGAGGCGTTGTCGTTCGCCATCGACGGATGGCAGACATGGGTGGTGAAGAGGATCTCCTCGGCCGTCTCGCCCGGCAGGAAGAGCTCGCCGTAGGTGAGGAAGCCGTCCGCGAGCGTGGCGTCGATGCGGACCGTGTACTCGCCCTCCGGCAGCCGCTCGCGCAGCTCGTGCGCCAGGCAGAAGCCCCACGTCTCGCCGAAGTACGACGTCCGGTAGGGGATGTCGCCTGGCCGGTCGGGCAGGGAATGGAGATGCTCGTCGAGCTCCTGGAGCGACAGCCGTTCCGACACCGGAATGCTGTAGCCGACAAGGTGGAGGTTGTGCTCGGCGACGTCGACGATGCGGACGCCGTCCGGGCCTTCGATCCATGCCTCGCGAACGTTCCACTCGCGGGGCACCTCCCAGTCGAAGGCGCGCGTTCCCGTCGGGACCTCGTGCACCTCGAGCGGGAGCCGCCGTCCGAGCAGTGCGAGCGTCGCGCGTACGCCCGCGCCGGTCCAGCTGCGGTTGATCGGAACCAGTTGCTCGACCAGGCCGAAGAGCTCCGCGCCGCGAGCGCTCTCGCCGCTCCGAGCCGGGGCCGGTTCAGCCGTCACTCGACGATGCGGACGTTCGGCACGGGCAGGATGAAGCGACCCCCGGCTTGCCGGTACGCCACCTGCTGCTCGAGGATCTCGTCGGCGAAGTTCCAGGCGAGCAGGAGGACGTAGTCGGGGCGGTCCTCCAGGAGGCGCTCGGGCGGAACGACCGGAATCGGCACGTTCGGCGTGTATCGGCCCTGCTTGAGCGGGCTCACGTCGGCGATGTACTCGATCGTCTCAGGCCCCAGCTCGAGGAAGCCGATCAGCGTGTTTCCCTTGGCGGGAGCGCCGTAGCCGACGACCCGTTTACCCTCGCGTTTCAGCTTGGCGAGGAGATCCTGGAGGTCGGATTTGATCCGGTGTGCTCCCTGGGCGAACTCCTCCAGCACGGCGATCTCGCCGATGCCCGCCTTCGTCTCGGCCTCGCGGAGCATGGCAACGTTCGGCGAGACGGGCCGGCGGCCGGCGCGGGCGACGGTGACCCGGAGCTGGCCATGGTGGATCGGCAGCCGCTCGGCGTCGACGATCTCCAGCCCGTACCGCTCGAAGATCCGGCCCATCGGGCCGAGCGCCCAGTAGGAGACATGCTCGTGGTAGACGGTGTCGAACGCGAGCTGCTCGAGGATGTCGAGCAGATAGTGAGCTTCGATCACGAAGACGCCGTCCTCGGCGAGCGCCGTGTCGATCCCGAGAACGAAGTCGTCCAGCTCCGGGATGTGCGGGAACGTGTTCGTCGCGGTGATCGCCGCAGCGGGACCCCATTTCTCGACGATCTCCTTCGCGGAGCGCGAGTTGAAGAAACCGACGTAGCGGTCGCCGCCGCTGCCGGCGGCCACGAGCGTCGCGAGGTTCCGGGCCGGGTCGACGCCGAGCGTGCGCACGCCGTGCCGGGCGAAGCCGGCGAGCAACGTGCCGTCGTTGGCGCCGATGTCGACGACGAGGTCCTCGCGGCCGAGCCCGTGCCGCTCGACGACCGTGTCGGCGAGGTCGTGCAGATGCCCGGTGAGCGTCGACGAGGCGGACGAGACGTACAGGTAGTCGTCGAACATCGCCTGCGGCGGCACCTTCTCGGTCAGCTGGACGTGCCCGCACGTCTCGCAGAACCCGACACGGAGCGGGAACCGCGGTTCGGGGTCGTCGAGCTCCGCCTTGGTGCGGAACTTGTTCGCGAGCGCGGTCTCGCCCAGGTCGAGGAACTCGACCACGGTCTCCTCGCCGCAGACGATGCAGGGATCTCCCACGAACCTCATGCCGAGCCGGTGGAGATGATGATCTGGGAACCCTGGGACTCCGGTCCGACGGGGAGCTCGGTCAGATCCGCCAGGGCGGCGCGTACCGCATCCCGGCGATCCGGGGTCGCGATGAAGAGGAGGAAGCCGCCCCCGCCCGCGCCGCAGAGCTTGCCGCCGGCCGCGCCGGCCGCGAGCGCCCGCTCGTACCACGCATCGATCCGATCGGTCGTGATCGAGCTCGCGAGCCCTCGCTTCAGCTCCCAGCCCTCGCGCAGCATGCCGCCCATCGACTCGATGTCGACGCTGCCGTTGGTGTTGTTCAGCAGCTCGTGCAACTCTTGAGCCTGCTCGCGCATCCGCACGAGCTGCTGGTACTTGGCCGCCGTGTTCTCCGCCTGCTCGGCGAGGACGCCGCTCGCGTCGCGCTGATGGCCGGTCCAGAACATCAGAATGCTCTCGAAGAGCTCGGTGCGTTGCTCGCGTCCGAGCCGCTGGTGCTGGACGGCCACCCTGCTGCCCGGCTCGAAGCGAAAGAGATTGATCCCACCGTAGGCAGCCGCGTATTGATCCTGTTTCCCGATCGGCTGGCGCAGCACCTCGATCTCGATGTGCGAGGCCTCCTCGGCGAGCTGTCCGGCGGAGACGCGCTCGCCCCGGTAGGCGTGCAGCGCGTTCAGGAGCCCCACCGCGAATGCGCTCGAGCCGCCGAGCCCGGTCGAGGCGGGGACGTCGCCGACGGTGGAGATGTAGATCGGCGGTTCGATCTCGAGGAACTTCAGGCACTCGCGCGCGATGTCGTTCTCGAGCTCGTCGACATGGTCGACCTCTTCGCTGCGCGAGTAGTTCAGCCGGATCGGCTCGAAGAAGAGCTCGCTGTGGCGCTTCACCGTGACGTAGACGTAACGGTTGATCGCGCTCGACAGAACGGCGCCGTACCCGCTCTCGAAGAACGCGGGCAGGTCGGTGCCGCCGCCCGCGAAGCTGATCCGTAGCGGCGTGCGCGTCACGATCAGCGGCGGGCTCGCGCCGAGGCGACGCTCAACCATGACGAAGCGACCAGTCGTAGGGAATGTCGTTGTCGAACGGATCGACGCGCAACATCTCCTCCGGGTCATGCGGCATCGACGCGGCGTTGGCCAGGATCACCTGCTTGTCCCCGTAGGCCTTGTAGCCGTTCGCGATCCCGGGCGGGATCTGGACGAGCACGTAGTTGTCCTCCCCGAGGAAGACCTCCTGCACCTCGCCGTGCGTCGGCGAGTTCTCCCGCTGGTCGTAGAGGACGAGCTTCGCTCGACCTGAGAGGACGGCGTTGTTGACGGTCATGCGCGTGTGGATGTGCCACGCCTTCACGGCTCCGGGCCAGGCGGTCGAGAAGTAGATCTCGCCGAAGCCGACGAAGTGCGGGTCGGTGGCCTTCAGCATGTGCATGATCTTCCCGCGCTCGTCGACGATCTGGCGCAGCGGCACGATCTTGACACCGTCGATCATGCCGCCACCCTTGCCGCCGTCCAGCGCAGGTCGTTGTCGAGCTGCGCGGTCTCCTGCAGGTGCGCCAGCCAGCGCAGGCGGACGTACAGCGGCCCCGCGTACTGCTCGTGGGTAAGCCCGATCTGCTCGAAGCGCTGCACGAGATCGGCGGCGCCCGAGCGGCCGTCCCAGCGCCACGCGAAGTCGGGAAAGGTGCGAGCGAACTTGCCGAAGTCCGCCTTGTAGGTGCGCTGGTCGGCTCCGGGATCGCCGAGCACCTCGATCTCGCAGCCGGGAACGGCGGCGGCGGCCAGCTCGGCGAGCTCGAGCACCTGGTGATTCAGGTGGTCGGCGCCGACGTTGATCGCCTGACCGTGCACGTCCTCGAGCGGTGCCTCCAGGACGGCGCAGAAGGCCCGCGCGACGTCCTCGACGTGGACGACCGGACGCCAGGGTCTGCCGTCGCCGAGCACCGCGATCTTCCGCGTCGTGTGGGCCGCGCCGCAGAGGTCGTTCAGCACCGTGTCGAAGCGCATGCGCGGCGAGAGCCCGTAGATCGTGCCGTTACGCAGGCAGGTGGGGGAGAAGCGGTCGTCGACCATGTCCGCGAGAGCTCGCTCGCTCTTCACCTTCGAGCGGGCGTACTCGGTCTTCGGATCGAGTGGTGCGGTCTCGTCCACGACCTCTGCGGCGGCCATCCCGTACATGATGCAGGACGACGAGAAGAGGAACCGGCGGGCGCCGGCATCCCG
>JBDSOJ010000041.1:0-3801 GCA_039914895.1 Gaiellaceae bacterium
CGGGCGACGGCACTGCCCTCGGCGAGGGGATTGCGCGAGCGGTCCAGGTGGCGCAGCGCGTCCCGGCAGAAGTGGGCGAGAAGCCGCCGGCCTCGATCCTCGTCCTCTCCGACGGCGCCCAGACGCAGGGCGTGCTCGAGCCGCAGCAGGCGGCGCAGCGCGCGAAGAAACTGCGGATCCCGGTCTACACGGTCGCGTTCGGAACCGAGCAGGGGGTGGTCGAGTTGGTCGACGACAACGGCTTCAGGCAACGCGTGACGGTGCCGCCGGATCCGCCGACCCTGCGCAAGGTTGCGCAGCTGACGGGCGGGCGCTTCTACGCCGCGCCGGACGCGGCGGAGCTGAATGCGGTCTACGAGGAGCTCGGCTCGCGAATCGGCAGTGTCGAGGAGAAGCGTGAGATCACCGCGGGCTTCGCCGCCGGCGGCGCCTTTCTGCTGCTCGCCGCCGGCGCCGTCTCGGCCTTCCTCTTCGGGAGGCTCCCGTGATCCGCCGGCTCCTGCTCGTGGCGCTCGCCGCCGTCGCGGTCGCGGGCTTCGGCCCGGCGACGGCGAGCGCAGGGTCAGAGTGCGACGGCCTGATCGTCTGCATCCCCGTCAAGGGCCCATGGGTGCAGGTGCCCGGCGGAGGGACGCCGACCTACTACCAGCTCTCCTGCCCCGGGCGCGGCCAGGTGATCGGGGGTCTCGACGCCGACCGCGCCGGCCCGCTCGAGCTCTCCTTCCTGGGCACGCTCGGCGGGCCGATCAGCCCCGGCGTCACCACCAGCCGTTCGGCGGTCTTCGTCGCACGGACGACGCGGTCGCTCGCGAGCTTCAGGCCGCTGCTCGGCTGCATCCCGGCAGCCGGCGGCGGCGGCCGCGAGCGAACGTCGTACGAGCCGAAGCGGCAACTGACCGCCGTCGCGCCGCCGGTTGTCGAGGCGACGATCCGCCGCGTCAAGAACGTGCGCCTGCGGGACGCGCCGAGCGAGCGAGCCGCGCATGCGTGCCTCGCCGGTGAGCGGCTCCTCTCCTTCTCGCGCGCGATCGCCTTCCGCCAGAACCGCCCGCCGGCGCTCAGCGCACTCGGCTCGGTGCGCGCGAGCGCCCGGCGTGCCGGCCGCCGCGTCGTCGTCCGGGTGCGCTCCGGGATCACGCGCCCGGAGGGTGTCCGCGTCGAGCTGCAGATCCACGCCGTCTGCGTCAGAAATCCCAGTTGAGGAGGAATAGCTGAGCTTCGCCACACCCCTCCTCCTGCTCGGCCTGCTGCTGCTGCCGCTGCTCGTGCTCGCGTACCGCAAGCTGGAACGGCGGCCGAGCAAATACGCCGTCCGCTACACGAACCTCGACGTGCTCGCGAGCGTCGTCGGCAGCACGCGCTCCTGGCGCCGACACGCGGGGCTTGCGCTCTTCCTGCTCGCGCTGGCTGCGCTGCTCGTCGGCTTCGCGCGGCCGAGCATGACGCGCCTCGCCGACCGTGAGGAGGCGACGATCGTGCTCGTGATCGACGTCTCGGGGTCGATGCAGGCGGAGGATGTCGAGCCGACGCGGCTCGAGGCGGCGCAGGTGGTCGTCCGCGACTTCCTCAAGGAGCTGCCGGAGCGCTTCAAGGTCGGCGTCGTCGCCTTCTCCGAGACGGCCGAGGTGGCGGCGCCTGCGACCGACGACCGCCGGCTCGCGATCGACGCGATCGACTACCTCTATCCCCAGCGCGGCACCGCGATCGGAGACGGGATCGCGCGCGGCGTCGAGGTGGCGCGTGCCGCCGACACGGGCGAGGGCGGGGTCGAGCGGCCGGCGGCGATCCTGCTGCTCTCGGACGGCTCGCAGACGGAGGGGATCCTGCTGCCGCTGGAGGGGGCCGCCCGCGCGAAGTCGTTCAAGATCCCGGTCTACACGATCGCGCTCGGGACACCGGAGGGGATCGTCGAGTTCAACCGTTTCGGCGGCACCCGGATCATCCCGGTACCGCCCGACCCGGCGACGCTGCGGCAGATCGCGACCTCGACCGGCGGTCGCTTCTACGAGGCCGAGAGCGTGGGCGACCTGCGCGAGGCATACGAGAAGATGGGGTCTGTCGTGAGCAAGGTGGAGCGAAAGCGGGAGGTGACGTTCGCATTCCTGGCCTGTGGCCTCGTGCTGCTGCTCGCTGCCGCAGCGGTCGCGGTCGTCACCTTCCCGAGGCTCCCGTGAGGACACTGGCGCTGGTGGCCGCCGCAGCGCTCCTCGCCGGCTGCAGCGGCGGCGACGACGAGGCGATCCCGCCTCCGGCGACGAGCGCCCCGCCGAAGGCGAAGGCTCTCCCGCCCGCGGCGCCGCCGGACCTCGCGGGATCGATCGCCGTGGCCGTGCAGCGCGTCCTGCCTTCGGTCGTCAGCGTCCGCACGACGTCGTTCGGCGGCGGCGAAGGCGAGGCCTCCGGCGTGATCTTGCAGCGCGACGGCTTGATCCTGACGAACAACCATGTCGTCGAGGGATCGACCAGCGTCTCGATCGCCTTCAACGACGACGTCCACAGGAAATCGCTCGCCGGGACCGTGATCGGCACGGCGCCCGAGCGCGATCTCGCGGTGATCCGCGTCGACGCCGACGACCTCGTCCCGGTCGAGCTCGCGCGCTCGTCGGCGCTGCGGCTCGGCGACGCCGTGATCGCGATCGGCTTCCCGCTCGGTCTCGGCGGTCCGACGGTCACCTCCGGGATCGTCTCCGGGCTCGACCGCACGATCGAGGGCCCAAACGGCGACCTGACCGGGTTGCTGCAGACCGACGCGGCGATCAATCCGGGCAACTCCGGCGGCCCGCTGGTCGACCGCTCGGGCCGGCTGGTCGGGATCAACACAGCCGGGATCCGGCAGGCCGACACCGAGGGAATCGGCTTCGCGATCGCGATCGACGAGGCGCTGCCCGTGATCGCCCGGATCAGCGACGCGCCCCCCACGACCGACGCCTGGCTAGGGATCTCGTTCAGCTCGGTCGACTCCGAGTCCGCGGCCGTCCAGCTCGGCCTCGACTCCTCGACGCGGGGCGTCGCGGTGACGGTCGTCTACCCCGGCGGCCCCGGAGCGAAGGCCGACCTCGCGGTCGGCGACGTGATCATCGCCGCGGACGACATCCCGATCCGGAATGCGAACGGGCTCGCGAAGCTGCTCTCTGAGCGGAAGGTCGGCGACGAGCTCGACCTGGAGCTGATCGACAGCCGCGGCCCGCGGCTCGCGACGGTGAAGCTCGCCCGCAGGACGCCCGGCGCGCTACCGTAAGGAGCGTGAGCGTCGCGAGCCTTCGGCCCGCTCCCGTGAGGGAAACCATGTTTCCCCCACGAGCCCCCTTCTTCTTGCCTCGTGTGGATGAACCTTCCGGTTCCCCCACACCCCCTCCCCTGGCTCATAGGCCAAAGATCGGCCTATGAGCCCGCAGCGTCCCTCGGGTCGACGCTTCGCCGCCTTCGTCGTCGCGCTGGCGCTCGCCGCGAGCGCGTTCGGCGCCCTCGTCCTCCCCCGGCTCGCAGACGCCGAGCTACCGGCGTCGATGAGGGCCAAGCCGACGCTGATCCAGCAGAAGCTCGAGGACGAGCGCTGCCGCGACCAGCACCTCCGGGACCCGGGTACCTGACAATCTGGCCCCAAGCGCGTTCGTCGCTTGACCCTAGCGATTCACCAGCCGCACCCTCCCCGACAGCACGAGCTCGAGCTACGCCTTCCGCGCAGCGTCCCGCGATCGGTGTTGCCCGCAATTTCCGTGCTTTCGCGACAATCGGCAGTGAGAGTGAAAGCTCGACCACACTTCCGTCCGGCAACGGGCATGTCACCTCTGGACGCTCGAC
>JBDSOJ010000046.1:0-5392 GCA_039914895.1 Gaiellaceae bacterium
GGTACGCGCTCCTCTCCGGCCAGCAGGCGAAGGTGACCGAGGCGTCCGCCGACACGTGGTTCCTCTTCGACGCGAAACAGAAGCTCGTCGCCGGCCCGGCCGCTACGCGCGACGCGCTCGTCGACAGCGACCCCGTTGCCAAGGCGGGAACCAAAGGCGCGCTGCCAAAGGGCTGGAAGACGTTCGGGGTGCCGCCCGAGACTGTGATCCTCGAGTGCGGGATCGGTGAGGTCGTCTGCCCGGGCGTCAACCAGGAGTTCCCGACGCAGAACTTCTACTACCTGGTCAAGTTCGACCGGAGCCAGGCCGCGATCGACGCAGGCGAGGCCGTGCCGGAGATGACCGGCGCCGACCTGAAGGGCGACGGCACGCGGCAGGACTTCGACACGACGAGCGGCCAGCCGATCGTGACGATGCAGTTCACCGACAAGGGTGGCGACACGTTCGGGGACATCACCGCTCGCGAGGCGCAGCGTGGCAAGCTCCTCTTCAACACGATCGGCGGCGGCCAGGGCGACTACCGCAACTTCGTCCAGCACTTCGCGATCGTGCTCGACCGCGAGATCAAGTCGTGGCCGTCGATCGACTTCCGCGACAACCCGAACGGGATCCGCGGCTCGACCGGCGCCCAGATCACCGGGATCGGCGAGCTCGGCGAGGCGCGCGACCTCGCGCTCGTCCTCCAGACGGGCGCCCTACCGGTCACCTTCAACACGCTCGAGTCGACGACGATCTCGGCCTCGCTCGGCAAGGACTCGCTCGCCGAGGCGAAGCTCGCAGCGCTGATCGGCCTCCTCGTCGTCGCCCTCTTCCTGCTGGTCTTCTACCGCGTGCTCGGGATCGTCGCCGTGATCGGGCTCGGGATCTACGCCGCCTTCCTCTACGCCGCGATCCTCGTCTTCAACGTGACGCTCACGCTCCCGGGCTTCGCGGGGATCATCCTCACGCTCGGAGTCGCGGCCGACGCGAACGTCGTCATCTTCGAACGCGTGAAGGAGGAGTACCGCGCCGGGAAATCCGTGCGGGCAGCAATCGCGGCCGGGTACGGCAAGGGCTTCGCGACCATCATCGACGCGAATGTGGTCACCGCGATCACTGCGATCGTGCTCTTCCTGGTCGCGACCGCCGGCGTCAAGGGGTTCGCCCTGATGCTCTTGATCGGAACGATCATCTCCCTCGTCACCGCCGTCGCCGCGACCCGCGCGATCCTCGGCCTGCTCGCCGGCTTCAAGTGGTTCGACAACCCGAAGCTGATGGGCGCGCAAGGCGAGCCTCCGAAGTGGATCCGCCGCGACTTCATCGGCCTCCGCAACCGCTGGTTTGCGATCTCCGGCGCGATCGTCCTCCTCTCGATCGGCGCGATCGTCTTCCAGGGCCTGAACTTCGGGATCGACTTTGAGGGCGGCACGAAGGTCACGTTCACGACGCCGCAGCCCGAGGCGCTCGAGGACGTGCGCAGCACTGCGAGCCAGCTCGACCTCGGGAGCGCGCAGATCCAGGGCCGCGGGGTGGTCTCCGCCGGCGACCGCTACGGCGAGTTCCAGATCCAATCGGAACAGCTCGGACCAGGTGAGCAGACGACGCTGACGAACGCGCTGGAGCGGGAGTTCGGAGCCGAATCGAGCATCCAGACGGTTTCCGCGAGCTTCGGGCGTCAGATCGCGGAGGGGGCGATCCTCGCGATCCTCGCCTCGCTCCTCCTGATCGTGATCTACATCTCGCTCCGGTTCGAGGCGAAGTTCGCCGGGCCGGTGATCGTGGCACTCCTCCACGACGTCCTGATCACGGTCGGGATCTACGCCCTGCTCGGCCGGGAGGTGTCGACCGCGACGGTCGCCGCGGTGCTGACCGTGCTCGGCTACTCGATCTACGACACGATCATCATCTTCGACCGGATCCGGGAGAACATCCCGCTGATGCGCCGGAGCTCGTTCCGCGTGATGGCGAACGTCTCGCTCTGGGAGACGATCCCGCGCTCGCTCGCGACCACGTTCATCACCCTGCTGCCGATCTCGACCCTGTACTTCTTCGGCGGCGAGACGCTGAAGGACTTCGCGTTCGCGCTGCTCGTCGGGATTGGCGCCGGTGCCTACTCGTCGATCTTCATCGCAGCCCCGCTTGTCGCGATGCTGAAGGAGCGCGAGCCGGAGTACGCGCGGCGCAAGGACGAGTCCTTCGACGACGCCGGCTCGGTCGGCGGTCTGCTGAAGGAGGCCGAGGAGCTCGCAGCGGCGCGCCCGACGCCCGACCTGATCCCCGATGCGCTCCAGAACGAGCCCGACGGTGCGCCGCCGCCGGCGACCGGCGACTCGAAGCGCGACCGCCGCCGCCAACGCCGCAGTACACGCCCCCATGGCCGCGCCCGATAACAACTCGTTCACGCTCCGCCAGCTCGTCGACGAGCTGGCATCGCAGCTGCGCTCGGGCGTCGACAAGCTGACCGATCTGCCGCAGGAGACCGGCGAGCGGCTCGCCCGCGAGCTCGGGCTCGTCCGGCGCGAGGAGATCGAGTCGCTCGAGCTCCGCCTCGCGCAGCTCGAGCACAGGCTGAAGCTGCTCGAGCAGCAGCCCTAGACTCTCCTGCGCCAGCGCGCGAAGACGTCCTCGAGGTCGGCGCGCATCGTGCGCGGGATCAGGACGAAGAGGCGGTCGCCGGCCTCGACGACGGTGCTTCCGCGCGGCGGGATCGTCTCATCGCCGCGGTTGATCACCGCGATCAACGCCGTCCGCGGCAACCCCAGCTCGCGGACGGCCGAGCCGTTGACGGCGTGGTCGCCCGCGACGGCGAAGTCGACGAGCTCGAGCTTGCTCAGCGGCCCCACCTCGAGCGGCGCCTCGTGGACGGGCGGCGCCTCGGCGATCAACCCCAGGCGCCCCGCGACCCACTCCAGCGTGCTTCCCTGCACGACCGCCGAGACGACGACGACGAAGAAGACGGCGTTGAAGATCGTCAGCCGGTGCGGCACCTCGGAGGAGAGGACGAACGTGGCGAGCACGATCGGCACCGCCCCGCGGAGCCCGGCCCAGCCGAGCAGAAGCCGGTCGCGGCTCGTGAAGTCGTTCAGCGCCGTCGAGACCCAGACCGAGGCCGGTCGCGCGACGAGCATCAGCAGCAGCGCCAGCGCCAGTCCGGGGATGGCAACGCCGGGCAGCTCGGACGGGAAGACCAGCAGCCCGAGGACGATGAAGAGCGCGACCTGCGCGGCGAACGCGAGACCCTCGTGGAACGACACGAGGTGGCGGCGGTAGCGCGACGGTGTGCTGCCGACGGCGAGCCCGACGAGGTAGACCGAGAGGAATCCGCTGCCGCCGAGCACGTCGGCGACGCCGAACGCAAGCGCTGCGGTCGCGAGCGACGCCACCGGGGCAAACGCGCCGATCGAGTGGGGGAGGCGGCCGAACACCCAGGCCGCGAGCGCTCCGAGCCCAACGCCGACGACGAGTCCGAGTCCCAGCTGCTGGACGACAAGGAGTGAGAGATCGTCGAAGCCGTAGGCGTCAGGCCGCTCGATCCAGGCGATCAGGCCGAGCGTCAGCGCGATCGCCATCGGATCGTTGCCGCCCGACTCTGCCTCGAGAGTCCGTGCGAGCGTGCGGCGGATGTGGGTGAAGCGGAGCGTCGCGAAGACCGCGGCCGCGTCAGTCGAGGAGACGACGGCGCCGAGAAGCACCGCCTCGAGCCAGGAGAGATCGAAGAGCATGTGCGCCGCGACGCCGGTCAGCCCCGCGCTGACGACGACGCCGACGGTGCTCAGGAGCGCGGCCGGCACCGCCACCTGCCGCAGCCGGCGCCACGAGGTCTGCAGGCCGCCCTCGTAGAGGATCAGCGCCAGCCCGATGATCCCGACCTCACGCGCGAGCCTGGCGTCGTCGAACTCGATCCCGCCAGGCCCGTCCGAGCCGAGCAGCATCCCGATCGCGAGGAACGCGACCAGCACGGGCAGGCCGGTCCGCGCGGCGCCGAGCGCGACGACGATGCTCGCCGCGAGCACGGCGCCGACGAGCAGCAGCATGACGCCTTCGTCCACGCTCCTATCCTTCCCGGTGGGAGTCCGCGCCGCGACGTGGAACACTTTCCGCATGGCGACGCGCCCGCGCACGCGCAAGATCGGCCGTCTCTCCGAGATCGCGCAGGTCGCCGTCCGGCACGGCTTCGGCTATTTCTTCGAGCGGCACAAGCTGACCGACCTGCTCCCGTGGACCTCGCGGGTCGAGCCGATCCCGGCCAGCGCCGCCGGCTCGGAGCGCGGACGGCACCTGCGCGAGATGCTCGACGAGCTGGGGCCGACGTTCGTCAAGTTCGGCCAGCTGCTCTCAACCCGCCCGGACGTAGTCCCGCCGGACATCGTCGCCGAGCTCCGCAGCCTTCAGGACGATGTGACGCCGTTTCCGTTCGCGCAGGTGCGCGAGGTGGTCGAGGAAGAGCTGGGCCTGACGCTCGAGCAGGCGTTCCTCGAGTTCGGCGAGACGCCGATCGCGGCGGCGTCGATCGGCCAGGTGCATCGGGCGACGCTGCCGAACGGCGACGACGTGGTCGTCAAGGTGCAGCGCCCGAATGCGCCCCGGCAGATCGAGAACGATCTCGCGCTGCTCTACCAGGCAGCCCGCTTGATCCGGGAACGGGTGCGCGCGCTCGACTTCATCGACGTCAACGACCTCGTCGACGAGTTCGCACGCTTCATCCGCCAGGAGCTCGACTACAAGCTCGAGGCGCGACACGCGGACACGTTCCGCCGCAACTTCGCCGACTCGGACGTGGTCGTCGTCCCGAAGCTCTACTGGGACTACTCCGGCGTACGGATGCTGACGCTCGAGTACCTCGACGGCGTGCAACTCGCCGACTTCGACCTCGAGACGACGCAGCTCGAAGCGCGCCGCGAGCTGGCCTACCGGGTCACCGACACGTGGATGGAGATGATCTTCCGGCACGGCTTCTTCCACGGCGACCCGCACCCGGCGAACGTGCTCGTGCTCGACGGTGGCCGGATTGGCCTCGTCGATTTCGGCCTCGTCGGCAAGCTGACGGACGAGGACATGGCGCGGCTGACGCGCCTCTTCATCGACGCCGCGACCGAGAACGTCGACGCGCTCCCGCGCCGGCTCGCCGAGCTCGGCGTTCGCTATCCGAAGGAGCGCGAGGACGAGTTCGCGGCCGAGCTGCGCGAGCTCTTCTACCGCTACTACGGCGCCAGCCTCGCCGACATCGACCCGATCCAGGTGATCCGCGAGGGCTTCGCGCTGATCTACTCGATGAACCTACGTCTGCCGACGCGCTTCGTCCTGCTCGACAAGGCGATCGCGACGCTGGGCTCGGTCGGCGTCGAGCTCTATCCCGCCTTCAACGTCTTCGAGGCGGCGCGGCCGTACGCGCGCGAGCTGATGCTGGAGCGCT
>JBDSOJ010000074.1:0-6803 GCA_039914895.1 Gaiellaceae bacterium
ACGCGGGCGCGCGCCCAACGGCACCTGTCGCCTGAGCCTCTCCTCTTCCCCCTTTGATGAGGGCGCTCGGTTAGGCGATCGTGTGTCGCGGGAGAGCCGCACTCCCCCAGGGCGCGCGCCCTTCCTCGTCCCCGAGAGCTAATACGCTTGAGCAGTCAAACTGGTTAGCGGCAAAGCACGATTTTTACGTGGCGCTAACACAAGGCCTCGTCTTTGCGCCGCGCTCTGCGAGGGGGTCATGCCCGAGCTCTAGAAGAAACGGCCTGAGAGGCCACATCGCTGTTGCTTATGCGTCGAAGTCGTTGTATAACCGGCGTAAGGGGTCATGACACGCTCAACGAAGGAGTGGCCTCATGCGTAAACTGCTCATCTCGCAGTGCTGGCGATGGGGGTGCCTTTCGCGGCGAGCACCGCCCTCGCCGACCCGAACCTGACCGACGTCCCTCGCCACAAGCACTTCGTGGAGACGCCATCGGGGAAACTGGTGCAGGTTGGGCCGCGCTTCTGCGACGACCCGTCGCTGCAGGACGCCTTCAACCAGTTCCACTTCAACATCCACCATCACGGTTTTCCGGGCTACACCGGGCCACCTTCGCTCGGGCCGCAGGACGGTGCACCCGGTCTGTACAACGACCTTGGCGCCGAGATCACCGCCCGCGGATGTGCTTTCCCGGGGTAAACCGGATGATTTGATCACCGCGTTCCGCGT
Source organism: Gaiellaceae bacterium (assembly GCA_039914895.1). Taxonomy (GTDB): domain Bacteria; phylum Actinomycetota; class Thermoleophilia; order Gaiellales; family Gaiellaceae; genus Gaiellasilicea. The sequence continues at coordinate 710 of JBDSOJ010000074.1, forward strand.
CCTTTGCCGCAGCGAGAGTTGCAGGAGCGGCAGAGGACGCGGAGCGGGCCGAGCGGGTGGCCGCCTCTCGCGAGCGGGGTGATGTGGTCGGCGGTGAGGTCGCGGGTGCTGCCGCAGACCGAGCACCACGGCTGGGCTGCGATCGCTGCTCGTGCTCGGCGCTGGTGCTGGGCGCCGTAGCCGCGTTGGGTTGTGGTGCTTCGCGCTCGTGCTCGCGCGCTCGAGCAGGTGGCGCAGCGTGAGCCGCGGGTGCGGGCGTCGCAGTCGATACGGCTTAGGCGAACCAGCTCTTCTAGCGCGGGCTCCCCGCGGGAGCCGACTCGACGAAGCCGATGATCGTCTCGACCACCTCGTCGAGGGGAGCCGTGGTGTCGACCTCGAGATCCGCCACGTTCCTCAGCAGGGGCTCGACGGACGCGATGTGCTCGAGCACGCGGCGCAGCTCCTCGGGCTCCCTGCCGTAGGAGTTGCCGGTGCGCGTCCTGAGCCGCTCGATGACGACGGCCGACGGGGCGCTGAGGAGGATCACGTGGTCGAACTGAGGGTGGAACTGCACCTGCTCGTCGGCGCACCCCGCCAGGTACAGGACTTCTGCCGTCTCGCCCGAGAGCAGCGCCTGCACGCGGTCGTGCCTCGAGCTCGCTGATGACGGTGGACTTGCCGGTGCCAGACATGCCTGTCAACAGGACGCGGATCGCAGGCTGGGAGTATTCCTCAGCGACAAGCTGCCACTTTTGTTCCGCTACAATCCGCCGCCGTGGCTGGCGACAGATTTCGTCTCGAGGTGCAACCTCGCGAGCTGCTCGGCTCGCCCGAGTCGCGGCGCCTGCGCAAGCGCGGCCTGATCCCGGGCGTTCTCTACGGCCGCACGAGCGCCAAGCCCTTCGCGGTCGAGGAGCGTCATTTGCGGAGCGCGCTGAGCGGCCCCTCGGGTCTGCATGCCGTGCTCGACGTCGTGCTGGAGGGCCAGACCACGGAGCACTCGTCGATCCTGAAGGAGTATCAGCGGGATCCGATCCGCGGCCACGTCCGCCACATCGACCTGCAGGAGGTGCGGCTCGACGTCGCGATCCAGGCGAGCGTCAACGTCCACCTGCACGGGGCCGAGGATGCGCCCGGCATCAAGGAGGGGGGCGTCCTCAACCAGCCCGCGACGACGCTCAACGTCGAGGCGTTGCCGATGGAGGTGCCCGAGTCGATCGAGGCCGACGTCAGCGGGCTCGAGATGGGCGAGGCGCTGCGGCTCGAGGACCTGCCGAAGCTCGAAGGCGTCGTCTTCCTCGACGACCTGCACGAGACCGTGATCGCGACCGTGTCCGCCCCGATCGTCGAGGCCGAGCCCGAGCCGGTCGAGGGCGAGGAGCTCGCCGAGGGCGAGGAGCCTCCGGAGGGCGCTGCCGAGGGCGAGACGCCCGAGGGCGAGGCTGCGGCCGAGTCCGAGTCCTCCGACTCAGACGCGTAGATGCGCCTTTTCCGTCGGGGCGAGAGCGCCTCGACGCTGGATCTGCTCGTCGTCGGCCTCGGCAACCCCGGCCGCGAGCACGCGCGCGACCGGCACAACGTCGGCTGGATGGTCGTCGACGAGCTCGCCCGCCGGCACGACGGCTCGTTCCGCTCCAAGTTCTCCGGGCAGCTTGCGGAGGCGCGCGTGGGCGACCTCAAGCTGGCGCTGCTGAAGCCCGAGACGTACATGAACCTCTCCGGCAGCTCGCTTGCCGCCGCTGCCCGTTTCTTCAAGCTGCCGACCGAGCAGATCGCGGTCGTGCACGACGACGTCGATCTTGATTCCGGCCGGATCCAGGTGCGGCTCGGCGGCGGCCTTGCGGGCCACAACGGCCTGCGCTCGATCCGGCAGGCGCTCGGCTCGGCGGAGTTCCTCCGCGTCCGGGTCGGTGTCGGGCGTCCGGGCCGCGGCGACCGGCGTCCGGTGGCCGATTACGTGCTCAGCCCGTTCGCGCCGGAGGACGACGCCGAGGCCCTGATCTCCCGCGCCGCCGACGCCGTCGAGACGCTCGCCGGCGCGGGCCTCGACGAGGCCCAGCGCACGTTTAACTAGGCCGAGCGGACACCGACGACACGCGCGGTCCAGGCGCCCTTCGGCGCCTGCACGTGGACGCTGTCGCCGACTTTTGCGCCCACGAGCGCGGAGCCGAGCGGCGACTCGGTCGAGACGCCGCCGACGCTCGAGATCTCGACCTCGAAGCGGCCGCCGCTCTCGTCCTCGACCTCGACGACCGACCCGACCCCGACGATGCCGTCCGTGGCCCGCTCGACGACGACGGCGTTCTCGACCCGGCGGCGGAGAATCGTGATCCGCCGCTCGAGGAGACCCTGCTCGTTCTTCGCGTCGTGGTAGGCGAAGTTCTCCGAGAGGTCGCCGAACGAGCGTGCGGTCGCGATCGCCTCGATCAGCTCGGCCCGCTTCGGCCCCTCGAGCTCCGCCAGCTCGTCGGCGAGTGCATCGCGCTGCGCCGCGGTCATCGACTCGGGTGTGCGCTCGGTCACGGATTCATCATGGCCGATCCGCGCCAGCCGCTGCGTAGACTGGCGCGCCGATGAAACAGCTTCCCTTCGACGATCCCGGCACGCCGGATCTTCGCTCGCCGACCCGTTTCCTGCTCTGGGTCGGGCGGCAGCAGGTCGGCACGCTGCTGCTCGGGATGACGTTCGGGATCGTCTGGATGCTCTCGCAGGCGCTCCTCCCCTGGATCCTCGGTCGCGCGGTCGACGAAGGGCTCGCGACGGGCGACTCCCGCGCGCTCCTCGGCTGGGCGGCTGCGCTTCTCGGGCTGGGAGTCGTGCAGGCGGTGGCCGGCACGCTCAGACATCGCTTCGCCGTCAGCAACTGGCTGCAGGCGGGATTTCGGATGATCCAGCTCGTCTCCCACCACGTCGCGCTGACCGGCCCCGCCGTGCGGTCGCGGCTGACGACCGGTGAGGTCGTCGCGACGGTCTCGAACGACGCGCTCCGAGCGGGCGGTGCGTTCGACATCACCGCGCGGCTGGCTGGCGCGGTCGCCTCGTACTTCGTCGTCGCAGCCGTGCTGCTGTCGACCTCGACCGTGCTCGGGCTGGTCGTGCTCCTCGGCGTACCCGCGCTCGTCGGCAGCCTCTCGCTCGTGATCCGGCCGCTGCAGGCCCGACAGCAGGTGCAGCGTGAGCAGGTCGGGCAGCTGACCGCGCTCGGGGCGGACACCGTCGCGGGACTGCGGGTGCTGCGCGGGATCGGCGGCGAGCGCGTCTTCCTCGATCGCTATCGCCGGCGCTCGGAGGACGTCCGCCTCGCCGGTGTTCGCGTGGCGCTGCCCCAGGCGACCCTCGACTCGGCGCAGGTCCTGCTGCCGGGTATCTTCGTCGTCATCGTCACCTGGCTCGGCGCGCGGCTCGCGATTCAGGACCGCATTAGCGCCGGCGAGCTCGTCGCGTTCTACGGCTACGCGGCGTTTCTCGTCCTGCCGCTGCGCACCGCGGCCGAGGCCGTCGACAAGATCACGCGGGCGCACGTCGGCGCGCAGCGGATGCTCTCGATCCTTCGCGTTGAGCCGCTCGTCGGCGAGCCCGCCGCGCCCGCCGCAGAGCCGGAGCCCGGGCTGCCGCTGACGGATGTTCGCACCGGTCTCGTCGTCGAGCCGGGTCTGCTGACGTGCATCGTCACGCCCGACCCCGACGAAGGGGCCCGCTTCGCCGACCGGCTCGGCCGCTTTGCGGACGAGGGCACGGTCACGCTCGGCGGCGTTCCGCTCGACGTGTTGCCCGTCGGATCGCTGCGCCGCCGGGTCGTCGTCAGCGAGACCGACCCGTTGCTCTTCTCCGGCACGCTGCGCGGCGAGCTCGATCCCTGGGGCCGCGCCGGCGACGCGGAGCTCCTGGACTCGATCGCCGTCGCGAACGCCGAGGACGTGCTCGATTCGCTGCCGGAAGGGCTCGACGGCCACGTCGAGGAGCGGGGTCGCTCGCTCTCCGGCGGCCAGCGGCAGCGCCTCGTCCTCGCCCGCGCGCTGCTCGCCGACGCGGAGATCCTCGTCCTCGTCGAGCCGACGAGCGCGGTCGACGCGCACACCGAGGCGCGGATCGCCCGCCGCCTGCACGAGGCGCGCCGCGGCCGCACGACCGTTGTCGTCACGACCAGCCCGCTCGTCCTCGGTCGGGCCGACCGGGTCGTTCTCCTCGTCGAGGACCGCGTCCTCGCCACGGGGACGCATCGCGAGCTGCTCGCGTTGAGCCCCGCCTATCGCACCGCGGTCGCGCGAGACGAGGTCACATGACGCGGGAGGCGGCATGAGCGAGCGGTTGCCGATCGCCGCAGGCCCCGAGGTACGGCAGAACGCGGCCGTGCTGCTTCGCCGCTACCGGGGTGGGCTCGCGATCGTGCTCGGCCTGCACGCGCTCGCTGCTGTAGCGGGTCTGATCGGCCCGTTCCTGCTCGGCCGGCTCGTCGAGTCGGTCAAGCAGGGAACGACCACGGCGGAGGTCGACCGTGTGATCGCAATCCTCGCCGTTTCCGTGCTCGCCCAGACCGTGCTGACCTGGTTTGCACGCCGCTCCTCGTTCGTCCTCTCCGAGCGGGTGTTCGCCCGCCTGCGCGAGGACTTCATGCGCCAGGTGCTCGCCCTGCCGCTCTCCGCGGTCGAGCGGGCGGGGACGGGCGACCTCGTCTCGCGGACGACCTCCGACGTCGACGCGCTCGCCCGCACGGTGCGCTTCGCGATCCCGGAGACGCTGATTTCCGCCGTGACCGTGCTGCTCACGATCGTGGCGGCCGTCGTCGTCAGTCCGATCGCGGCTCTGCCGTGCATCGTCGGGCTGCCGGCGATCGTGATCGGACTGCGCTGGTACCTGCGTCGGGCTGCGGCGGGGTATCTCTGGGAGCGGGCCGCCTACGCGACCCTGACCGGCACCGTCAGCGAGACCGTCGACGGCGGTCGCACCGTGGACGCGCTCGGGCTCGGGCGGCGGCGCGTCGCGCGGATCGACGCCGACCTCGACGACGCCTTCCGGGCCGAGCGGCGGACGCTCTACCTCCGGACGGTCCTGTTCCCGACGGTAGGGATCGCGTACGTGCTGCCCGTCGCTGTGACGCTCGTCTGGGGCGGCTGGCTCGTCTCGACGGGCCGCGCCTCGCTCGGGGAGGTCACGGCCGTGGCCCTCTACATCCAGCAGCTCGCCGACCCCGTCGACCGCCTGATCTCGTGGCTCGACGAGATCCAGGTCGGCGCGACGTCGTTCGCGCGGCTCGTCGGCGTCTCGAAGGTGCCCGACGACCGCGTCGCCACCGGCGAGGAGCCGGGGCACGAGCGGCTGCGCGCAGCCGATGTCCGGTACGCGTACATCGACGGGCGCGACGTGCTGCACGGCCTCGACCTCGATCTCCAGCCGGGCGAGCGGATCGCCGTCGTCGGGCCGTCGGGCGCGGGCAAGTCGACGCTCGCGCGCCTGCTTGCCGGAATCCATCCGCCGCGCACGGGCCGCGTCGAGGTGGGCGACGTGCGCCTCGTCGATCTCGAGCTCGAGACACTCCGGCGCGAGGTCGCGCTCGTGACCCAGGAGCAGCACGTCTTCGTCGGCACGCTCGCGGACAACCTCCGGCTCGCGCGGGTCGAGTCGGACGACCAGGAGCTCCTGGCCGCGCTCGAGGCCGTCGACGCGCTGCCCTGGGTCGGGGGCCTGCCGGACGGGCTGGAGACGGTCGTCGGCGCGGGCGGTCATCCGCTCTCGCCGCAACAGCAGCAGCAGGTCGCGCTGGCGCGGCTCGTGCTCGCCGACCCGCACACGCTCGTGCTCGACGAGGCGACCTCGCTGCTCGATCCGCGCGCCGCGCGTCACCTGGAGCAATCGCTCGCGGCCGTGCTCGACGGGCGGACCGTCGTCGCGATCGCGCACCGCCTCCAGACCGCCCACGACGCCGACCGGGTCGCGGTCGTCGAGGACGGCAAGCTCGCGGAGCTCGGGACGCACGACGAGCTCGTCGAGCGGGACGGCTCGTACGCCGCGCTCTGGGAGTCCTGGCACGGCGGGCGGTAGGGAGAGAGGCTTCAGTCCAACCGAACTCCAAGCAGCTCCAAATACTTGGCCGAACATGCCGGCGTCGGCTACG
>JBDSOJ010000099.1:0-9712 GCA_039914895.1 Gaiellaceae bacterium
GCGCGCCACGAGGGCCGAGGCCTGCGGCCGCTCGATGATCGTCCGGGCGAGCATCCGCGAGGCGGCCACGAGCGCGAGGCAGAGCAGCCAGTCGAGCACCCAGACCACGCGCGGCACGGCGACCACATGGATGTCGAAGAAGCTGAAGACGAGGAAGGTCAGGAGCGAGGCGACGGTGACGCCGCGGAACGCGCCCCACATGTCGCGGGTGGAGACGTAGCGCCACCAGCGGTTGTAGAAGCCGAAGAGGGCGAACGTCGTCAGCTTGAGCGCGACGATGAGCGCGAAGATCTCCGTGTCGAAGTAGCGGTCGTAGTAGCGCGGGATGTCCGGGTCGAACCGGAGCCGGAAGGCGAGGAACCAGGCAACGACGACGATCCCGAGGTCGGCCGCCAGCTGCGGCAGCCGATGCCTCGTGATCGGGAACCTCATGCCCTGGCGGGAGCGCCGACGGCGCTGCGGACGACGTCGACGACCCGCTCCTGCTGCTCGGCGCCGACACCCGCCCAGAGCGGGATCGAGAAGTTGTCGCGCGCGACCCGCTCGGTCACCGGCAGGTCGCCCTCGCCGTAGCCGAGGAAGCGGAGCGCGGGCTGGAGATGCAGGGGCGGCAGGTAGTACTGCGCGTTCCCGATCCCGGCCTCGCCGAGCGCGGCGCGGATCTGATCGCGGCGCTCCGAACGGCAGACGAAGAGGTGGTAGACGTGGCCCGGCTCGTCCTCCGGCGCGACGCAGAGCTCGCCGATCCCGAGCTCGCGGTAGCGGTCGGCCGCCTGGCGACGCTCGGCCGTCCAACGGTCGAGCTCGCCGAGGAAGATCCGGAGCACAGCGGCCTGGATCTCGTCGAGGCGAGAGTTGCGGCCGACGAACTCGAAGGTGGTCTTGGCCTTGGAGCCGTGAAAGCGGAGCATCCGCACCCGCTCGGCCAGCTCGGGGTCGCTCGTCGCAACGAGCCCGCCGTCGCCGAGACCGAAGAGGTTCTTGGTCGGATAGAAGCTGAAGGTGGAGGCGATCCCGGTGCCGGCGATGTCGGGCGAGCCGAACGCCTGGGCCGCGTCCTCGACGATCGGCTGACCGAACGCAGCGAGCTCGGCGAGCGGCGCGGGGCGGCCGAAGAGATGGACGGGCATGATCGCCTTCGTCTTCGCCGTCAGCTTGCGCTCGACGTCCTCCGGATCGAGGTTGAGCGTCACCGGATCGATGTCGGCGAAGACCGGAATCGCCTCTCGCCGGGCGATCGACTCGGCGGTCGCGTAGAAGGTGAAGGCGGGGCAGATCACCTCGTCGCCGCGGCCGATGCCGAGCGCGTCGAGGACGAGCACGAGCGCGTCTGTTCCGTTGGCGACGCCGATCGTCTCGGGTACGTCCAGGTACTCGGCGGCCTCGCTCTCGAAGGCGGAGACATTGGGGCCGAAGACGAACTGGCCGCTCTCGAGCACGTCGGCGAACGCCTGCTTCAGCTCCGGGATCAGCGGCGCGTACTGCGCCTTGACGTCGACGAGATCGATCTTCACAGCGGCAAGAGTCTAGCGAGGCTCCGCGGCAGGCCTCCCGCGCCTCCGCGCATACTTCCAGCCCAGCCAGGCAACCCCTGCCACGATCAGCGCAAGCACCGTGTAGTCGACGTAGTGGAACGCGTGGTGGAAGTCCTCCCAGCGGCTGCCGAGCGCCCAGCCGACGCCTGCGAGGCCGAAGCACCAGAGTGCCGAGCCGATCAGCGTCAGCACGGTGTAACGGCGGAACGGCGCCTCGAACACGCCTGCCGGGATCGAGACGAACGAGCGCACGACCGGCGTGATCCGGCCGAGGAAGACGGCCCAGTCCTCCCAGCGCTCGAACCAGCGCTCGGCCCGGTCGAGCTTCGCCTCGTTCAGGTGCAGCCAGCGGCCGTGCCGCTCGAGGAAGGGCCGGCCGCCGCGCAGTCCGAGCCACCAGCCGCCGATCGAGCCGAGCGTGTAGCCGATCGTGCCGGCGAGGGCGATCCCGAGGTACGCCTCGAGGCCCGGCGCGAGCGTCCAGCCGGCGAGCTGCACGTCCTGTCCCGCGAAGGCTCCCGCCGCGACGGCGCCGCCGTAGACCATCACCGGCTCGCTCGCGGCGGGGAAGACCGCGTCGAGGAGCATCAGGCCGAAGACCGCGTAGAGACCGTAGTCGCCGACGACCGTCGTGAGGAGATCCGTGATCTCCGAGAGAATCGACGCGACCGGCACCGGCAGAGGTTAGCCGCGGGGCTGCGGCTGCTTCTTCGGCACCGGGGCCGCGCGGATGACGCGGAAGGCCGGCGTGACGAGCTCGACGGCGCCGAGCTCGTTGGCGGCACGGAAGCGCACGGCGTACAGGCCGCCGTAGACGAGGAACCTGCCGCCGCGCGTCGTGCCCTTCCAGCTCGCCGCGAAGCGGCCTGCCGGGAGGCGGCGCACCGCGATCGTCGCGACCTTGACGCCCGTCTTCGTCTCCACGGTCGCGGTCACGCGGGCGGCACGGGTCAGCGTCACCCCGGCGGAGATCGTCTGCCTGCCGCGGGCGCGGACGACGAGCGAGCGGCGCGAGAGCCGTGCAAAGCCGAGCGTCGAGTTGACGGTGAACGTCTGCGTCGTCGTCGAGGTGCGGCCCAGGTCGTCCGTGGCCGCCACCTCGAGCCGCCAGCGGCCCTCGCCCGGCGCCACGGTCGGGTCGGCGGATGCTGGCGGGAACGCGACCGGATAGGTGCCGGGCTCGCGCAGCAGTGTCTCGGTGGAGGCCGCCGTGCCGTCGGGCGCGACGAGCGTCGCGGTCACGTTCGACGGGCGCACGACCTTGTAGGAGAGCTCGCGTTGCGTCTCCGCGAAGCCGTCGCCGTTCGGCGAGATGACCGGCTCGGGCACGGGCGCGTAGACGCCGTAGTACATGAGCTGGAGCGCGGTCGAGACCGGCCGCTCGCCGCCCCGGTCGGAGGGGCGGTTCAACAGCGTGCCGTCGAAGGCGAGCGAGGACGAGCCGCCGCCGTCAAGGGCGGAGCCGGTGAGGGCGCCGAGCCGAACCATTGTCTGCGCGAGCTCGAAGTTCGTCATCCCGACGCTGTAGCCGGGACGGCGGCCGTCGGTGACGACCATCAGAACGCGGCCGTCTGCGAGCTGGCCGACGCCCGTACGGGGGTTGCGCGGAGCGAGCTGGCTGGACGTGAACGCCTCCTGCGCGCGGAAGACCGGGCCGCCGCTGCGAACCAGCACAGGCCCGCCGCCGACCGCGTTCGTGATTCCGGTCCACTCCGGCCGGAAGATCAGCCGCAGCGCCAGACTCGTGCCGACGGGCGACTCCTCGACGAGCCGCTGCGCGGCGGTGCCGCGCGCGACGAGCACCGCGCCGCCCTGAGGGATCGGCGTGCCGCCCGCGCCGGCGATCTGGATCACCGGGCCGGCCAGGTCGGTGTTCGGCGTCGTCGGCGGGAACGGGAAGATCACGGCCTCGGTGACGCCGGCCTGCACCGGCGTGGCCGACCCGTAACTCGGCGTGAAGAGGGAGACGCCGTTCGGTCCGGGTGACTGGTTCAGATCGTTCAGCGTGCGGCGCTGGCCGAGGCCGCGCCAGGTGCCGAAGAACTCGATCCGGCGGACGTCGAGGCCGCCCTGCGGGGTGACGCCGGTGCTCGAGCGGTCGCCGTAGGGCGGGCTCTCGACGACGTTGTCACGCATCAGCACGCCGCTCGGACGGCCGGAGTCGGCGTAGAAGTCGCCGTTGACGCCGACCATCGTCGCGCCCGCCGAGAGGCGCTTCTGCATCGAGGTGACGCGCTCGACGCCCTGGATCGTCTCGTTCGACAGCGTCGGGCGCAGCGCATAGAGGCCGGTCGGCCGCGGCGCGCGGACGATGTGGATCGCGACCGGGCCGTGCGGGGTGAACTGGACGCCGCGCTCGTAGGTGACGCCCGGCATCAGCGTCGTCGTCTGCGCCGCGGCGGGCGCGGCGAACGTCAGGGCGAGAAGCCCACCGATGAGCAGCTTGCGGAGCACGACCCTCGCCGAGACTAGCCGAAGCCTCGGCGGCGCTTTGCAGGGCTTTACGGAATCCGTACTAGTCGAAGACCTTGACCTCGCGGTACAGCGTGTCCCGCTGCACCGGGATCTTCCCGACCGCCTTGATCAGATGCACGAGCTCCTCGGTCGACGTGCGATGGGTCGTGCCGGCGGCCGAGACGACGTTCTCCTCGATCATCACCGAGCCCATGTCGTCGGCGCCGAAGCCGAGCGCGAGCTGGCCGATCTTCAGCCCCTGCGTCACCCACGAGCTCTGGATGTGGTCGACGTTGTCGAGATAGATGCGCGAGACCGCCTGCGTCAGCAGGTAGTCGAAGGAGGTCGGCATCTGCTCGTCCGAGACCTTGTCCGAGAGCCGGTTGCCGTCGCGCTGGAACGTCCAGGAGATGAAGGCGCGGAAGCCGCGCGTCTCGTCCTGCACCTCGCGGACGCGGCGCATGTGCTCGACGCGCTCCTCGATTGTCTCGACGTGGCCGTACATCATCGTCGCGGTCGTCGACATCCCGAGCTTGTGCGCGTGGCGCATCACGTCGAGCCACTCGGTCGATTTGGTCTTCTTCGGCGCGATGATCTCGCGCACGCGGTCGACGAGCACCTCGCCGCCGCCGCCCGGAATCGAGTCGAGCCCGGCGTCGCGGAGGCGCGAGAGCGTCTCCCAGACCGTCAGCTTCGAGCGCCGCGCGATGTGCTGGATCTCGGGCGGCGAGAGCGCGTGCAGATGGATCTTGTAGCGCTGCTTGATCGAGCTGAAGAGATCCTCGTAGTAGTCGACCCCGAGGTCGGGGTGGTGGCCGCCCTGCATCAGCACGCCGGTGCCGCCGATCGCGAGCGTCTCCTCGATTTTCTTGAAGATGACCGGCTTCGGCAGCAGGTAGCCCTCGCCCGTGTCGCCCGGCCGCCGGTAGAAGGCGCAGAAGTCGCAATCGGTGACGCAGATGTTCGTGTAGTTGAGGTTCCGGTCGACGATGAACGTGATCTTGTCCGGATCGGTCTTCCGGTTTCGCAGCTCGTCGGCGACGCGGCCGACCGGAATGAGCTCGCGCGAGCGCAGCAGCGCGACCGCCTCGTCCTCGCCGATCCGCTCGCCGTCGAGCGCCTTGGCGAGGATCTCCTCGACGGTGCGGGTCGCGGTGACCGTCACGCCTCGACCGCCTGCGGTTTCTGGACGAAGCGAAGCTCGGGGACGTGTTCGAGCGCGCCGACGTCGCGCGCCAGCTCGAAGAAAGTGTCGAGGCCAGCTCGCTCGCGGGGGCCGAACGAGTAGCGCAGCTTCTCGAAGTAGCGCGCGAGATATCCGGCCGGATAGCCGTAGCGCTCGCTCGCCTCGTAGGCGAGCACGTCGGGCTCGGCGCGCGCGAGCCGCACCGAGGCGACCAGTGAGTGCTCGAGCTCGGCGACGCCGTCGGCGACCGGCTCCGGCGCCGCCCAGACGGCGAAGACCATCGGCAGGCCGGTCTTGTCGAGCCAGAGCTTGCCGAGGTCGTAGTGCGGCGTCGGATCCTCGAACGCGCTCCGCAGCGCCGCGTCGCCGATCAAGAGCTTCGCGTCCGCGTCCTCACTCTGCTGATTCAAACCGAGCGGCACATGGACCGCGTGCGGCAGCAGCACCTTCGAGAGCACGACCGAGGTCGCGCTTTCCGGCGTCACCGCGATCGAGCGGATCTGCGGGAACGGCGTCCGCGAGACGAGCTGGATCGAGTCGACGGCGCCCTCCGACGAGACGCACAGCCGCGGCAGGATCCGGAGCGACGACGCGTGGCGCGCGTACTCGATCGAGGAGATCGGCGCCAGGTCGAGCTCACCGTCGAGCAGCAGCCGGTTCAGCTCGGTCGGGACGCCCTGCACCTCCTCCACCTCGGCGTTCAGCCGGTGGAAGACCGGCGCCATGTTGACGTACGAGATCCGGCCTAGACGGACCATCTGCGGATCTCCCCGTAGAGCGTGTCGCGTTGCACCGGCACGCGGCCGGCCTCGCGGACGAACCGGACGAGCTCGCCGATCTTCTGCTCGGTGCCGCTCGACGCGCCGGCCGCCTGGAAGATCTGCTCGCGCACGACCGTGCCCTGGACGTCGTTGGCGCCGAAGTGGAGCGCGACGGCGGCCGTCGGCATCCCGTACATGATCCAGTACGCCTTCACGTTGGCGATGTTGTCGAGCATGAGCCGCGAGACGGCGACCATCTTCAGGTCGTCGGCGGCGGTCGTATGGCGCCAGCCGCGGCGCTCGAAGACGGTGTTCTCGGGATGGAAGGCGAGCGGGATGAAAGCGAGGAAGCCGCCGGTCTTGTCCTGCTGGTCGCGCAGGCGGAGCAGGTGGTCGATCCGCTCCTCGTAGGTCTCGACATGGCCGTAGAGGAGCGTGCAGTGCGTCGGGATGCCGAGCCGGTGTGCCGCGTCGTGGGTCCGAAACCAGTACTCGGCCGGCTCCTTGCCCGGGGCGATCAGCCTGCGCACGCGCGGCGCGAAGATCTCGGCGCCGCCGCCCGGGAGCGAGCCGAGCCCGGCCGCCTTGAGCTCGCGTAGCACCTCCTCGTGCGTCAGCCCGGACAGCGTCGTCATGTGGTGGATCTCGGAGGCCGTGTACATCTTCAGGTGGACGTCGGGGAGCGCTTCGTGGAGCGAGCGGACCGCGTCGACGTAGTAGTCGAAGCCGACGTGCGGGCTCTCGCCGTTGACGATGTGCAGCTCGGTGAAGCCGATCAGCTCGTGCTGGCGGACCATGTCCTCGACGAGCTCCTCGGCCGAGAGCTCGTAGGCGCCCTCCTGTTTGCGGGTCTGGGCGAAGGCGCAGAACTTGCACTTGACGCGGCAGACGTTCGTCTGGCTGACGTACATGTTCTGGACGAAGTAGACGTCATCGGAGCCGCCGCGCAGCCGTCGCGCGCGGTCCGCGAGCGCCCCCAGCTCGAGCAGGTCGTCGGACTCGAGCAGCGCCAACCCGTCCTCGAGATCGAGGCGCTCGCCGGCCTCGACCTTGTCCCAGATCGGCTCGAGCGTGGATGCGTGGGCGAGCGTTGCCATCAGATCAGTGTTGCCACTACCGCTTTCTGTTGACGACGGCGTCGGCGAGGGTCTCGAGCTCCTCCCGGTGAGCGCCGCCGTTCAGGCTCTCCCGGGCTCTTCCAGCGTAGTCGAGGGCTATCGCCCTGGAGCGCTTGAGGGCGCCGGTCGCGGCCACACGCACAAGCACGCCCTCGATCGGCCCGCCGGCGAGGGCGGCCCGCACGACCTCGTCCTCCCGGGCGGCGAGGAGCAGCGGCAGCGTCGGTGTTCCCTCGCGCAGGTCGGTGCCGGCGACCTTGCCGGTCTCGATCGTGTCGCCCGCACAGTCGAGGATGTCGTCAGCGATCTGAAAGGCGATTCCGAGGTTGAGGCCGAAGCGACCGAGCGTCCCGCCGGAGCCGAGCGAGCACGCGGCCTCGAAGAGCTTTCCCGTCTTCAGCGAGCAGCGCTCGAGGTACGCGTCGACGGTCGTGTCCGGGTCGTGGACCTGGCGACGCTGCATCGCCTCGCCGCGGGCGAGGCAGAGACACGCGTCGGCGAGCGTCCCGACCGCGTCGACGTCACCCTCGGCCGCGAGCTCGGCGAAGGCGCGCGCAAAGAGGTAGTCGCCCGTTGCCCGAGCCGCGCCGGCCCCGTGCGCCGCCCAGGCGGCGGCCTTGCCGCGCCGGACCCTGGCGCCGTCGATCAGGTCGTCGTGGACGAGCGTCGCCATGTGGACGAGCTCGACGGCGACACCGGCCGCGACGGGCGGAGCGGCGCCGGGCGGAGCGCAGAGGAACACGAGCAACGGCCGCACCCGTTTGCCGCCCGCCGCGAGCGCGTCGGCTCCGACCTCGGCGACGCGGCCGCCGTGCGCGCCGACCGCAGCCACCAGCCGCTCCTCGACGTGCTCCATGTACGTGTCGAGGCCGGGAAGCGCACGGACGTCCTCGAGGGTCGTCACTTGGCTGTCCCGACGTGTAGCGCGACGATCCCGCCGCCGAGCCGGCGGTAGGTGACGTCGGCGAAGCCCTGCGCGCGCATCAGCGCGGCCAGCTCGTCGGGACCGGGAAAGCGGCGCACGCTCGCGGGCAGATAGGTGTAGGCCTTGCCACCGGGAAGAATCTTGCCCGCGAGCGGGATCAGGAGATCGAACCAGAGCCGGTAGAAGAGCTTCAGCGGGCCGCGCGGCCGCGTGATCTCGAGGATGCCGACGCGGCCTCCTGGCCGGAGGACGCGCCGCAGCTCGACGAGGCCGCGTTCGAGGTCGGCGACGTTGCGGACGCCGAACCCGACCGTCGCCGCATCGAAGGAGCCGTCCTCGAACGGCAGCTCGAGCAGGTCGCCCTGGATCCACTCGGTCGCAGGCTCCTTCCGCCGCGCGCGCTCGAGCATCGGTTCGGAGAAGTCGAGGCCGATCACCTCGGCCGCCCCCGCCTTGCGCGCCGCGACGGCGAGGTCGCCGGTGCCGCAGCAGCCGTCGAGCACGCGGTCGCCCGGCGAGACGACCTCGCGGACGGTCAGCCGCCGCCAGCGCTGGTCGAGTCCGGCCGTCATCACGCGGTTCATCAGGTCGTAGACCGGCGCGATCCGGTCGAACATCGAGCGCACGCCCTCGGGCGTCAACCGACCGGTTTCCGGCCGTTCCTCGGGCGGCAGAACCAGGCTCTGCCCGGCGGGAGCCGACGCCGGCGAGGGACGGCCGGACTCGTGGTTCATGACTGACCCCAGCGTGCGGCGAGCGTGTTGTCGAGCCCGATCTGGTCGAGGATTCGAGCGACGACGAACTCGACGAGGTCGTCGATGGTCTCGGCACCGTGGTAGAAGCCGGGCGCGGCGAAGAGGATCACGGCGCCCGCCTGCTGCAGCGTCGAGAGCCCGGTCAGGTGGATCGACGAGAGCGGTGTCTCGCGCGGCACGAGCACGAGCTTGCGGCCCTCCTTCAGCGCGACCGAGGCGGCACGGTGGATCAGGTTCGCCATCGCGCCGGTCGCGAGCGTGCCGATCGTCGACATCGAGCAGGGGCAGACGACGTAGGCGTCGACCTTCGCGGAGCCGGAGGCGTACGGGCTCTTGTAGTCGTTGACGCCGTAGACCGTGACGCCGTCGGCGCCGCCCGTGAACCGCTCGAGTACCTCCTGGCGCGGCAGCGTCGCGTCGCCGTAGAGCTCGGTCGCGATCACCTCGATCCCGGCAGCGGACGCGGCGAGGCCGACCTCACAGCCCGACTCCGTCAGCGCGCGGAGCAGCCTGGCGGCGTACGGCGCGCCCGACGCGCCCGTCACGCCGAGGAAGACGTTCACTATGGCCTGCCCGGTGCCATTGCCGCGTCTCCGGCGGCCGCGAACCGAGCCGTGCAAGGACGCAGGGAGCTTCCATGCAATGCATGGGCGCGACTGAGGACGCCGCAGGGCGAAGCGTTCGCGGTCGTCGGCGGCCCGGAGGATGGCGCCGGGCGGGCCATAGCTAGCCCTTCGGGCCCTTGGAGGCAGCGAGGAACGTGCCGAGTTTGGCGAGGTTCTCCTTGCCGAGACCCGCGTACGGCGGCATCACGTCGTTCCCGAACTGGGCCGGGTTGGAGACGTAGTTAGCGAAGTACTCGGCGCCACGGTCGCTCGCACCGACGTCCGAGAGATCGGGAGCGCCGAGGTTGGCGGCGCCGGTGCCGAGGTACTGGTGGCACTGGCCGCAGCCGGCCTGCGCGAAGATCTCGGCGCC
>JBDSOJ010000100.1:0-32953 GCA_039914895.1 Gaiellaceae bacterium
GCGACGATCATCGCTCGGCGAGTGTCTGCTGGAGCGCGGCGACCTGTTCCTCGAGCCTGGCGACGCGCGCCTCGAGGGGAGATTGTGTTGAAACAACACTTTCGACGTTCGTCGAACGCTGCGGCTCGTCCTCGGCGTCAGGCTTGCCGAGACCGGGGTCGCCGAGCCGCTGGATCCAGCGGTCTTGGCTCTGGCCGGGCCGGCGCTGCAGCCGCTCGACGAGCTCTGCCGCGGCGAGCGCGTCGAGCGCCTTCTGGACGTCGTCGAGCGTCGGATAGGGATAGAGCCGCTCCACCCGCTGCTTCAGCTCGCCCGGCGTTTGCGCGCCGCGGAGCATCAGCACGGCGAGCAGGGCGATCTGGGAGGGAACGCGGCCGAGCGCGTCATCGAGCAAATGGCGGTACTTGGCGACGCGACCGCCGGGCCCGCTCGCGAGCCGCACCCAGCCGCGCCGCGAGAGCATGTCGATCGCCGCACGGATCTCCGCCTCGTCGTAGTCGGTGACCGGATCACGGTTCGTCGCCTGGTTGCAGGCGAGTCGGAGCGAGTTGAGTGAGAGCGGGTACTGCTCCGGCGTCGTCCGCTGCTTCTCGATCAAGCAGCCGAGCACCCGGATCTCGGTGGTGTCCAAGTCCACGCTCGGACGTTATCCGGAAACCGAGGCGCCCCATTCCTCCGGAGGGACCGCGCGACCGCGCGTCGCGAACGACCAGAGCTGCCCCTCGAGGTCGTAGACGTCGTAGCGGCGGTCGCCGTACGGCTGGTCGTCCGGCTCCAGCTTGATCTCGGCGCCGGCCGCCCTGGCGCACCGGTAGTGGGCATCGACGTCGTCGACGTAGACATGAACCAGCGCCGTCCGGGTGCCGAGCGCCTTCGGGCTCCGGTAGTCGCCACCGGGGTCGCCGAGATAGACCGAGTCGCCGCCGATCCTCATCTCCGCGTGGTTGATCTCGCCGGCCTCTCCCTCGAAGCGGAGCACCTCCTCGAAGCCGAACGCGTCCCGGAGCCAGTCGAGCGCCGCCGCGACGTCCTCGTACAGGAGGTAGGGCGTGATCGTCTGCATGGGTCCTGCGCACCCTACGCCCGTGGCCGCCCCCGCGCGAGCGAGGACGGGCTTCCGGTGCCTGCTGGAAGGCCGGCGGAATCGGGGCCGTGCGCAGCGATCCGGGGACGGAACTCGCGTCACTCCTGAGGATCGACTCGTCCGGGCGGACGACGTTCTCTACGCGCGCACGAGCGGCTTGTACTTGATTCGGTGCGGCTCGAGCGCGTCGGCGCCGCGCGTCTCCCTGACCCAGCCGGCGTACTCCTCGTAGCTGCCCTCGAACCACGTCACCTGGCTGTCGCCCTCGAAGGCGAGGATGTGGGTCGCGATCCGGTCGAGGAACCAGCGATCATGCGAGATCACCACGGCGCAGCCGGCGAAGTCGAGCAGCGCCTCCTCGAGCGCGCGCAGCGTGTCGACGTCGAGGTCGTTCGTCGGCTCGTCGAGCAGGAGCACGTTGCCGCCGCTGCGCAGCAGCTTCGCCAGATGGACGCGGTTGCGCTCGCCGCCGGAGAGGTCGGTCACACGCTTCTGCTGATCCGAGCCGCGGAAGTTGAACCAGGAGACGTACTGGCGCGAGTTCACCTCCTTCGTGCCGAGCTCGATCAAGTCCTGGTTGCCGGAGATCTCCTTCCAGACCGTGTTCGCCGGGTCGAGGTCTGCCCGCGCCTGGTCGACGTAGGCGAGCTCGACGGTGTCGCCGATCCGGAGCGCGCCCGAGTCGGGCTGCTCCTCGCCGGCGATCATCCGGAAGAGCGTCGTCTTGCCGGCGCCGTTCGGGCCGATCACGCCGACGATGCCGCCGGGCGGGAGGGAGAACGTCATGTCCTCGACGAGCAGACGGTCGCCGAAGCCTTTTGCGACGTGCTCGGCGTCGACGACGACGTCGCCGAGGCGCGGCCCGGCCGGGATGTGGATCTCGACCTTGTCCAGCTTCACGTTCTGTTCCTCCGCGAACAGCTTCTCGTAGGCGCTGACGCGCGCCTTCGCCTTCGCGTGCCGCGCCGTCGGGCTCGCGCGCACCCACTCCAGCTCGCGCGCCAGCGTCCGGCGGCGCGCAGACTCGGTCTTCTCCTCGACGGCGAGCCGCGCCTGCTTCTGCTCGAGCCAGGACGAGTAGTTGCCCTCGAACGGCAGCCCCTTCCCGCGGTCGAGCTCGAGAATCCAACCGGCGACGTTGTCGAGGAAGTAGCGATCGTGGGTGACGGCGACGACGGTGCCCTTGTACTGCTCGAGGAAGCGCTCGAGCCACGCGACCGATTCGGCGTCGAGATGGTTCGTCGGCTCGTCGAGCAGGAGCAGGTCGGGCGAGGAGAGCAGCAGCCGGCAGAGCGCGACCCGCCGCCGCTCGCCGCCCGAGAGCGTCGTCACGTCGCGGTCTCCCTCCGGCAGCCGCAGCGCGTCCATGGCGCGGTCGAGCGTGGCCTCCAGCGACCAGGCGTCGTGACGGTCGACGAGCTCCTGCACCTTCGACTGCTCCTCGAGCAGCGCGTCGAAGTCGGCGTTCGGCTCGGCGAACTGCGCTGAGATCGCGTTGAAACGGTCGAGCAGATCGCGCAGCTCGCGCACCCCGTCCTCGACGTTTTCGCGGACGTTCTTCTCCGGGTCGAGCTCGGGCTCCTGGGCCAGCATCCCCACGGACGCGCCCGGCGCCAGCTCGGCGACGCCGCTCGACGGCTCTTCGAGCCCCGCCATGATCTTGAGCACGGTCGACTTGCCGGCCCCGTTCGGGCCGAGCACGCCGATCTTCGCCCCGGGCAGGAAGGAGAGCGAGATGTTCGAGAGCACCTGCCTGTCGGGGCCGTAGAACTTGTCGACGCGATACATGGTGAAGACGTAGTCGCTCACAGACCGGCACGATAGCCATATGCCGGAACTTTTCCTCGAGGACTTCGAGCCCGGCGAGGTGCTCGAGCTCGGCAGCCACACTGTCTCCGAGGAGGAGATTCTCGCTTTTGCGCGGCAGTGGGATCCGCAGCCGTTCCACGTCGACCCCGAGGCCGCGAAGGACTCGGTCTTCGGCGGGCTGATCGCGAGCGGGTGGCACACGGGCTCGCTCTGGATGCGGCTGTACGTCGACGCGACGCTCGGTCGCGCGGACAGCAGGGGGTCGCCGGGGATCGAGGAGCTCCGCTGGCTCGCGCCGGTTCGCCCCGGCGATACGCTCAGCGGCCGGTTGACCGTGCTCGAGACGACGCCGTCCGCGAGCCGGTTTGATCGCGGCACCGTCCGCATCCGCGGCGAGATGGTGAACCAGGACGGCGTCACGGTGATGTCGATGACCTCGCGTGGCCACTTCGGACGTCGGGCTGCTGAGTAGGCTGAGGCGATGAACGAGCTCGGCCTCTTCCCGCTCGGGATCGTCCTGCTCCCGAGCGAGCAGATCCCGCTGCACATCTTCGAGGATCGCTATCAGGAGCTGATCGGCGAGTGCCTGGCCGAGGGACGCGAGTTCGGGCTGATCTTCGCCGACGAGGGCGGGTTGCGCGAAGTCGGTACGCGGGCGGCCGTCACCGAGGTGCTCGACCGCTTCGACGACGGCCGCCTCAACGTCGTCTGCGAGGGGCGGGAGCGCTTCCGGCTCGTCGAGCTGACGGACGGGCGCTCGTTCCAGACCGGTCTCGTCGAGCCGGTCGAGGACGACGCCGACGCCGCCGACCCGGCCGACACGGAGAACGCGCTGGAGCTCTTCCATCGTCTCGTCGAGCTGACCGGTGCCGAGGTCGAGGAGCCTCGCCTCGACACGGCTCAGCTCTCGTTCGAGCTGGCCGGACGCTTCGAGTTCGCGCCGGACCTGAAGCAACAGCTCCTGCAGCTCACCTCCGAGCGGGCACGGATGCAGCTGCTGGCCGAGCTCCTCGCCGGGGCGGCAACGGCGTTCGAGCGTGAGCGTGAGATCGCCGACCGTGCCCACGGCAACGGCAAAGTCGATCCGAGGGACTGACACGTACCATGAGGTCATGGCGGTAACGGCCCAGGCGAGGCTCGACGTCCAGCGCATTCGCGCGGACTTTCCGTACCTGGAAGAGCTCGCGAACGGCAAGCCGGTCGCCTACCTCGACTCGGCCGCCTCGACGCAGAAGCCGCGCCAGGTGCTCGACGCGATGCACGATTTCTATTCGCACTCGTACGCGAACGTCCACCGCGGCGTCTACCGGCTCGCCGAGCGTGCCACCGAGGGCTACGAGGGCGCACGCGAGCAGGTGCGGGCATTCGTCAACGCGCCCTCGACGCGCGAGATCATCTTCACGCGCAGCGCCACCGAGGCGATCAACCTCGTCGCGTACGCGTGGGGGCTCGAGAATCTCGGGCCGGGCGACGTGGTCGTGATCACCGAGCTCGAGCACCACTCGAACTTCGTCCCCTGGCAGTTCGTCGCCAACCGCACCGGCGCGAGCTTCCGGCACATCCCGATCGACGACGCCGGCGAGCTGCAGCTCGATGCGCTCGACGAGATCGCGGCGTCGGGGAACGTCAAGGTCGTCGCCAACAATCTCGTCTCGAACTCGCTCGGCACGATCAACCCGGTCGAGAAGCTGGCCACGTGGGCGCACGAGCAGGGCGCGATCATGGTCGTCGACGCCGCTCAGGCGGCGCCGCACCGGCCGATCGACGTGCGGGCGCTCGGCTGCGACTTCCTCGCGATCTCCTCGCACAAGCTCTGCGGGCCGAGCGGGGTTGGGGCGCTCTGGGGCAAGGCGGAGCTGCTTGAGCAGATGTCGCCGTTCAACCTCGGCGGCGAGATGATCCGCTCGGTCGCGCTCGACCGGACGAGCTGGAACGAGCTGCCGTACAAGTTCGAGGCGGGCACGCCCGCGATCGCGGAGGCGTTCGGCTTTGGCGTCGCGATCGACTACCTCTCCGAGATCGGGCTCGACGCGATCGAGCGCCACGAGCACGAGCTGACCGAGTACGCACTCGGGCAGCTGGCCGAGCTCGACTGGGTGCGCGTCTTCGGCCCGCCGGTGGAGCGCCGCGCCGGGATCGTCTCGTTCGACGTCGCGGGGATCCACCCGCACGACGTCGCGCAGATCCTCGACTGGGAGGGTGTCGCCGTCCGTGCCGGCCACCACTGCACGCAGCCGCTGATGGCGCGCCTCGGCGTCGCCGCAACCACGCGCGCGAGTTTCTACCTCTACACGATCCCCGAGGAGATCGACCGGCTGGTGGCCGGCCTGCACAAGGTCAAGCAGCACCTGGGCTAGCGATGTCCGAGTTCGATCAGCTCTATCGGGAGGTCATTCTCGACCACTACAAGAACCCGCGCGGGCACGGGCTGCTCGACGGTGCCGACGCGCAGGCGGAGGGGCAGAACCCGCTCTGCGGCGACGAGGTGACGGTCTCGCTTCGCTTCGACGGCGAGACGATCTCGGAGGTCGGCTTCGAGGGTCGCGGGTGCGCAATCTCGCAGGCGGCGACGTCGATGCTGACCGAGCTCGTTGCCGGCCGCAGCGCCGAGGAGGTGGCGCGGATGCCCAAGGAGGAGCTGCTCGAGGAGATCGGGATCCCGCTGTCCCCGGTTAGGCTCAAGTGCGCGATCCTCGGTCTCGGCGTCCTCAAGGTGGCGCTGCACAAGGCAAAGGGCACGCCGCTCCCGGACGAGTGGATGCAGGGCGACGACCTGACGATGGCGTGACGATCGCGTGACCGTCGACGTCTGCCCGGTCGCCGAGCTGCCGCCGGGGCACGTGAAGATTGTCTGGTCCGGCCCGATCGCGATCGGTGTCTACAACTGCGGTGGCACGCTCTACGCGCTCGAGGACCGCTGCTCCCACGACGACGGCCCGCTCTGCGAGGGCGAGTGGGAGGAGGACGAGTGCATCGCGATCTGCCCACGTCACGGCGCGCGCTTCGACATCACCACCGGCCGCCCGCTGACGCTGCCGGCGTACGAGCCCGTCGACACCTTCCCGGTCAAGGTTGAGGACGGCTGGGTTCGAGTCGACGTCTAGGCGGCCTGCTACATTCTGGATATCCGCGGAAAGGAGGTGGTCCGGCAGTGGAGATTTCCAGTACGGGCAGTGGAGGTGCTAGTCGGTAGGGGCGTGTCCCCGGGACCTGCAAGGGGAATCGTCTAGCCACCGTAGGGGACTGCGCGCTACGCGCCGCCGTGAACGAGCAAGCGGCCGGAAGCGCCCCTGCTAATCCAGGCTAGTACCGAGACAGAGGGCCGCGAGAGCGGCCCTCTGTCGTTGGCGCTAGAAGGGGGATCTGCGAGAGCAGATCCCCCTTCGCGCATAGATCCCTGAAGGGTCGCTTCGCTCCCGGACTTCAACGGGCGTGACTGGGGAACTCGTCAGTCCTTCGTGGTCGCGCGGCGGAGCTGCTCGTCGAGTGGGACGAGCGGGAGGCCGAACGTGTCGACGGCGTCCGTGTTCGAGACGACGTTGTCGCCCGCTGCGAGCATCTTCAGCTGGTCGCGTGTCACCGGCGGCTTCGGGAGCAGCTCGAGCACCGCCGCCTGCGCGCGCATCAGCCCGAAGGGCAGGTGCAGGCTCGGCCGGCGGGATCCCTGCGCGCGTTTCAGCCGCTCCCAGAACTCGTTCCAGGTCACCGCGTCCGGACCGCCGAGCTCGAACGTCCGGCTCGCCGCCTCCGGCTTCGCGACGCCCGCGGCAAAGTATGCGGCCACGTCGTCGACCCAGATCGGCTGGAGCCGCTGGGTGCCCGGGCCGACGATCGGCGTCACCGGCGCCAGCTTCGCGATCTTCTTGAACTGCCCGAGGGCGCCGCCTTCGCGGCCGAAGACGAAGCTCGGCCGGAAGATCACATGCTCGAGCCCCGACGCCTTCACGTCCTGCTCCATCCGCCACTTCGCGCCGTAGTACGGGACGAGGTCCTTCGTCTCCGCGGTCGTTCCGAGCGCGGACATCAGCACGAACCGCTGCACGCCGGCGTCGCCCGCCGCAGCGAGCAGGTCGCGAGTCCCCTGCTCCATCACGTTCCGGAACTCCTCGGGCTTGCCGCTGAGGATCGCGACGAGGTGGACGACGACGTCCTGCTCCTCGACCGCGCGCCGCAGGCTCGCGGCGTCGGTCATCGACCCGGGCAGCGCTTCCTGATTTGGCAGGGCGGCGCTCGACCCGGCAGTGTGCTCGAGCACCCGCACCGTGTGCCCGTCATCGACGAGGTGCCGAACGATCGACGGTCCGACGAAGCCGGTGGCGCCGGTGACGAGGATCCTCACGAGGTGAAGTTCTTCCAGTAGCGGCTCGGCGTCGGCCCCTGCTGACCCTGGTACTTCGAGCCGAGACCACCTGATCCGTACGGCTTCGCCGCCGGCTCCGTCAGCTGCACGAACGAGAGCTGGCCGATCTTCATCCCGTGATAGATCGTGATCGGGAGGTTCGCCACATTCGAGAGCTCGAGCGTGACGTGTCCGTCCCAGCCGGGATCGATGAAGCCGGCCGTGGAGTGGATCAGCAGGCCGAGCCTCCCCAGCGAGCTCTTGCCCTCGAGCCGTGCGACGAGGTCGTCGGGGAGCCGAACGCGCTCGAGTGTCGAGCCGAGCACGAACTCCCCCGGGTGGAGAATGAACGGCGTCTCGTCGTCGATCTCGACGAGCTCGGTCAGCTCCTCCTGCTCCTGCTTGACGTCGATGTAGGGGTAACGCGAGTTGCGAAAGACGCGGAAATAGCGGTCGACACGCACGTCGAGGCTCGAAGGCTGCATCAATGACTCGTCGTACGGCTCGACCTCGATCCGGCCCTCGTCGAGGTATCGCGCGATGGAGACGTCCGAGAGGACCACCCAAGGATTCTACGGTCTGTTGCAGCGCGGACGTTTTC
The DNA here is from genome assembly GCA_039914895.1 of Gaiellaceae bacterium. Taxonomy (GTDB): domain Bacteria; phylum Actinomycetota; class Thermoleophilia; order Gaiellales; family Gaiellaceae; genus Gaiellasilicea. The sequence goes on from JBDSOJ010000100.1 coordinate 7,834, forward strand.
CACATACTGTTCCCGCCCCGTGTCGATGCTGTTCGAGCAGATGGAGCCGAACGAGCGCTTCCGCGCGCGCCGCGATGAGGCGCGCCGCCGGCGCAAGCGCCGCCGCGCCGTGGCCTTCGGCCTCCTGCTCGGCGTGACGGCGACCGCCACGCTCGGCGCGCGCTTCGTGATCGACGACGACGGCGCCAGAGTCGCTGGCACCAAGCAGACGCCCGCTGTGGCAAAGCCGACCCCCAGGCCCGCACCGGTGAAGCAACCCCGTGCGCTGCCCGACGAGGTGCGCGGAATCCACGTGACGATCGGGCTGGCCTCGCTGGACGGCAAGCTCGAGGAGTACCTGAAACTCGTCGACGAGGGCATGAACACGATCCAGCTCGACATCAAGGACGAGAACGGCGAGATCGGCTTCATCCCCTCGGCGGTGCCGCTCGCGACCGCGGTCGGGGCGGCGAGGCCGTACTACCGGCCACGCGAGACGGCGCGGCTGATCCATCGCCAGGGCGTCTACTTGATCGGCCGCGTCGTCACCTTCGAGGATCCGCGGCTCTCGGAAGGTCGGCCCGAGCTCGCGATCAAGAACCCGGATGGCTCGGTCTGGCGCAACCACGCCGGCCTAGGCTGGACGAACCCGTACGACAGGAGGGTCTGGGACTACAATGTCTCGATCGCGGAGGTCGCGGCGCGCGCCGGCTTCGACGAGATCCAGTTCGACTACGTGCGCTTCCCGAGCGACGGCGACGTCGACTCGATCGTCTACCCGAACAAGACGGCGAGCGCGCCGGGCTGGGTGATTGCACAGTTCGTTCATTACGCGACCAAGCGTTTGAAGCCGCTCGGCGTTCGTGTCTCGGCCGACGTCTTCGGCCTCGCGGCCACCCGCGACCTCGGCATCGGCCAGATCCCGAAGCGGATCTCGAAGTACGTCGACGCGATCTACCCGATGGTCTACCCGTCCCACTACGGCTCGGGCGAGTACGGGCTCGAGGATCCGAACGCTACGCCGGGAGCGACCGTCGAGTGGTCGCTCGCCGACTTCCGGCGGGAGCTGAAGCAGAGCAAGGCGATGCTGATCCCCTGGCTGCAGGACTTCTCCTACGGCCGGACGTACGACGCCGACGACGTGAGAGCCCAGATCGATGCCGCCCGCCTGATGGGCGCGCGTGGCTATCTGCTCTGGAACCCGCTCGGGCTGTACACGCCCGGTACTCTCGCCCCCGCTTCGTAGCGCGCCAGAACCGCGCCCTTCGGACAAGGGTTACACTCACGGCCGAGATGGCGATCGGCGACGTGATGAGAACGCGTGTCGTGACCGTCGAGCCGGCGGACTCGGCGCGCCTGGCGGTGCTGCGAATGCTGGAGGAGAGTGTCGGCTCGGTTGCCGTTTGCGAGTCGGGCAGGCTCGTCGGCATCTTCACCGAACGTGACGTGCTCGCGCTTGCCGGCGAGGGCACCGACCTCGACGCCGTTCGCGTCAGCGACGTGATGACGCGGGATCCGATCTCGGTCGGTGCGGACGTCCAGATCCTCGACGCGGCGCGGCTGATGGGCGAGCGCAAGATCCGGCACCTGCCGATCGTCGAGGGCGAGCATCTGCTCGGGATGATCGGCATCCGTGACGTGCTCGGCAGCCTCGTCGAGCGAGCGTGGCAGGCGCGCGACACCGATGCGCACGACACGGCGCGCTCGCTCTTCAAACGCGATTAGGCGGCCTGCCTCCGTGCTCGTGTCCGCCCTGCTCATGTGCACGCTGCTGCAGCGTAGGGTCGCGGCTGGGCGAAGGTGCAAGTGCCCGTGAGGGACGGACGGGTCGATTATGGCGCCAGTCGAACCCTCGACCAGCCGTCTCCGTCGCGCTCGTAGCGGACGCGGTCGTGAAGGCGGTCGTCGCCGTGCTGCCAGAACTCGTACGTGTCGGCGACGAGCCGCAGCCCGCCCCAGTACGGCGGCAGTGGCACGTCCTCGCCGAAGCGCTCGACCGCCCCGGCGTAGAGCCGCCGTAGCTCTGCCCGGTCGTCCAACGGCCTGCTCTGCGGCGATGCCCACGCGGCGAGCCGGCTGCCGAGCGGCCGGGTGCGGAAATACGTCGCCGAATCCTCCGCGGAGTCGCGCTCCACCGTGCCCTCGATCCGCACCTGCCGGCCGAGCCGTTGCCAGTGGAAGAGCAGCGCAGCGCGCGGGTTGGCGGCCAGCTCGACTCCCTTCTGACTCTCGTAGTTCGTATGGAAGGCGAAGCCGTGCTCATCCGCGCGCTTCAGCAGCACCATCCGGGCAGACGGCTTGCCTTCGGGCGTCGCGGTCGCGAGCGCCATCGCCTCGGGCATCTCGATGCCGGCGTCGCTCGCTGCCGCGAACCAGCGCTCGAACTGGCGCAGCGGGTCGGGATCCAGCTCGTGCTCCTCCATCGCACCGAGACTATTCGCAGCTGAGATACCCTGCCCCTCCGATGGCGACGACGAAGACAATCGAGCTCCGCACTGCGATTCCCGGTCCCCGCTCGCAGGAGATCCTCGAGCGCAAGCAGCGCGTGATCGCGAACGCGAAGTCGCTCGTGTTCCCGATCTTCGCGCACGAGGGCCGGGGCGCCACGCTCACCGACGTTGACGGGAACACCTTCATCGACTTCACCGGCGGCGTCGGCTGCCTCAACACCGGCCACGCGCACCCGCGCGTCGTCGAGGCGGCGACCGAACAGCTGGCGCGCTTCGCGCACACCGATTTCACCGTCGTCCCGTACGAGCCCTACGTCGAGCTGGCCGAGCGTCTGCTCGAGCGGGCGCCGTTCCGCGGCCCCGCGAAGGCGGCCTTCTTCAACGCGGGCACCGAGGCCGTCGAGAACGCGGTCAAGTTCGCGCGCCTCTACACGAAACGGCCCGCGGTGATCGCGTTCGAGGGCGCCTTTCACGGCCGCACGCTGCTCTCGATGACGCTGACCTCGCGTCCGCACCCGTACAAGGCGGGGATGGGCCCGCTGGCGCCGGAGGTCTACCGGGCGCCGTTCCCGTCCGACTACCGCGGCCCCGACGCCGCGACCGCGCTGGCCGAGCTGCGGCAGATGTTCTCGACGCACGTCGCGGCCGAGCAGGTGGCGGCGATCATCGTCGAGCCGGTCCAGGGCGAAGGCGGGTTCCTCCCGGCCGGGCAGGAGTTCATGCAGGGGCTGCGGTCGATCTGCGACGAGCACGAGATCTGCCTGATCGCCGACGAGGTGCAGACCGGCTTCGCCCGCACCGGCAAGCTGTTCGCGATCGAGCACTACGGCGTCGAGCCGGACCTGATCACGCTCGCGAAGTCGATCGCCGCCGGACTACCACTCTCGGGCGTGCTCGGCAAGGCTGAGGTCATGGACGCCGCCCACGATGGTGCCGTCGGCGGCACTTATGTCGGCAACCCGGTCGCCCAGGCGGCCGCGCTCGCCGTCCTCGACGTGATCGAAGAGGAGAACCTGATCGAGCGCGCCGTCCAGATCGGCGAGACGATGCGTGCGCGGATGCTGGCGTGGCAGGAGCGCTTTGCCGCAATCGGGGACGTCCGCGGGCTCGGCGCGATGCTCGCGATCGAGCTCGTCGAGGATCGGGTGACGAAGCAGCCGGCGCCGAAGCTCGCGCAGGCCGCGATCGACGCGGCGATGCAGCGCGGACTGTTGCTGCTGAAGGCCGGCGTGTCCGGCAACTCGATCCGCGTACTCTGCCCGCTCGTGCTCACGGACGCCGAACTGGACGAGGCGCTCGACGTCTGGGAAGACGCCCTCGCGCATACGCTGGCGTAGGGTCTTCCGGCGGCGGGAACGAGAGGTTTTGTGGCAGTGCGTCAACTGATCGCGGGCCGCTACGAGCTCAAGCAAATCGTCGGCAAAGGCGGCATGTCGACCGTCCACCGCGCGTTCGACACGCTGCTCGAGCGGCACGTCGCGCTGAAGATCCTGCACGCCCAGTTCGGCGAGGACGAGGAGTACGTCGAGCGTTTCCGCCGCGAGGCGCGCGCCGTCGCGCAGCTCTCGCACCCGAACATCGTCACCGTGATCGACCGGGGCGAGGAGGACGGCAAGCAGTTCATCGTCTTCGAGCTCGTCGACGGCGAGAACCTGAAGGAGCTGGTCGAGCGCGGCGGGCCGCTGCCGGTGCGCCGCGTGCTCGAGCTCGGCCTCGAGGTCGGTCGGGCGCTTGCGTTCGCGCACGCGCAGGGGCTCGTCCACCGCGACGTGAAGCCGCAGAACGTGCTCCTGAACGACGAGGGGCTGGCGAAGGTGACGGACTTCGGGATCGTCCGCTCGCTCGACGCGGTCGGGCAGACCCAGACCGGCACCGTGCTCGGCACGAGCCACTACATCGCGCCGGAGCAGGCGCGCGGCGAGCGCGTCGACGCGCAGACCGACGTCTATTCCTTCGGCGTCGTCCTGCACGAGCTGCTGACCGGGGAGGTGCCTTATGCGGGCGACAACTTCCTGTCCGTCGCGATGAAGCACGTCAACGATCCCGTGCCGAGCGTGCTCGACGCGAGGCCGGACGCACCGCTCCGCCTCGCTTCGCTGATCGAGCGCTCGCTCGCGAAGCAGCCGTCCGGCCGGCCGGCGTCGATGGACGTCGTCGTCGCCGAGCTCGAGGCCGTCCGGGACGAGCTGGACGGGAAGGAGGGCGGCGAGGGGACGATGATCATGCGCCGGCCGGCCGCCGCTTCCGCACGTCCTCCGCGGCAGCAGCGGCAACGAGCCCCGCGTGAGCGCGGCGTCCCGGTCTGGCCGCTGCCGGTCGCGTTGCTCCTGCTCGCGGCCGTGGTGGTCGGCGGTCTGCTGCTCGCCCGCGACAGCAGTGACAGCGGCAACCCGGGCGCAACGGCGGACGCCGGACAGGTCGTCGAGCTCAGCGGCGTCGGCGCCTACGACCCGGATGGCGGCGACGGCGAGCATGACGACGAGGCGGGGCTCGCAACCGACGGCGATCCAGCGACGTTCTGGCGTACCTCCACGTACCGCTCGCAGCTGAGCGCCTTCAAGTCGGGAGTCGGGTTGGTGGTTGAGGCCGGCGGAACGCCCGAGCGTATCGTCGTGACGACCGACACGCCAGGCTTCACCGCAGAGATCCGGGCGGGTGGCTCACCCGAGGGTCCTTTCACCACCGTCGGCGCGAGCAAGCCGGTCGGACCGAGCACGAGCTGGGAGCTCGACGACGCCGACGCGACGCACTACCTCGTCTGGATCACCGAGCTGGTCGGAAGCGCCCACCTCAACGAGGTCAGGGCCGCCGGCTAGTACTCGAGGTGAGAGCGCCGCTCGTGCCGCTCGAGCGCCAGCTCGATCAGCCGGTCGAGCAGCTCGCGGTACGGGATCCCGGAGGCCTCGAAGAGGCGCGCGTAGACGCTCGTCGAGGTGAAGCCGGGGATCGTGTTGATCTCGTTGACGACGACCTCGCCGCCCTCGCGGACGAAGAAGTCGACCCGCGCCATCCCCTCGCACTCCGTCGCGATGAACGAGTCGACCGCCAGCTCCTGCACGCGCGCGGCCGTCTCCTCTGGAATCCGCGCCGGGACGATGATGTCCGAGCCGCCGGCGTCGTACTTGGCCGCGTAGTCGTACCACTCGGCGTGGGGGACGATCTCGCCCACGACCGACGCCAGCGGCGCCGGTCGCACGTTGCCGAGGACGCCGCACTCGACCTCGGTGCCCGCGACGAACTCCTCCACGAGCACCTTCTCGTCGTGGCGGCGGGCGAGCGCAACGGCGGTCTCGAGCTCCGCCTCGTCGTGCGCCTTCGAGATCCCGACCGACGAGCCGAGCCGGGCGGGCTTGACGAAGACGGGATAGCCGAACGGGTTTCGAGTCTCGTCGCCAAGACGTAGCGTCACGTTCCGGGCGACCGGGATGCCGCGGTCGCGCAGCACCGCTTTGAAGAGGTCCTTGTCCATGCAGAGCGCCGAGGCCGCGACGCCCGCACCGACATAGGGGATGCCCGCCAGCTCGAGCAGGCCCTGCACGGTGCCGTCCTCGCCGAACGGCCCGTGCAGCACGGGCAGGACGACATCGACCGCTCCGAGCGCCGCCGCCGGCCGCGAGTCGGCCAGCACCGGCAGCGTCTCCGTGATCCCGCCGTCCGGCAACAGACTGTCGGTCGCCCCCTCGAGTGCCCAGCGGCCGTCGCGTCCGATCGAGATCGTCGTCGTCTCGTAGCGTTCCGGATCGAGCGCCTCGAGCACGGAACGGGCGGAGGCTAGCGAGATCTCGTGCTCGCTCGAGCGCCCGCCCGCGACGACGGCGACGCGGATGCGTCTGCTCATTCTTCCGGGGGCGGCGGCTCGAAGCGGCCGACGACGATCACGACGCTCGTGCCCTGCTCGGCCTCGGTGCCGCCCTCCGGATCCTGGGAGAGCACGCGGCCGTCGAGATCCTCGGTGTCGACGATCTCCTCCACCGCCTGGACCGTGAAACCGGACTGGGAGAGCTGCGCGGTCGCGTCGGCCTCGGTCAGGCTGGTCACGTCCGGGACCTGCGAGGTCGTCGGGCCCTTCGAGACCTGGAGCGTGATCACGGAGCCCTTGCCCTGCTGCGTGCCCGCCGCGGGGCTCTGGCCGACGACCACGCCCTCCGGAGCCTCGTCGTCGACGTCCTCGCGTGCCACCGCGAAGCCGACGCCCTGGAGGGCCGACTCCGCGCTCTCGAACGGCATGTCGATCACGTTCGGAACCGCGACAGGCCTCGGGCCCTTCGACACGTTGACGCGCACGGAGGTGCCGATGATCACCTCGGTGCCGGCCTTCGGCGCGGCCGCGAGCACGGTGTCGATCGGCTGGAGCGAGTTGATCGGGACGACGTTCACCTTCAGGCCCGCCGCGGTCAGCTCCGAGACCGCCTGGTCGCGGCGCTCGCCGACCACGTCGGGGACGCGCACCTTCGAGGGGCCGGTCGAGACGAAGATCGTGACCAGATTGCCGCGCTCGATCCGGTCGCCGGGCTCGGGGTCCTGGTCGAAGACGACGCCCGGCTTCACCCCCTCGTCGTTCTCCTTCCGCTCGATCAGCTCCTTGAGCCCGGCCTCCCTGATCTGGCGTACCGCGAGCCGCTCGACGCTGCCGACGACGTCCGGGACGGCGACCGGCTTGTTCGCGTCGAGCTGCGACTGCAGCTCCTGGTAGGCGAACCAGCCGCCGACGAGCGCGAGCGCGACGAGCAGCACACCGAGCAGCCAGGGCCAGAACGAGCGGCGCCGCGGCGGCTCGTCGTACTCGTAATAGCGGCCGGGCGTATACGTCGTGCTGCCCACCGCAGTCGGCGCGGCCGGGCGGATCGTCGTCGCCGCCTCGCCGACGTCCGTGCGCGAGAGCACCGTCGTCGCCGCCTCGGCGGTCTCGGCGGAGACGCCGATTCCGCGCGCGATCCGCTCCAGATCGGAGTCCATCTCCTCCGCCGAGTGGTAACGGTCGGACGGATCCTTCGCGAGCGCGCGCAACGCCACGTAGTCGAGGTCGCGCGGAATCTCGGCGCGGTGGGTCGAGGGCGCCGCAGGAGCCTGCGAGAGATGCTTCATCGCGATCTCGACGGGTGTCTCGCCGTTGAAGGGGACGCCGCCGGTGAGCAGCTCGTAGAGGACGATCCCGGTCGAGTAGAGGTCGGAGGTCTGATCGACCGGCGCCCCCCGCGCTTGCTCGGGCGAGAGGTACTGCGCGGTACCGATGATCGAGCCGGCCTCCGTCATCTGGCTCGCCGCGCCGGCGCGCGCAATTCCGAAGTCCATCACCTTGACGCGCCCCTCGCCGTCGACGATCACGTTGTGCGGCTTGATGTCGCGGTGGACGATCCCGTTCCGGTGCGCGAACCGCAGCGCCGAGAGGATCTGGCGGGTGTAGTCGATCGCGATCCCGAGCGGGGAGGGGCCGCGCGCGACGATCAGCTCCTTCAGCGTTCGTCCCTCGACGTACTCCATCGCGATGTAGTACGTCCCCTCCGCCTCGCCGCGGTCGTAGATCGAGACGATGCTCGGGTGCGAGAGGCCGGCCGCGTTCTGCGCCTCGCGGCGGAAGCGCTCGACGAACTGGTCGTCGCTCGCGTGTCGATCGTCGAGGATCTTGATCGCGACGCGGCGCCCGAGCTCCTGATCGTGCGCGAGGTAGACGTTCGCCATCCCACCGGAGCCGAGCTTCCGGATGATCAGGTAGCGCCCGTCGAAGAGCGTGTCGATGAGTTGGTCGCCCGCGGCCATGGTTGTCGGAAGCCCAGGAGGGCAGGTTAGGAGTTCGCCGCCTTCCCCAGAAGGGCCTGCAAGACCTCGCGCGCGACGGGAGCGGCCGTCTGGCCTCCGGTCGAGTTCTGCTCCTCGACCACGACCGCGATTGCGACCTGCGGGCGATCCTTCCCCGCGTAGCTGATGAACCAGGTCGTGTTCAGGCCTGCGATCCCCGTCTCGGCCGTGCCCGTCTTACCGCCGACGGTAAAGCCCGAGAGCCGCGCCGCCGTGCCCGTACCCCGCTCGACCGCGTCCTTCATCATCGCGCCGACCGCGCGGGCGGTCTCGACCTTGACCGCACGGCCGAGCTCGTCCGGCTTCGAGCGGACGACGACCGAGCCGTCCGGCGCGACGATGCGGCCGACGACCTGTGGGCGCATGACGACGCCGTCGTTCGCGATCGCGGCCGCGACCATCGCCATCTGCAGCGGCGTCACCAGCAGCCGCTCCTGTCCGAACGCGAAGCGGCCAGGATCGACGTCGGTGTCCTCCTTCGGGTCGAACAGCTCCGTCCCCTTGTAGAGCCCGCTCGGCGCGCGCTCGTTCGACGGTGTCTCCAGCGGCGGCTCCTCGTAGAAGCCGAACCGCTTCATGTACGAGACCAGGAATTTCGCTCCCAGCTCCTTACCGATGTTGCAGAAGACCGAGTTGACCGAGTGGACGAGCGCCGTGTGCAGGTCGAGCTCCCCGAACGGCCGCGTCGTGTCGTAGTTGTTCACCCGCTTGCCGTAGACCTCGCAGTAGCCGGGATCGACGAACTCGGAATCGGGCTCGTAGCGGCCGGAGTCGATCGCCGCGGCCGCGGTCACGACCTTGAAGATGGAGCCGGGGGCGTAGAGGCCGGCGGTGGCGCGGTTCAGCAGCGCATCCGGCCGCTTGCAGTCGGCGCGGACGCCGAGGACACGGTCGAAGCTGCCCTCGACGAGGTTCGGGTCGTAGGTCGGCGACGCGTACATCGCCAGCACCTTTCCGGTCTGCGGCTCGAGCGCGACGACCGCGCCGCAGCGACTGCCGAGCGCGTTCTGCGCCGCCCGCTGCGCGCGCGGCACGAGCGTGAGCACGACGTCGTTGCCCTCGATCGTCGCCCCTTTCGCCTTGTCGACGAACGTCTCGAGCACGGTCGAGAGGTTCGCGTTCTGGCCGGTCAGGTAGTCGTTCAGCGAGCGTTCCAGCCCGGTGCGGAAGCGGGACTGGGTCGAGTAGCCGTGGACGTGGGCGGCCAGCCCCCGCTGCGGGTACTCGCGGAAGAAGAACGTGCGCCCGCCCTTCTGCTCGCGCCGGTTCGTCGCGTACGCGATCCCGTTGCCACGGATCTCGCCCCGCTTGATCGTGAACTGGGCGACGCGCTGGATCTGATTGTCCTGCCGGTCGGCGAGGTCGCCGGCGGCCCAGGCCTGCCAGTACGTCGTGGCGACGACAAGCGCCACGATCAGGCCGACGCCGGTGAGAGCGAGCCGCGTGATCTGCCTGTTCACGCGCGTCCTCTCGCGGTCTGCAGGTTCGCGCGGCTCGAGACGAGCAGCAGCAGGGCCAGGAGGACGAAGTTGGCGACGACGCTCGAGCCGCCGTAGGAGACGAACGGGAGCGTGATCCCCGTCAGCGGGATCACCCGCAGCACGCCGCCGACGATGATGAACGTCTGCAGGGCGAAGCCGAACGTGAGCCCGGCTGCGAGCAGCTTCGAGAAGCCGTCGCCGGCGAGCAGCGCGACCCGGAAGCCGCGGGCGACGAAGAGCATGAAGACGAGCAGGAGGCCGGCGGCACCGGCGAGCCCGAGCTCCTGTGCGATCGCCGAGTAGATGAAGTCGGTATTGAGGAAGGGGATGATCGGCTCGCCACCCGTGGTCGTGAACGTCCCCTTGCCGAGCCCGGTACCGGCGAAGCCGCCGTTCCCGATCGAGTAGAGGCTCTTCACGAGCTGGAAGGAGCCGCAGTCCTGGCGCAGCGCGAGCTCGCCGGTCTGAGCGCAGAAGACCGGCTCCTCGGTCCACGGCGAGAGCCAGATCGTGACGCGCTCCTGCACATGCGAGACGTACCGGTAGACGAGCGCTGCCCCGCCGACGAAGAGCACGAGCCCGGCAAATGCGAACGCGGCCCGGCCGGTGGCGACGTAGAGCATCGCCAGGAAGATCCCGAAGTGGAGCAGCGCGCTGCCGAGATCGTTCGTCTGGACGAGCACCAGCATCGCGCCGCCCCAGATCAGCAGCAGCGGCCCGAAGTCCTTCAGCCGGCCCTGCGCCAGCACCTCGCGCTTGTCGCGCAGATAGCCGGCGAGGAAAACGATCAGGAAGATCTTTGCCAGCTCGCCCGGCTGGAACTGGAAGGAGCCGACCTTCACCCACAGCCGGGCGCCGTTGATCGTCTGGCCGAGGCCCGGCAGCGCCGGCAGCATCAGCAGCGCGATCGCCGTGATCCCGAACAGGTATTTGTACTGCTCGAGCGCACGGTGGTCACGGCGGAGCGCGAAGAGCGTCAGCGCGAACAGGACGACGCCGATCACGATCCAGAGGCTCTGTCGGAAGGCGTCGTCGGGCTCGAGCCTGTAGATGACGGTGACGCCGATCGCCGACAGCAGCGCTGCGAGCGGCAGCAGGACAGGATCGGCATAGGGGGCGACGACGCGGAGGACGAGGTGCGCGACGAGGAAGAGCGCGAAGAAGATCCCTGCGTAGACGAGCGAGCCGGAGTCGACGAGCTCCGAGCGGGCGATGAAGACGCTCGCAAAGCCGATAGCCGTGAGCAGGCCCACGGCGATCAGGTTCAGCAGCTCGCGGTTTCTAAAGGACATGGCTGTCGAGACTCAGCGGGTCAGGCCCCAGAGTGCGAGCGCGACGAGCGCGACGAGCAGGAGGATCAGGAGGAGCAACGGCAGGATTCGGCGGCGCGGCTCGGCGCGCTCGGTCGGCTCGGTCGCGGTCTGCCGCAGGTGCTCCGCGATCGCGGCGGCGGGAATCACGGCGGTGTCGACGGCGGGGACCCCGTCGAGCGGCGAGAGCGTGTCCTCGTCGTCCTCGAGCTCGGCGGCCGGCATCCGGGTCGTCTCGCCGGCGTCGCCGTGGCCGTCGATCTGGAAGAGCACGACCGTGATGTTGTCCTCGCCGCCGCCCACGTTCGCGGCGTCGACGAGGTCTCGCGCTGCGTCTTCGAGGTCGCCGCTCGCCTTGACGAGAGCGAGGATCTCGTGCGGCGAGATCATGTCGGTGAGCCCGTCGGAGCAGAGCAGGTAGACGTCGTCCCGCTCGGCCTCGAGCGTGAACGTGTCGACGTCGACGTCGGGCTCGGTGCCGAGCGCTCGTGTGATCACCGAGCGCTGCGGATGCGTCTCGGCCTCCTCGGGTGAGAGCCGGCCGCTACGCACGAGCTCGCCGACGAGCGAGTGGTCGTCCGTGAGCTGCTCGAGCTCGCCGCCACGGACGCGGTATGCGCGCGAGTCGCCGACGTGGCCGAATGCGATCGTGCCCTCCGAGTTGTCGACGAGCGCGACGGTCATCGTCGTCCCCATTCCCGACGTGGCCGCATCCTCGTTCGAGCGCTGGAAGACGCGCCGGTTCGCCTCCTGGATCAGCGACGCGACGCGCTCCTCGCCCATCTGGCCGCCGGGCCCGTCCCCCGTCGCCTCCTCCAGCACGGCCGCCGCGAGCCCGGACGCGACCTCGCCCGCTTGGGCGCCGCCCATCCCGTCGGCGATCGCAAAGAGCGGCGGCTCGCAGACGTAAGCGTCCTCGTTCCGCCGCCGCCGTCGGCCTGGGTCCGTCACTCCCGCGAAGCGTGCCAGCATCTAGACCTCGACCCTGAAGTCGGTCTGGCCGACGCGGACGACGTCGCCCTTCGAGAGCCGGCGCGGCGTCGTCACCCGCGCGCCGTTGACGAAGGTGCCGTTCGTCGAGCCGATGTCCTCGACCCAGAGCCCGTCCCGCTTCGACTCGAAGCGGGCGTGCTGCGCGGACGCGAACTCGTCGCCCTCGAGCGGCACCTCGTTCTGGCCGCCGCGGCCGATCGCGACCGGCATCGAGTCGACCGGCACCTCCTCGCCCGCGTCGAGCGCAGGGCTCTTGAGCACGACGAGTCGCGCCCGCCTCGCGGAGGTGAGCCCGAGACTGGCTGCCTGATCGGGCGCGATGATCATGCTCTCCTGCGCCGGGCCGGTCCGGAGGTCCCTGCTCGCGCTGCGCACGATCCGCCAGATGAAGAGGTAGAGCACGACGACGAACCCGACCTTGAGGACGAGCAAAGCCTCGTCGACTGCAATGTTCACGCGGGCCCCTCACCGGCGAACGCGCGTTTCACGCGCCGACCTTCCGCTTGCCGAAGACGAGGTCGGTGTCGCCGAGGGTGACCGTGTCGCCGTCCGCGAGCTTCGAGCGCTGCACCCGCTTCCCGTTCAGCTCGGTCCCGTTCGTCGAGCCGAGGTCGACGAGCCACCAGGCCGACCCTTCGCGGCGCAACTCGGCGTGCCGGCGCGAGACGTTCGCATCCTCGACCTGAATGTCGCTGTCCTTCGAGCGGCCGAGTACGACCTTGCCGCCCTCGAGCGCGTGAGTGCGGCCATTCATCGTCAGCGAGCAGCTCTCGTTCTCGAGCCCGAGCTCGACCGCCGATGCGGCCTCGGTCGGCTGCGGCGGCTTCGCCTTGTAGATCATCGTCGCTCCCGGCTCGACCTGCGCGTCGGGCTGATCCAGCTGCGGCCCGCGCCCGCCGCCGGGCTGCACCATCCGCGTCGCGATCCCGAACTCGCCGATCGAGAGGTCGGCGTCGGTCAGCATCAGCACCTTCGGCGGCGTCAGCATCGCGTAGCTCTCGCGCCGCCCGTGCTCGATCAGGTGGTCCTGGAGCTCGCCGATCAGCGAGCCCTCGTAGCCGGCGAACTGCTCGCGGTCGGACTCGGACAGGTAGACGGAGTACTCGTTCGGGACGTAGACGCGCGAGACCGAGATCGTGCGGTGCTCGTCCATCTCCTTCGCGAGCTTGCGTGCGAGCTCGACGGGCTGCACGTGCGTGCGGAAGGCGCGGCCGAAGATCCCCTCGAAGAGGCCTTCGATCTTCTGCTCGATGCTCCGGAGGACACTCATACGGTAGGGGAGTCAATGCCCCCGGCCGGAAACTCTAATGCTCGGCTCGAACGGCCAGCGCCAAGCAGGTCAACCAGGCGGCGAGCACGAGCGGGAGCGCGGGTGCGGCCGGTACGAGCAGGAGCGTCGCAGCGAGCAGCGCAGCGCCGATCCCGGCGAGCCGCCAGGGCGTGCGAGCGTAGGGAAGCGCGGCTGCGACCGCGGCGAGCGCCACGGCCACGAGTGCAAGGCTCGCCGGGACGGCCTGCACGAGCGTCGTCGCTACAGCGGGTGCGCTCTCGGCGCCCGTGAGCTCGAGCGACGGCACCGGCCCCTGTGAGAACGAGAGGTCGATCCCGCGCAGCCCCGCTACGACCCCGGCGACGGCGACGGCGGCCAGCGCCTGAGCAGCACGCCGAACCGGGTTGCCGATCGCAGCCACTGCGAGCGGGACGAGCGCGAGCAGCCCGACGGCCGCCAGTGCCGGCCCGGCGAGGAACGCGAGCCCCCAGCGCGCGTCACGCCAGGAGAGGGCGAGCCAGGCGAGCGCCAGCGCACCGTAGAGCAGCGCCAGTCCGAGTGCGTGGTTGCCGAGCGGGAACACCGGCGCGGCCAGCGCGAGCGCCAGCCCCGCTCGCGGGGAGCGGTACGCCGCGGCCGCGGCGGCGGCGGCGAGCGCGGGGGCCCAGCCGGTCGGATAGAAGGGCAGTGCCGTCCCGCCGATGAGGGCCGCGCCGCCGGCGAGTGCGGACGGAGCGGCGCGGCGCGCGAGAGCTTGTGTTGAAACAACACTTTCGACGTTCGTCGAACGCCTGCCGCCCGCAAGCGCGGAACGCAGCTCTTGCGCCAGTGCCGCGGCGGGAGGCCGTTTCGCCGGATCGTGCGCGAGCGCGTGCGTGATCGCGCCGAGCAGCCGCTTCGGCAGGTCGGGTCGCTCCGGCTGCAGCGGCGGGCAACCGGACTCGATCGTGGCAGCCATCTGCGGCAGCGGCACGCCCCAGAACGGATGCTTGCCCGCCAGCGCCTCCCAGAGCAGGACTCCGACCGCCCAGACGTCGCTCGCCGAGCAGGCCTCCTTGCCGCGCAGGCGCTCCGGCGAGATGTACGCCAGCGTCCCGGGGACGTCGCCGACCGCGGTCAGCGTCTCCGCCTCGTCGAACTGCGCGAGCCCGAAGTCGAGCAGGCGCACCGAGATGCCGTCGTCCCCGGCGAGGAGGACGTTCGACGGCTTGACGTCGCGATGGACGATCCCGCGGCTGTGCGCGTGAGCGAGGCCGTCGAGGATCTGCGCTGCGGCCTCGATCGCCTGGCCGTCGCGCAGCTCGCCGGCACGCATCGCCTCGCGGAGCGTGCGCCCGCCGACGTACTCGTACGCGATGTAGACGTGGCCGGAGTCGGAGCCGAAGCCGTATGCGCGCAGGCAGCGCTCGTGCCGGAGCCGTGCAGCCGCCTCCGCCTCGCGCTCGGCGCGGTGGGCCGCCTTACCCTCGCGGGGGACGATCTTGAGCGCGACGTCGAGGCCGTTGTGCTCGTCGCGCGCGAGCCAGACCGAGCCGGAACCGCCGCTGCCGAGCGGGCGCAGGGGCCGGTAGCGATCGAGGACGAGCTCTCCGCGGGGAAGGGAACTGGGGAGCGCGTGGGCGGCGGCGGACACGTCGTTTCTCGGGTTGGCCGCCGCCGCAGCGATTCCTGCCGCTCGATCGACGGGGTCACGACCGAGGCACCCGTTACAGTGGCCACGTTCCACGATTTGCCATGAGCAGTCGCGACCAAGACTTCGAGTTCGACTTCTTCGAGGAGCCTGAGACACAGGAGGCTTCCGGCCGCAGCGACCGCACGGCGCGTAGCCGGCTCGGCCGCCCGCTCGGAGGCGGTCGGGGACCGCGGCTGCCGCGCGGCCCGATCCGCCCGCGCACCGGCTTGACGCCGCTGCTGCGCCTGCTCGGCCTGGTCGCGTTCGCGATCCTGATCGTCGTCCTGCTGCTGTTCTGGGCGCAGAGCTGCCAGGAGGACGCCAAGCGCGACTCCTACAGCGACTACATGAGCGACATCTCGGCGGTCGGCCGCGACTCGGAACGCGTCGGACGCGAGCTCAGCGACGTGCTGACGACGCCAGGGATCAAGCCTGCCGACCTGCAGAAGCAGCTGACGGGGCTCGTCCAGCAGCAGGAGATCGGCGCCGATCGAGCGCGCAAGCTCGAGCCGCCAGGCCCGCTCCTCGACTCGCACGAGCAGGCGGTCGAGGCGTTGACGTTCCGGGTCGACGGCCTCGCCGGCCTCGCCGAGGCGTTCAGGCGGACGCAGGGCTCCAAGGATGCCGCCGCCGCCGGCGCGCTCCTCGCCTCGCAGGCGGAACGGCTCGTCGCCAGCGACGTCGTCTGGGACGATCTCTTCAAGGAGCCGGGGATGTCCGTGCTTCGGACGGAGGAGATCAGCGGCGTCGAGGTGCCCGACTCCAACTTCGTGAAGACGCCGGATCTTGCAAGTACGCGCTCGATGGTGCCGATCTGGGAGCGGATCAACGGCTCCGCCGCCTCTGGCTCCACGGGCGGCACGCCGTCGGGGCTGCACGGTACGAACATCGAGTCGGTGCAGGTCGTCCCGGGCGGCCAGACGCTCGCGACGAGCACGGAGAACACCGTCGAGGCCTCCACCGACCTTTCCTTCGCGGTCGCGGTCGCCAACGGCGGCGACAGCCAGGAGGTGAAGATCGTGGTGACGCTGACGATCCAGCAGAGCCCGACTCCGATCGTCAAGAAGCAGACGATCGACATCATCAACCCGGACGAGACGAAGCGCGTCGTCTTCCGGGACTTCCCCTCGGTCGACTTCGGCGAGCGGCGGGTGATGCGGATCGACGTCGATCCGGTGCCGGGCGAGAAGACGCTTTCGAACAACTCCGCCGAGTACCCGGTCATCTTCTCGCTGGGGGCGTAGTCCGTGACCGCCGAGCTGATCGTCGCGATCGCCGCGGCGGCTGCAGCCGCGGTCGCGCTCGGGATCTGCTTCTGGCTCTGGATTCGCGTGCGCCGGCTGCGGAACGCGCAGCGGGTGCTGCTCGGCGGCGGCCGCTCCGACCTGGTCGATTTCGCCGTCTCGCTGCAGGGCAGGATCGACGACCTGCACCGCGCCGTCGACGAGGTCGCCGCCGGCCTCTCGCGCGTCGATCGTCGTGTCGACGGCTCCCTGACGAACACCGCCGTCGTCCGCTATGACGCCTACGCCGGGACCGGCGGACACCAGTCGGCGTCGTTCGCGTTCCTCGACGCCAACCGGAACGGCACCGTCGTCACCGCGATCCAGGGCCGCGACTACGCCCGCCTCTACGTGAAGGAGCTCGACCGCGGCCGCGCGCCGATCGCCCTCTCCCCGGAGGAATTGGAGGCGGTGGAACGCGCAATGGCTAGATAACGCCAGATCTAGCGGTTCTCGGTGGTACTCTCTGCTCGAGTTGCAACAGGTCCTCGTCCTGAACGCAAGCTACGAGCCTCTGAACGTCTGCTCGGTTCGGCGGGCGCACGTGCTCGTCTGGAAAGGGAAGGCGGAGGTGCTCGAGAGCCTGCCCAAGGGCCTGCGCTCCGCGACCGACACCTACGTCTGGCCGCATGTGATCCGGCTCGTCCAGTACGTGCGCGTGCCGCACGCGATCAAGCGCAAGATCTCGCGCCGTGCGCTGTTCGCCCGCGACGGCTGGCGTTGCGTCTATTGCGGCACCGCTTCGGGGCGGCTGACGCTCGACCACGTGATCCCGCGTTCGAAGGGCGGCGAGTCGATCTGGGAGAACGTCGTCACCGCGTGCGGTCCGTGCAACCTGCGCAAGGGCGACCGGCTGCTCGAGGATTCGGGCCTGCACCTGCAGCGGCCGCCGAGGCCGCCCGCGCCGGTGCTCTTCATCCGCCTGGCGACGCCGACGATCCCGCAGATGTGGCAGCAGTACTTACCCGGCGCGGCGTAGTGAGCTTCACCTGCAGCGTCTGTGGCGAGACGCACGCCGGCGAGACGCGTGACATCCGCGCGGGCCTGCCGCAGCCGATCTTCCTGCTCGACGAGGACGAGCGCCGCCGACGCGCCTATGTCGAGGAGGACTTCGCCGTCCTGCACGACCCGAACGGGGATCGCTTCTTCGTGCGTGGGCTGCTCGAGCTGCCGGTTTTCGGCGAGGACGGCTACTTCCGCTACGGCACCTGGATCGAGGTCAGCGAGGCGGACGTCGCGTCGCTCGGGCAATTGTGGAACGACGAGACGGGAGAGCGGGCGGATCCGTTTCCCGGCGCGCTGGCGAACGAGCTCAGCCCGTACGCCTTCACCGAAGGGCTCTCCGTGCGGCTGCGCCTGCGCGACGTTCACCTGCTGCCGCTGGTGGAGATCGACGACACCGATCACGAGCTCGTCCGGGCGCAGCGGAATGGGATCTCGTCGCACCGCGCCCATCAGCTCGCGGCAACGGTGTCCTAGCCGCGCTCGACCGGGCCGAGCGCGTACCACTCGCTGAACGAGCCGGGGTAGAGCCGGGCGTCATCCCTGCCGGCGAGGTAGAGCTCGTACAGGACGGCGCAGGCCGTCACGCCCGAGCCGCAGTAGACGACGAGGTCGGACGCATCGAGCAGCTCCGCCGGCAGCGCCGATTCGTCGAGAAAGAAGCGGTTTCGGGCGCCGGGAATCCGGCCGGCCACTGGATCGATCGGCTCCGTCTCGCCGCGCCAGCGCTCCGGCGCGCGGGCGTCGACAAGCGTCAGGCTCGGGTCGTCGAGGCGCGAGAGCAGCTCGCCGGCGTCGGCCGTGTCGCCCGTGCGGAGGCGCGGGACGAACTGCGCCGGCTCGATTCCCTCGTCGCCGTCGGCGAGCGCTCCGATCCACGATTCGAGCCGCATCGTCTCGGCATCGTCGTGCCCGAAGTGGCGCAGCAGCCACCACAGGCGCGCCGCCCACCCGGTGCCGTCGTCGTAGGCGACGACGTGCGTCCCCGGTCCGATACCCGCCGCCGAGGCCCAAGCGGCAAATGACTCCGCAGTCGGGAGGGGATGCCTACCGCCGCCGTCCGTCCCCGTCAGGTTGCCCTCGGGGTCGGCATGGGCCGCGCCGGGGATGTGTCCGGCGAGGTACGCGTCGCGCGGGCGGCAGTCGACGTGACGGGTGGCCATCAGCACAGCCTACGACGGGCGGATGAGCAAGACCCAGTCGTCAGCTGCTCCCGCGGCCTCGACCTCAATCCGCCTCAACCCGTGTGACGCCGCCGCGCCCGGCGGCGTAGAGACGGCATGAAAACCCGAATCCTCCCCAACTCAGGCCTTCTCGTCCTCGCCGCCCTGCTCGCGGCCGTGTCCCTTCCGGGCTCGGCGTCGAGCGCGGCGGCCGAGTCCGGCGGCATCACCGTCCAGGGCACCGCCTTTGTCGTCTCCGTACCCGATCGCGCCGAGCTCTCGCTCGGCGTCGAGAGCCAGGGTCAGACGGCGAAAGCTGCCTCGGCAGCGAACGCCGCCGAGATGCGCCGCGTGATGGCGGCCGTCAAGGCGGCCGGTGGCACCGATGTCAAGACGCAGTACGTCTCGCTCTCGCCCCGTTACAACGAACGGAACGAGGTGCAGGCGTTCGTCGCCACGAACTCGGTCTCCGCCACGATCAAGGAGCTCGCGAAGGCGGGCGCAGTGATCGACGCGGCCGTGAACGCGGGCGCGAACCAGGTCTACGGCCCGTCGCTCTCCCGTGGCGACCAGAGCGAGCTCTACCGCAGCGCCCTCAAGGCGGCGGTCGCGAACGCTCGCTCCAGCGCACAGGCACTAGCGTCGGCGTCCAACCTCTCGCTCGGTCGGATCACCGCGATCGTCGAGGGCGGCGGCTCCGCGCCGCAGCCCTACGCCGTCGCGGACAAGGCGATGGAGGCGGGCTCCACCCCGATCGAGCCCGGCACGCAGCAGGTCAGCGCGACCGTCTCGGTCACCTTCTCCGTCTCGTAGCGCCCGTTACCGCCATGTCCCAGGGACAGTCCCTGGGACATGGCCATTCGGGTCAGCTCTCCACCAGCGCGGGCGTCGTCGCGTGGTGGCGCATCCCCGGCGAGAGCGCGGCCGAGTGCGATTCGCTCCCGTATCCACCGGGGACCGGGATATAGAACTCGGGATAGCCCCACATGCCGTGCTCGGAGACGTCGAGGCCCGCCTGCTCGACGGCGGCGTCGACGCGGATTCCGGCGATCCGCTTCATCGCCCAGAGCGCGCCGAACGAGGCGCTGAACGTAAACGCGCCGACGGCGAGGATGCCCAGCGCCTGCACGCCGAGCTGATGGAAGCTGCCGGTGTAGAGCAGTCCGCCCGAGCCGGTCGCGAGGTTCGACGCGAGCGCCGGCAGGGCGAAGAGGCCGGTCGCGAGCGTGCCCCAGACGCCGGCGATCCCGTGCACCGCGACGGCGCCGATCGGATCGTCGATCCCGATCGACTCGATCCAGAGCACGGCACCGACCGCGATCGCGCCGGCGACGAAGCCGATCACGATCGCCGCCCACGGGGCGACGAAACCGCAGGCGGCCGTGACGGCGACGAGCGCGGCGACGACGCCGTTCAGCAGCATCGAGAGGTCGGGTTTCCGGACGACGAGCCATGAGGTGAGGATCCCGCCGAGCGCTCCTGCCGCGGCGGCCACGTTCGTCGTCACCGCGACGTAGGCGAAGTAGCCGAGCTTGTCGCCGCTCTGGATCCCCAGCGTCGAACCGGCGTTGAACCCGAACCAGCCGAACCAGAGGATCAGGACGCCGAGGGTCGTGTAGGCCATGTTGTGGCCCGGGATCGCGTTCGGCCGTCCGTCGGCCCCGTACTTGCCGAGCCGCGGCCCGAGCAGCAAGGCGCCGGCCAGCGCCGCCAGCGCGCCCTGATAGTGGACGACCGTCGAGCCGGCGAAGTCCTGCATCCCGAGCGCGAAGAGCCAGCCGTCCGGGTGCCAGATCCAGTGCGAGACGACCGAGTAGATCAGGACGAAGACGACGCCGAAGGCGAAGTACACCCAGAGCTTCGTCCGCTCCGCCATCGCGCCCCAGACGATCGCGAGCGACACGCCGGCGAAGACGGCCTGGAACAGGTATGCGCCTGAGGCCGGGATCGTCGAGAACCACGAGAACGGCTCGACACCGATCGCGAGCAGCGTGTCCGCGTCGGGCAAGAAGCCAGAGCCGCCGACGAGGCCGTTGCCGCCGTCGCCGAACGCGATCCCGAAGCCGACGAGGTAGTAGACGACCGTGGCCAGCGCGAACGTGAGCACGTTCTTCGCCGCCACGTGGCCGACGTTCTTCATCCGTGTCAGCCCGGCCTCGAGGAAGGCAAAGCCGGCCTGCATGAACATGACGAGGATCGCGGCGACGACGACCCAGATCGTCGAGGCCGCGATCGCCAGGTCGCGGTTGCTCACGCCTCCACCGCTTCCAGCTCGAGGCCGGTCCGGTTGTGTCGTACCCCGACCACCGGCATCGTCCAGACGATCCCGTCGCCCGATTCCCGACCGGTGCGCGCGGTCTCGACGATTGCCTCCACGATCGCGTCGGCGGCGCCGTCCTCGACGACGAAGATCAGCAGCGCCTTCGGCAGGAAGCGTGACTCGAAGACGCGGCCCCGGTACTCGTGCGTGATCCCAGGCTGGGCGCCGTGCCCGACCGCCTCGATCACGGTGACGCCGACATGCCCGGTGCGCTCGGTGACGGCGTCCATCACCGCCTCGACCTTCTCGCGCACCACAACGGCCTCGATCTTGACCATCACCACCTCCTTTGGACCACGAAAAAAGCGCCCGCAACTCGAGGTGAGTTGCGAGGCGCCATAGCCTCGGATCCGCCTGCGGCGACGGAACCTGCCGCCACCGTAGCTCAGTCGCCGGACGAAGGTCAAGATTTCTGGCGCAACCGAGGGACGGCTGGTATCGTCGGAGCCGGATGAGATTCCACACCCACATCTAGGACACCCGTTGCCACGGCCCGCCGTTGGAGCGGGCGTCGTGTGCTTGTGGTCCTGGAGTTTCGTGTGAGCGAAGGAGTTTCCCGAGATGTCAGAGGTAGTTGAATTGCATCGTCCGCCACCCGCTGTGGAGGTCCGCGACCTCCGCAAGGAGTTCACGCGCCGCGACAAGAAGGCGGGCCGTTTCGCGCGCAAAAAGCGGGCGGCGTTGCAGGGCGTCACGTTCACGATGGAGCGGGGCGAGTGCGTCGCGATCCTGGGCCAGAACGGCTCGGGCAAGTCGACGCTCGTCCGCCTGCTCTCGACACTGCTCTTCCACGACGGCGGCAGCGCCGAGGTCTTCGGGCACGACGTCTTCACCGACCCGCGTCCGGTGCGCAGACTCGTCAACCGCGTCTCCGTCGAGGCCAGCTTCTTCAAGAAGATGTCCGCCGGCGAGAACCTGCACTACGCCGCTCGCTACTACGGCATGGGGCCGCGTGAGACGCGCGTCAAGATCCCCGCGATCCTGACCAAGGTCGGCTTCCCGCTCGACCGCCGCACCGAGCCGATGGAGAACCTCTCGCGCGGGATGCAGCAGAAGGTCGCGCTCGCGCGGGCGCTGCTGACCTCGCCGGTGCTGCTGCTGCTCGACGAGCCGACGACCGGGCTCGATCCGCGCTCGAAGCTCGAGGTGCAGGACTTCGTCCGCGAGGTGCGGCAGACGCACGACGCGACGATCTTGCTCTGCACGCATGACCTCGCCGAGGCCGAGGCGCTGGCGGACCGCGTCGGCATCCTCGACCGTGGCGAGCTGCTCTTCCTCGAGACGGTGCCCGAGATCCTCGAGCGCTTCGGCGTCGAGACGCTCGAGCAGGCGTTCTTCGCGGCGACCGGCCGCGCGTTCGAGGCGGAGGTCGACGACGACGATGAGGACCGGGAGGTGTTCGCATGACCCGCGGTGCGGCAGCAACGCTCAGGGCCGAGTTAATCGGGCTCGGCGGCGTCGTCGAGCGCAACGTCTACCTCACCCGCCGCTACATCTGGTGGGACGTCGCCTTCATGGTCTGGACGATCGCGAACACGCTCACGATCGTCTTCATCGCGAAGGGGATCGAGGCGACCGGCGGCCAGATCGACGTCACGCGCGCGACCGCGACGCTGCTGATCGGCGCCGTCGTCTGGGCCTACCTCGGAATCCTGTTCGAGTTCATGACCGAGACGGTGGCGTGGGAGCGCTGGGAGGGGACGATCGAGTACACGTTCATGGCGCCGCTCTCGCGGGCGATGCACCTGGCCGGCGCGGGCTTCTTCGCGGTGCTCTACGGGCTGATCCGGGCGATCATCCTCTTCATCGTCGTCGCGTTCTTCTTCGACCTCGCCCTGCCGAACGCGGACTTCCTGGCGGCGTTCGTCGTACTTGTGGCCGGCTCGCTGGCGTTCATCGGGATCGGTGTGATGACCGCCGTGCTGCCGCTGATCTCACCCGAGAAGGGCGCGCAGCTCGGCTTCGTCGCGCAGGGGATGCTGCTCGTCGTCTCGGGCGTCTACTACCCGGTCGAAGTGCTGCCTCGGTGGATGGAGTGGCTGTCGGTGATCTCGCCGGCGACCTACGTGCTCGACGGGATCCGCGAGGCGATCCTCGACGGAGCGGGTCTCTCGACGATGTGGGACGAGATCTGGCCGTTGCTCCTGATCGGCGTGATCGCGGCGCCGGTCGGGCTCTGGGTCTTCCGGCGCGGCGAGAACTACGCGAAGAAGCACGGGAAGCTCAAGCGCTCAGGATAAGAGGTTGTGCAGAGCGATGAGCGACTGTCTGACCAAGATCATCGAAGCCGCCGGCGCGAAGCAGCCGCCGAAGCGGATGACCACGCGAATCATCGCGATCGACGGCGCTGGCGGATCGGGCAAGAGCAGTCTTGCCGATCGCCTCGCCGACGAGTGGGGTGGTGTTCCGATCGTTCATACGGACGACTTTGCGAGCTGGGACAACCCGCTCGACTGGTGGCCGCGGCTCATCGAGGACGTGCTCGAGCCGCTCCTGCGCGGGGCGAAGTCGATCCGCTACCGCCGCTCCGTCTGGGACTCGGCTCAACCGGAGCTGTGGGGCGAGTTTCCGGCTTCGGAGTTCCTCATCCTCGAGGGAGTGTCGGCATCGCGAGAGGCGTTTCGGCCGTTTCTCACGTACTCGATCTGGATCGAGACCCCGCGTGAGCTACGGCTTCGCCGAGGGCTCGAGCGCGACGGACTCGAGGCCCGGACGCAGTGGGAGGAGTGGATGGCCGAGGAGGATGATTACGTGAGGCGGGAGAGACCTCAGCAGCATGTTGATCTGGTCCTGCCGGGCGATCGAGACCTGTGGAGCTGATGGTTTGACCGCGATCGCCCCGACGAGCGGGAGCTGACACGCCGATCGTGTAGACTCGCGGCGTCTTTCGTAGGCGACGCTGCCTCGGATGCGGGTCTCTCCGCCTCCGGGGCTTTTCTGTTTTCAAAGGAGGTAACTGGATGGCGATGATCGAGAGCAAGCACCGAGCGACGTCCGACCCGGAGTCGCGCAAGCAGGTGCTGAAGGAGATCGAGAAGCAGAAGGTCGAGTACGTCCTCTTCTGGTTCACCGATCTCGAGGGGCACCTGAAGAGCTTCGCGATCACCCCGAGCGAGCTGGAAGCCGCGCTCGACGACGGGATGGGCTTCGACGGCTCGTCGATCACCGGCTTCAACGCGATCGAGGAGTCCGACATGGTCGCGATTCCCGATCCGGACACCTTCCGGGTGATGCCGCACCGTGAGGGCGAGACGATCGTGGGCAGGATGATCTGCGACATCGTCAAGCCGGACGGGACGCCCTACGAGGGCGACCCGCGCTTCATGCTCCGCAAGGCGCTCGAGCGGATGCAGAGCATGGGCTTCGACACGTTCAACATCGGCCCCGAGCTCGAGTACTTCCTCTTCGAGGACAACAAGGGCACGGTCACGCTCGACGAGGGCGGCTACTTCGCGATGACGGCGCTCGACGCGGCGACCGAGCTGCGGAACGAGACGATTCAGGCGCTCGAGGCGATGGGAATCCCGATCGAGTACCACCACCACGAGGTGGCGCCGTCGCAGCACGAGATCGACATGCGCTACGCCCCGGCGCTCGAGATGGCCGACGCAACGATCACCTACCGGCTGATCGTGAAGGAGATCGCGGCCAAGAACGGTGTCTACGCGACCTTCATGCCGAAGCCGCTCTTCGGCGAGAACGGCTCTGGGATGCACACCCACATGTCGCTGTTCACCGAAGGCCGGAATGAGTTCTTCGATGCAAGTGACCCGAATCACCTCTCACCGACGGCGAAGGCGTTCATCGCCGGGCTGCTCCGTCATGCCCGCGAGCTATCGGCCGTGTTCGCGCAGTGGGTCAACTCCTACAAGCGGCTCGTGCCCGGCTACGAGGCGCCTGTCTACGTCGCCTGGTCGCAGCGAAACCGCTCCGCGCTCGTCCGGATCCCACTCTACAAGCCGGGCTCCGAGCAGGGCACGCGGGCGGAGATCCGCTGTCCCGACCCCGCTTGCAACCCCTACCTCACCTTCGCAGCGCTCCTGCACGCGGGGCTCGAGGGGATCGAGCAGGGCTACGAGCTGGAGGAGCCGATGGACTCGAACCTCTACCACCTGTCCGCCGCGGAGCGGCAGGAGCGCGGGATCGTGGCGCTGCCGGGCACGCTCGGCGAGGCGGTCGAGGAGCTCGCCGGCTCCGAGCTGATGCGCTCGGCGCTCGGCGAGCACATCCACGAGCGCTACGTGGAGCTGAAGCGCAAGGAATGGGACGACTACCGGATCCAGCTGACGCAATGGGAGCTCGACCGGTACCTGGCGGTTCTCTAGACAGGCAGGTAGTCGAGGCGCATAATCGCCTCAGGGCTGTGGCGCAAGGCGAGCGCTGCGTCCTAACTGACGGCCG
>JBDSOJ010000123.1:0-8995 GCA_039914895.1 Gaiellaceae bacterium
GCCGAGCGCTCGCACGCTCGAGCGCGTCGCGCACGTCCTCGTGGCCGTACTTGAGCACGCCGGCGAGGTCGGCGTGGCCGGGCCGCGGCAGCGTCACCGGCTTCGTCCCCTTCCCGGTCGGCTCGCCGTCGGGGGGCCACGGATTCATCCCCCACTCCCAGTTCCTGTGATCCCGGTTGCGGACGACGAGGGCGAGCGGCGTCCCGAGTGTGCGGCCGTGCCGGAGGCCCGCGAGAACCTCGACCTCGTCCTGCTCGAGCTGCTGGCGCGGGCTGCGGCCGTAGCCCTGCTGCCGGCGGCGGAGGTCAGCGTCGATCGTGGCTCGGTCGAGCGTCAGCCCGGCGGGGAGACCGGTGACGATCGCGACGAGCGCCGGGCCGTGCGACTCGCCCGCGGTGGTGAGGCCCAGCGTCATCCCGCAGAGCGTACTGCGGCGCGCATCACGTCAACCGGTGCGGGGAACCCCGTCCAGAGCTCGAACGACGCCGCGCCCTGCGCGACGAGCACGTCGAGCCCGTCGAGGACGGTCGCGCCGGCCTTGCGTGCGGCAGCGGCTGTCGCGGAGTCCGGGTACGGGAGGTCGACGAGCGTCTGCCCCGCCCCGACCCGCACGAGCACCTCGTCCCGCATGGAGGTCGCGTGAACGATCAGGTCGGCGTCCTCGACCTCGGGAGGCCACAGACCGCGCCTGGAGAACACCTGCGCGTCGGGCAGCACGCGCCGGAACGCCGCCGCCGCGCCGCCGTCGCCGACGATCGCCACCCGCTCCGGTGCGAGGTCTTGAAGCACGGCCGCATCGGTCGTGTACCCGACGGTCCGTCTCCCCTCGAAGACCAGCGTGTTCACGGACGGCTCGCCCGTCTCGACGATCGCGGCCACCGTCTGCTTGTGCGGCGCCGTCACGTTCGCCCCGACGAAACCGAGCTCCGCCAGCCCGCGAATGGCTGCCTCCAACCGCTCAGGCGGGATGTCGAAGGCCACGTAGGCAAGGTCGAGCCCCCGCGCCGCGAACGCCGCGTTCTGCATCCGCGGCGAGAGCGAGTGCGCGACCGGATGTCCGACCAACGCCACCAGTCGTGATGTCGCCGCGCTCACCGGACTCTCACCCGCAGCCGAACCCGTACTCGCAGGCTTTGGCGTTGAACTCCGCCGCGCTCGCGGTGAAGAAGTGATGCACCTTGTCCGGCTTGCGCACGAAGTAGAGGTAGTCGACCTTCGCCGGATGCGCGGCGGCCTGCATTGAGGCTAGGCCCGGGTTCGCAATCGGGGTCGGCGTCAGGCCAGGCCGGTTGCGGGTGTTGTACGGGTGGTCGCTCTCGAGCTGAGAGACGCGGAGCGACGCCGTCCCGGGCACGTCGAGCCCGTAGCGGATCGTCGCGTCGATCCCGAGCGACATCCCGGCCTTGAGCCGGTTGTAGATCACCGCGGCGACCTTGGGTCTCTCGTCCGGCGCAATCGTCTCCTTCTCGATCATCGAGGCGATGATCAGGACGTCGTAGGGGGTCAGGTTCTTCTTCCGCGCCTCGGCGAGGTCGACCTTGCTCCAGTTCGCGGCGAAGAACTCGAGCTGGTCGGCGACGAGCTGTGCGGCGGTCGTCCTCGGCGTGAACTCGTAGGTCGCCGGGAAGAGAAAACCCTCGATCCCGCGGGCGTCCTTGCGGAACTCGGCCGGCGCCTTCGCCGCCTTCGACGCCTTCGCGTACGCGTTGCCGGAGAGCTTCGGCGTCACCTTCCGCTTGGTCTTCGCGATCTGGCGCACCTCGGCGACGCGCTGCACCATTTCCTTGCGATTGAAGCCCTCCGGGAAGACGATGCGCAGGACCGTCGGCTTCGGCGCCGCCGTCGTCACCGGCGGCGCGGCCTCCGTGTCGCCGTCGTCCCCGCGCAGGCCGAGCGCGAAGTAGAGGGCGAACCCGAGGAAGCCGAGCAGCAACACAGCGGCGAACGCTCGGCGGCGCGCGATCTGGCCCTTCGGCGGGCGCCGCTCCGAACGACCCGGCCTCGGCGGCAGGACGGGCTCGACATTCATTGCGGGCGACTCGTCCAGGCGAGCCAGCTCTCGAGCAGGTACGCGGCCGCCCGGGCGTCCTCGGGGGCCGTCGACGACGGGCCGGACGCGGCGAGCGCGGTCGTGAAGCGCTCGTCGAACGACTCCACGGGGACATCGAGGAACGCGTCGAGCGCAGCGACGAACGCCGCCGTTTCCTCCGCCTGGGCGCCCGCTTTGCCGCGCAGCGTCAGCGGGAGGCCGACGACGACGCGCTCGGCTCCCTCCGCCGCCACGAGCTCGGCGAGCTGACGCAGGCCGGCCGTAGACCCCGCACGCTCGACGACGCCAAGCGGCCGCGCGAGCGTGCCGGTCGCGTCGGAGACCGCGACGCCGGTGCGCGCAGAACCGTAATCGAGAGCGATCACCTTCAGGCCCGTCACCCGCTAGAGCAGCGCCTCGAGAATCGTCTTCTCCGCGAGCGCGACCGCGTCATCGAGCCCCGCCGCGTCCTTGCCGCCCGCACGCGCCATCGTCGGCCGGCCGCCGCCCTTGCCGCCGATCAGCGCGGCCGCCTCGCGGATCACGTCGCCCGCATCGACGCCGCGGCCCTCGAGGGACTTGTCGAGGTTGATCAGCAGCTGCGCGGCACCGTTGTCGCGGACGCCGACGATCACCGCGGCGGGCGCGTGCTGCTGCTTCAGCCTGTCGGAGACGTCGAGCGGATCGCCGTTCGTGACGTCGACGACGAGCACGGTCACGCCGCCGGCCGCGGTTTCGCGCGTGACGGTGAAGTCGGCCTCCGACTTGCCGCCGCCGCCCTGCTTCGCCTCCTTGCGCACCTGCGCGAGCTCGGCGCGCAGCTCGTCCCCTTCCCCGGCGCGCTCGTGCAGCAGCGCGAATGCGGCCCCGGAGGTGACGGCCTCGATCCGCCGGGCGCCCGAGCCGACCGAGCCCTCGGAGAGGATCGCGAACGGCCCGACCTCGGCAGTCGACCGCACGTGCGTACCGCCGCAGAGCTCACGCGAGAAGCCGTCGATCTCGACGACGCGGACGATCTCGCCGTACTTCTCGCCGAAGAGCATCTGAGCGCCGAGCCGCCGGGCCTCGTCGATGGGCGTCTCGAAGATCCGCACCGGCCGGTTGGCAAAGATCTGCTCGTTGACCAGCGTTTCGACCTCGACGCGCTGCTCGGCGGTCAGCGCCTGCTCATGCGTGAAGTCGAATCGGAGCTTGTCGGGGCGCACGGCCGAGCCCGCCTGCCGGACGTGCTCGCCGAGCACGCGCCGCAGCGCCTCGTGCAGCAGGTGCGTCGCCGTGTGGTTCGCCATCGTCGGAAAGCGGACGGTCCAGGGCACGACCGCCTTGACGCGGTCACCGACCGCGAAGCCCGTGCCTTCGAGGACGAGCGTCTGGTCGTCGCCGAGCCGGACGGCCTCCCGCAGCTTGGCGCGCGCACCGGTCTCGTCGTGCTCGATCCAGCCCTCGTCTGAGACCTGGCCCCCGCCCGAAGGATAGAAAGGCGAGCGCTCGAGCTTCGCCTCGAAGGTGCCGTCGCCGAGATCGTTGAGCGCGACGATCGCGGTCAGCACCTCGATCTGCTCGTCGCCGACGAACTCGGACGGCGGCCCCGGCAGAGCGCTCGCGGCACGGGCGCCGCCGCTGCGCGAGACCTCGCGGTGCTCGGCCATCCGCTCGCGGAAGCCGTCATCGTCCACCTGCAGCCCCCGCTCGAGCGCCAGCTCGCTCGTCAGCTCGAACGGGAAGCCGTAGGTCGCGGTCAGGTCGAAGGCGTCCTTGCCGGAGATCGCGCCGGCGGCGGCCACCTCCTCGAACAGCCGGAGCCCACGAGCGAGCGTCTCGGTGAACCGCTCCTCCTCCGCGCGGAGCACGTCGCGGATCCGCTCCCGGTGCTCCGGCAGCTCCGGGAATGCCTGACCCAACTGCTCTACGACGACGTCGCTGACCTCCCAGAGCCGGTCGAGCCCGACGGTGCGTGCCTGCTGGACGGCGCGGCGGATGATCCGGCGGAGCACGTAGCCGCGGCCCTCGTTCGACGGCGTCACGCCGTCGCCGACGAGGAAGGTCATCCCGCGCCCGTGGTCGGCGAGGACACGGTGCGCCTTCGAGGCCGAGTCCGAGTCGCCGAAGGCGACCCCACTCTCGCGCGCCACCCAATCCATGATCGCCTGGTAGCCGTCGGTCTCGTAGACGGAGCGGTTCGGGACGTCCTGCACGATCGCCGCGAGCCGCTCGAGCCCCATGCCGGTGTCGATGTTCTGCTGCGGCAGCGGCGTCAGCGTCCCGTCGGGATGCTGCTCGTACTCCATGAAGACGAGGTTCCAGAACTCGAGGAAGCGGTCGCAGCGCGGGCACGCGGGCGCGCAGGTCGAGTCGCCGCAGCCGTGCTCGGCGCCCCAGTCCCAGTAGATCTCCGAGTCGGGGCCGCACGGTCCGGGGCCACCGACCGACCAGAAGTTCTCGGAGCTCGGCAGCGCGACGATCCGCTCCGCCGGCATCCCGACAGCCTCCCACTCCCTGATCGCGACCTCGTCCGGTCCGAGCTCGAAGACGGGGTCGCCGGCGTGGATCGTCACCCAAACGCGATCCCAGTCGAGTTGCAGCCGCTCGACGACGAACTCCTTCGCGAGCTCGATCGCACCCGGCTTGAAGTACTGCCCGAACGAGAAGTTGCCGAGCATCTCGAAGAAGGTCAGGTGATGGCCGTCGGCGCCGACCTCGTCGATGTCGGGCGTCCGGAAGCACTTCTGCGAGGTCGCAGTCAGGAGCGCGGGCGGCTCCTCGTGGCCGAGAAAGAACGGCATCTGCGGCTGCATCCCCGCGGTCGTCAGCAGCGTCGAATGGTCGTCCGCACGCGGCACGAGCGGCCACGAGGGCAGCCGCGTATGGCCTTTCTCCTCCATGAACGCGAGAAACTCCTCGCGCAGCTCTGCGGACGTACGCACCCTGGGATTGTAGGGAGTGCCGAGTCCGGCTAGCTGGCGCGACGCTTGGGCGTCAGCTCTTCGAGCTGCTCGTCGGTCGCGATCTCGTCGCGGATCTTCTCGAGCGCACGGCGGATCAGGCGCGAGACGTGCATCTGCGAGATTCCGACGTGCTGGGCGATCTGGCTCTGCGTCAGGCCGTCGAAGAAGCGGAGGTGGAGGATGCGGCGCTCGCGCTCGTCGAGCACGCGGAAGCCGGGTGCGAGCACGGCGCGATCCTCCGAGACCGAATACTGGTGCTCCTCGGTGCCGAGCGACTCGAGCGGATCGATCTCGCCGTCCTCGTCCGAGCCGCTGGCCGAGAGCGAGAGGGACGTGTACGCGCGGCCGGACTCGAGCGCCTCGAGCACGAGCTCCTCCTCGACGCCGGCAGCTTTCGCGAGCTCGGGGATCGTCGGCGAGCGGCCGAGCTGGACGGTCTGGTCCTCAACGATCTTCGAGAGCTGGACGTTCAGCTCCTGCAGCCCACGGGGGACACGTACGGCCCAGCCCTTGTCGCGGAAGTGGCGCTTGATCTCGCCGATGATGTTCGGCGTCGCGTAGGTGGTGAGCTCGACGCCACGGTCGATGTCGAAGCGGTCGATCGCCTTGATCAGGCCGATGCAGCCGATCTGGACGAGGTCGTCGAGCTGCTCGCCGCGATAGGCGTAGCGCCGCGCGAGCGAGCGCACGAGCGAAAGGTACTGCTCGATCAGCTGCTCCCGCGCAGCGAGGTCGCCCTGCTCGTGGTAGCGGCGCAGCAGCACCTTGTCGGATAGGCGCGTCACCTCTCCGTCCCTGCCAGCAAGTACCCCTTGCGGAGCTCGACCCACGCGCCGCCGTCCCGGTGGCTCAGCGTGACGCTGTCCATGGTCGTCTCGAGCAGGCGGCGAAGGCCAAGCCCGTCGCCCGCCTCCTCCTCCAGAGCGGCGGCCGTCTTCTGCGAGAGCGGGCCGACGCTGGCCTCGATCGTGTCGCCGGCCACGCGCAGGACGATGCCGACCTCGCGATCGTCTGCTTCGTCGTGCTCGAGCAAGGAGTCGAGGGCGAGCTGCAGGTCGTCCAGGACGTCGAGCGTGACGTCGTGCCGAGCTGCAATTCCCCCCACCACGAGGTCGGCGACGGCCGAAAACGGACGCTCTCGCGGAATCTGGATCGTGAACTCGTCCATCTAGGTCGTCTGGTCGTCGGCGGCGCGCAACTCGTCGGCGAGGTCGCGCTCGCGCCTTGCGGCCGCCTCCTTGCCGGTGCGGACAGCCTCGGACCAGTCGCGGTGCACCTTCAGCGAGGCGGCGCCGTGCGTGACCCCGGCCGCGAAGCCGGAGACCTTCTGCACCGGCCGCGTGATCGCCATGCTCACCGCGCGTACCGCGGTGTCGACGTTGTCGGCCATGTCTACTGCGCTGTCCGTCACCCGATCCACCTTGT
The DNA here is from genome assembly GCA_039914895.1 of Gaiellaceae bacterium. Classification (GTDB taxonomy): domain Bacteria; phylum Actinomycetota; class Thermoleophilia; order Gaiellales; family Gaiellaceae; genus Gaiellasilicea. Next base: position 6,400 of record JBDSOJ010000123.1, read on the forward strand.
CCAGCTGCCCGTTCACCTTGTCGACGCTCTCGCCGACCTTGTGAATGACCGGCAGCAGCTCCTCTTCCGTTCCGCTGATGAACGAGGAAAGGCGTCCGAAGGTTCCGCCCAGACGCAGGAACGCATAGGCGAGTCCGGCGCCGACGGCGACGAGGAACGCTGCGAGGGCGTAGTTGGCGAGGTCGCCGGCGGTGACCGCGAGAAAGTACACCTCGCGCATCCTAGTTACGACCCGCGGACGACACCACGCCGCAGCCGACAACGGCGCCGCCGTCGTCGTAGAGAGCCGCGATCTGGCCGGGCGCAACCCCGTAAGCCGGCTGCTCGAGCTCCAGGGCGAATCCCTCGTCGTTCGGGCGAACGCGCGCGGCGATCGCTTCGGAGCGGTAGCGGAGCTTCGCGTCCGCCTGCTCGACCGGAACGTGCAACACGCCGCGAACCTCGACGGCGGTACACGCGAGCGAGCCGCGGGGACCGACGACGAGCGTGTTCGTGGCGGCGTTGGAGCGGAGCGCGTACAACGGCTCGGCCGCCGCCACGCCGATCCCGCGGCGCTGGCCGGGCGTGTAGCGCCAGACGCCGTCGTGCCGGCCGAGCTCGCGGCCGTCCTCGTCGACGATCGAGCCGTCGGACGGCTCGAGACCCCGGCGCTCGAGGAAGGCGCGGTAGTCGTCGCCGGCAAGGAAGCACGCCTCCTGGCTCTCGCGGCGCTCGGCGACGTCGAGGCCGGCGGCGGCCGCCTCCGCGCGGGTCTCGGCCTTCGTCAGCTCGCCGAGCGGGAACTCGATCCGGCCGAGCTGCGCCGGGTCGAGCGGGGCCAGCATGTAGGACTGATCCTTGTCTGGATCGGCGGCGCGAGCGAGGAGCCGCCGGCCGCCGCGCTCGACGATACGCGCGTAGTGGCCGGTCCAGAGCTTCGCCGCGCCGGCTCGCTCGGTGAAGGCGAGGAGCTCGTCGAAGCGGAAGTCGCCGTTGCAGCGCCCGCACGGGTTCGGCGTCTCGCCGCGGGCGTACGACTCGACGAAGGGCTCGACGACGGCGCGGCGGAACGCTTCGCGCAGGTCGAGTGTCACGTGCGGGAGCCCCAGGGAATGGCAGGTCTCGCGCGCGGCGATGACGGCCTCCGGGGAGCAGCAGGCACGCTCCGAGTCGGGGCCGGCGGGATCGAGCCAGAGCCTGAGCGTGACCCCGATCGCACCCGGCCCGGCACGCAGTAGCGCGACGGCGCTGTCAACGCCGCCGCTCATCGCGACGGCGATCCGTTCCGGATCGGGCGCCGCGGTGAAGACCTCGGCGAGCGCGTTCGCGAGCGCGTCGGCGGCGAGCGTCTCGCCCGGCACCGCCGCGGCCTCGAGCAGCGTCAGCCCAGCGAGCGGCCGCGCGAGCCCAAGCGCGTCGGCCTCGACGATCCGGTCACCGTCGACCGCAAGCCGCACGAACGCAAGCTCATCCCCACGCGCAGAATCCCCGACGACCTCGATCATGCGGGCAGCGTAGCGGTGAAGACGGGAATGAACCCGGGAGCGAAGCGACCCTTTAGGGGTCTTCGCGCGATCGGGATCTGCTTCCGCAGATCCCGATCTTGCGCCAAAAAACTCCACCCTGCCGATGTTTCCTTACGCCGATGCGAACCTGGCTGTACCAGGTGGGTGCCGTGCCGGACGTCGACGGGTGAGGTCTAGACCGGACCCAGGCTCCCTTCACGTGAGCGTTGGTTCACGTTTACGCGCAAGGCCACGTACAGGGTCGAGCACGACCAATCATACCGTCGCATGATCGGAATCCGCAGAAGCGGATTCCGATCGCGCAAACCCCTGAAGAGGCCGCTTCGCGGCCTGGCTCAGCCTCGTGTCGCAAATCTCCAACGGATCTGCTGCGTTCCTTCGACGCCGAGCTGCTGCGCCAGGGCTTCGGTCAGCTCGAACTGGCGGCCGGGCTGCTTCAGCTTCGTGTCGATCACCTCGGTCAGGACCTCCGAGCCGCCGTAGCTGATGAAGATCTTCGCTCCGCAGGGCAGCACGGGATGGGTGACTCCCAGCGAGCGTCCAGTGAGGATGCGCGCGCACGTCGTTCTCTCGGCGTCGCGGGCGGCGCCGCGGGAGCCGGCAAGTGCCGTGTACCAGCCCCCACCGCCCGCGACCGGCACCTGCTGCGGCCCGGCCTCTCCGTCGTCCGCGGCGCCTCCGGTGAGCGCGAGCACCGCCACGCCCGCAACCAGGGCGACCGCCGCCAGCGCGATCGTGCGCTGGAGGATGTTGAGCGTCACCGCGCGCGGCCGGCGACGAGGTCGCCGAACGACTCGCGCACGAGCGCATCGAAGTCCGTCGGCAGGACGCCGTCGGGAGAGGCGTACTCGCGGAGGTACACGAGCAGGTAGCCCCACTCCTCGTCACGGATGGGGTCGACTCCGGACCGCTCCCGGGCGAGCCGCTCGATCTCCCACACGTTCCACTCCTGCGGGTGTGCGGGAAGCGGAAGCGTTGCTACCGGGGCGGGCTCGGGCTCTGCGGGAGCGACCGGTTCGGGTTCGGGCTCGACGGGAGCTGCCACGGCCGCGAGCTGCGGCACGTGGACCGGTTCGGGCTCGGGTTCGGGT
>JBDSOJ010000129.1:0-5155 GCA_039914895.1 Gaiellaceae bacterium
TCCAGCAGGTCGCGCTTCGCCTGGCAGACGACTCCCGGCTCGTCCGACGCGAGCAGCCAGTCGATCGCAGTCGCCGTGACGGTCATGCCAGCTCGTCCGCGAGCAGATCGAGCAGCAGGCCGTCGCGCCAGGCGCCGTCGGGATCGCGCCAGTACTCGCGCATGACGCCGACGCGCCGGAAGCCCACTTTCTCGTAGCACCGGATTGCACGTTCGTTGTCCGCCGCGGGATCGATCACGAGGCGGTGGTGACCGCGGTCGCGCACGAGATGCCGGGCCACCGTCCTCACGGCGTCGACCCCGAGTCCGTTGCCCTGAAACGACTCGGACAGGAAGAGGTCGATCCCTGCGTGCCGGAAGTCGGGCTCGTTCTCCTCGTGGAACTGGATCAGGCCGGCCAGCTCTCCGTCGACGAGGATCGCGAAGAACGTCTCGTCCGGCTCCTCGCCGCGGGCCTTCGCACCCATGTCCTCGGCCGGCTGGGCGCCCCACCAACGGAAGACCTCCGGCTCCGACCCGATCTCGACGAGCCGGGACACGTCGCCCTCCGTCAATGGCCGCAGGACGACGCGATCTCCATGCAACTCCATGACGATCTTGTAACACCCGCGGCGACTACCCTGAGCGCGATGAAGAAGCGACTCGACGTCCTGCTCGTCGAGCGCGGCCTGGCGGGGAGCCGCGCGCAGGCGCAGGCGCTCGTGCTCGCCGGCCTCGTTCCCGGCTACGACAAGCCCGGCCACCAGGTCGCGGAGGACGCCGAGCTGGAGGTGAAGCGGCCGCCGCGCTTCGTCTCGCGCGGCGGCGAGAAGCTCGCGAACGCGCTGGAACAGCTCGAGGTCGAGCTCGACGGCCGGGAGGCGATCGACGTCGGCGCCTCCACAGGCGGGTTCACGGACTACCTGCTCCAACACGGCGTCGCGCGCGTGATCGCCGTCGATGTCGGCTACGGCCAGCTGCACCCGAAGCTGCGCGACGACCCCCGCGTCACGGTGCTGGAGCGGACGAACGCGCGTCAGCTCACCGAGCTGCCGTTCCGCCCCGACCTGCTCGTCGCGGACGTCTCCTTCATCAGCGTCAGGATCGCGCTGCCGTCGGTGCTGAAGCTGCTGGAGCCGGGCTGGGACGCGATCGTGCTCGTAAAGCCGCAGTTCGAGGCCGGCAAGGACGAGGTCGGGCGGGGCGGCGTCGTCCGTGACCCCGAGATCCACCGCCGGGTGCTGCGCGAGGTCGTCCACGCCGCTCTCGAGTGGGCTGGAACGGCGGTCGGCGTCGTAGACTCCGGACTGCCCGGACCGAAGGGCAACCGCGAGTTCTTCGTCCACCTGATCAACAGCGCCGACCCGGTGCTCCTCGATGACATCGACCAGCGCATCGACCGTGCAGTCACAGCCGCCTAGCGCCGTCAAGCGCGCGGCCGTGATCACACACGGCAAGCCGCAGGCGATCGGCTCCGCGCTCGCGCGGCTCGCGGACGTCGCGCGCGAGGCCGGAGTCGAGCTGCAGCAAGATCCGGACGCCGAGACGGACGTCGACATCGCCGTCGTGCTCGGCGGCGACGGGACGATGCTGCGGGCGCTCGCCCGTTACCTCGGCACCGGCGTCCCCGTGATCGGCGTCAACTTCGGCCGCGTCGGCTTCCTCGCCTCGATCAAGCGAAACGACCTCGAGAGCGGGCTCGCACGCGTCTTCGCGGGCGACTACCGCGTCGAGGACGTGCCGACGCTCGACGTCGAGGTCGGCGACGAGCGCCGCGTCGCGGTCAACGACCTCGTGATCACGAGCGCCGTCGTCGGTCGGATGATCCAGCTCGAGTGGGCGGTCGGGGGCGAGGGGCTCGGCCGCCTCGCCTGCGACGGGGTCGTCTGCGCGACGCCGTCGGGATCGACGGGCTACAACTTCTCGAACGGCGGTCCGGTGCTCGTCTGGGGGCTGGACGCGATGGCGGTCACGTTCGTCGCGCCGCACTCGCTGAACGCCCGGCCGCTCGTCGTGCCGCGCGACGACGAGCTGATCGTCTGGAACCGGACGCCCGACGTCCCCGCGACCGCGCTGGTCGACGGTCACCGGGTCGGCGACCTCGCCCCGGGCGGCCGCGCTGTCGCCCGCCTCGGCGAGCAGCGCTCGCTCCTCGCGACGCTGCCCGAGGTCACGTTCTTCAGCCGCTACAGCCGAACCTTTGCTTCGTAGCCTCCGGATCGAGAATCTCGTGCTCGTCCGCCAGGGCGAGCTCGTCCCTGATCCCGGGCTGACCGCGATCACCGGCGAGACCGGCGCCGGCAAGACGATCCTGACGCAGGCGATCGGACTCCTGCTCGGAGCGAAGGGCGATGCAGGGATCGTCGGCGCGGCCGGCACGGAGGCCTATGTCGAGGCCGAGCTCGACCTTCCCGACGGCTTCTTCGACGACGAGGAGCTGGCCGGGCTCGCGGAGCTCGCACCCGAGGACGAGCACGAGTTGGATCAACAGAGTCTCTTGCTGGCACGGCGCGTCTTCGCCGACGGCCGCACGCGCGCGTACGCGTGGGGTCGCGCGGTCGCGCGGGAGGATCTCGCCGCGGCCGCCGAGCGTCTGATCGCCATGTCCGGCCAGTTCGAGCAGCGCCGGCTCGCCCGGCCCGCGTACCAGCTCGACGTCCTCGACGCCTTCGCCGGCGACGAGCAGCAGCGTCGCCGCCGCGAGTCGCGGCTCGCCTGGCGCGAGCTCGCCGCGGCTCGCAAACGGCACGACGAGCTGACGCGCGGCACGGCAGCCGAGGAGGCGCGGTTGCGCGAGCTCCAGGCGCTCGTCGACGCGACCGAGGGCTTCGAGGCGGGTGGCGAGCAGGCCCTGCGCGACGAGCGCGAGCGGCTGCGCCACGTCACCGAGCTCGCCGACGGAGCCGCCCGCGCCGCCGAGGCGCTCGCGCCCGACGAGGGCGAGGGAGCCACCGGGCTCGCCGCCGCCGCCGAGCGCTCGCTGGCGCCGCTCGAACGCCTTGCGCCCGAGCTGGCCCGCGCAGGCGAGGAGCTGCGCGACATCGAGCTGCGGCTCGGCGAGCTCGGCTCGGAGCTCCGCGCTTTCCTCGCCTCGCTGGAGGCGGAACCCGACCGGCTCGAGCACGTCGAGGGAGAGCTGGAGCGGATCTCGGACGCGCGCCGCCGTTTCGGCGCGGCCGCCTACGACGACCTGCTCGCCCGCGCGACCGCCGCTCGCGAGGAGCTGTCGGCGCTCGACGGCGGGCTCGACCCGGCCGTGGCCGCGGCCGAGGCGCTCGCGGCAGCGGAAGCCAGGTCGAGCGGTCTGGCGGACTCCCTGCGCGCCGCGCGCCAGAAGGCGGCCGACCCGTTCGCCGCGGCGGTCGCCGAAGAGCTGCGCGGCGTCGGCATGGGCGACGGCGAGTTCCGCCTCGAGCTGCGTGAGCGGGACGCCGGCCCGACGGGAGCCGACGAGTCCGTCTTCCTGATCCGCCCGAACGCGGGGCTGCCATTCGGACCGGTCGCCGAGACCGCCTCCGGCGGCGAGCTCTCCCGCGTGGCGCTCGCGATCGCGGCTGTCGCCGGCGGAGAGACGCTGGTGTTCGACGAGATCGACGCCGGCATCGGCGGCGAGACCGCGCACGCGGTCGCCGCGACGCTGAAGCGGCTCGCCGAGCGCGCGCAGGTGATCACGATCACTCACCTGCCCCAGATCGCGAGCGTCGCCGACACCCACTACCTCGTCGAGAAGGTTCCCGGCGACCCCACTCACACGCGGATCGAGTTGCTCGACGACGCGCAGCGCCGCGACGAGCTCGAACGGATGCTGGGCGGCCGCGACTTCATCTCGACGCTGCGATGAGCCTCGTGGAGCACACCGGCACCGCGCGCCTCGGCCGGCGCACCAAGGAGCTCGTGCGCCGGCTTCACCCCGACGACATCGCGATCATCGACCACACCGACCTCGACCGCGTCTCGGCCGAGGAGCTCGTCGAGTCGGGCGTGCGCGTCGTCGTCAACGTCGCCCCGTCGCAGTCGGGTCGCTACCCGAATCCAGGCCCGCTCCAGCTCGTCCGCGGCGGCGTCCGGCTGATCGACGTCGACGGCATCGATCTCTTCGACGCGCTCGCCGACGGCGAGCGGCTGACCGTCCGCGGCGCAAGCCTCTTCCGGAACGGCACCTGCGTTGCGACCGGTCGCGCGCTCGAGGAGCGGGAGCTCGCCGGCGCCCTCCACGAGCAGCAGGGCCGCGTCACCGAGGCGTTGCAGGAGTTCGCGGACAACACGCTCCGCTATCTGCGCGAGGAGGGAAAGCTGCTGACCGAGGGGCTCGACTTCCCGGCGCTCGAGACGAGCTTCCGCGACCGGCACGCACTCGTCGTCGCCCGCGGGCCCGGGCACAAGCGCGACCTCAAGATCGTGCGGTCCTACGTGCGCGATTTCCGGCCCGTGCTCGTCGCCGTGGACGGCGGCGCCGAGGCGCTGCTCGAGGAGGGCTGGAAGCCGGACGTGATCGTCGGCGACATGGACTCCGTCACCGACGCCACGCTCCGCTGCGGCGCCGAGGTCCTCGTCCACGCCTACCGCGAGGGCCATGCGCCCGGCGAGGCGCGGCTGCAGCGCCTCGGCGTCCCGTTCCAGACCGTCGCGGCGCCCGGGATCTCCGAGGACATCGCTCTGCTGCTTGCCCACGACAAAGGCGCCGAGCTGATCGTCGCCGTCGGGACGCACTTCAACCTCGTCGAGTTCCTCGAGCGCAGCCGCGCGGGCATGTCCTCGACATTCGTGACCCGGCTGAAGGTGGGGGAGATCCTCGTCGACGCCAAGGGTGTCTCACAGCTCGTGAGCCGGCGGATCGGCGTCTGGCCGCTCGTGCTGTTCGGTCTGGCCGCGCTGGCAGCGCTCGTCGTGGCGATCCTGGCGTCACCGGCGCTGCGCAACGTCTTCGGGCTCTAGGCTTCGCCGGTGTTCGACCTCCGCTATCACGTCGCCTCGCTCGCGGCCGTCTTCCTGATGCTCGTCGTCGGGATCCTGATCGGGGTCGGCATCTCGGGCCGCGGTTTCGTCGACGACTCGGAGCGGCGGCGCCTCGACAACCGGATTGCCGGGTTGGAGGAGCAGGTCGACGCGGCCAACGCGACCGCGGACGACTTCGAGCGGCGCCAGCAGGCGGCGGAGGACTTCGTCGAGAGCGCCTA
>JBDSOJ010000200.1:0-10340 GCA_039914895.1 Gaiellaceae bacterium
AGCACGGCGACGCCGAGGATGACGCCCATCTCCTTGGGCGGGATCGGGCCGGAGAGGGCGAAGGTGAAGAAGACGGCGACCATGACGGCGCCGGCGGCGAAGATCGTGCGGCCCGAGTGGGCGAGCCCGCCGACCATCGCCTCGTGCGGGTCGTGGGTGCGGTCCCAGTGCTCCTTGGCCGAGGAGAGCAGGAAGACCGTGTAGTCCATCGAGATCGCGAAGATCATCGCGAAGAAGAAGACGGGCCCCCAGGCGTTGAGGAAGCCCTGCGACTCGAAGCCGAGCAGGCCGGAGAGATTGCCGTCCTGGAAGACGAGGACGCCGACGCCGAACGCGGCCGCGGTTGCGAGCAGGTTGGTGAGCACGCCGGCGAGCGCGATCAGCGGTGCCTGCAGCGCGACGAGTAGGAGCAGGAAGCCGAGCGCGAGCACGACGGCGAACACGGGCAGCGTCTTCGCGGCGAGCACCGCCTCGAGGTCGTGGTTTTCGGCGACGGCTCCGCCGACGAGGGCGCCGTCCGGCAGCGAGCCTCGGAGCCGGTCGATCGTGGCTCCGACCGAGGGATCGGACGGGTCGGCAGTCGGCACGGCGAGCAAGAGAGCGCTGCCGTCGGAGCGCTGCGCCGGAGCGACTGCCGCGATCCCCGGGTCGGCTTCGAGCACCGCCGTCGCCCGCGCAGACTCAGCCGCGGGAGCGAGGATCTGAAGCGTCCCCGGTGCGCCGGGTCCGAACGCCTCCTGCACCTGCGTGTAGCCGAGGCGCGAGCCGTCGCCTTCGGGCACGACCTTGATCGAGGGCATGCCGGTGTCGAGCCGCAGCAGCGGCAGCGCCAGCAGCACGAGGATCGCCAGCGCCGGGATCCCGAAGAGGGCCGGTCGGCGCCAGAGCAGCTCGCCCCAGCGGGCGAAGCGCGGCGAGCGATGCTCACCGGCGTGCACCCAGGGCAATGCCAGCCGGTCGACGCGGTCGCCGAGCCGGGCGAGCACCGCCGGCAGCAGCGTCAGCGTCGCAAGCAGGATGAACGCGACTGAGAGCATGATCCCGAGCGCCATCGAGCGGAAGGCGGGGCTGGGTACGAGCATCACCGCCGAGAGCGAGATCAGCACCGTCAGACCGGAGAAGAGCACCGCCTTGCCGGCGGTGTCCATCGTGGTCGCTACTGCGTCGCGCGTGTCGATCGCGGAGCCGAAGTGGGCTCCGCGGAAGCGGGCGACGATGAAGAGGGCGTAGTCGATTCCGAGCGCGAGCGCGAACATGAGCGCGAAGTTCATCGACCAGATCGAGACGTCGAAGGCGTGGGTAACGAGGAAGAGGCTGCCGGCGGAGGCCACCAGCCCGAGGATGGTCAGAAGCAGCGGCAGTCCGGCCGCGACGAGCGAGCCGAAGGCGAGCATCAGGATAACGAGCGTGACCGGCCAGGAATAGAGCTCCGACTTCAGCATCGCCGACTTGTTGGCCTCGTTGAAGTCGGACCACATCCCGGGCGCCCCGGTCAGGCTGACGCTGACGCGCCCGTCCGAGAGCGCCGCGAGCTCGCCCTTGAGGTCGTCGGCCGCGCGCACCATCTCCGTCGGGTTCGCGGCCGCTCCGGCGCTGAGGATCGCGGTGCGGCCGTCGCGTGAGATCTGGGCCGGCGCGACGCGCGAGACGCGAGGGTCGTTCTCGAGCAGCGCAGTCGCCTTCACGATCGCAGGCTGCAGGTCGCCGGTACCGTGGACTGCGACCAGGAGCGCGTAGCTTCCCTGCCCGGCGAAGGAGGCGTCGATCGCCTTGCGGGTGGTGACGGACTCGGATCCGTTTGCCTCCCAGCCGGCGCCGGAGAGTGCGTGCTCGGCCTTGGGCGCGAAGGCACCGAAGCCGACCGCGATCGTGACCCAGGCGAGGAGGACGAGCTTGAAGTGCCCGGCCGTCCAGGCGCCGAGGCGTCCGAGGGGACCGTAGGCGCTCATCGGCGGCACCCCCGCTCCACTCCGAGCCCCCGTTCGAGCGCGATCGAGGCCGGGCAGGCGCCGACGCCGGCAAAGAGCCACTGGTTGAGGCCGACGAAGGCCGCCAGCAGCAGAAACCAGGGCGAGACGAGCACTGCTAGCGCCGCGCTCGCGAGCGTCAGCGTTCCAGCGAGCGCGAACAGCAGCCGCTCCGGAGGCCAGCCGCCCCTCATCGCCCGACCCCTGCGACGATCGCGTTCAGCTCGGCGACCTGCCGCTGCAGGCCGCCGCAGACCTCCTCGCAGAGACGGAAGACGCTCTCGTCGGCGATCGAGTAGAAGACCTGGTTGCCCTCCTTGCGGCGACCGACGATCCCGGCCTCGAGCAGAACGCCGAGGTGCTTCGAGACGTTCTGCTGCGACGCACCGGTCACCTCGCACAACTCGCTCACGCTCGCCTCACGCTCGCGCAGCGAGTCGAGCAGCTTGATCCGCATCGGCTCGCCGATCACGCGAAAGCGGCGCGCGATCAACTCGATCAGCGGGTCAGGCAGGGGCTGGGGAAGACTCATACGACTCCTCTACTGAACAACTACACAACTGAATAGTTGCTACAGTAGCAGAACTTCCACAGAACGATCGGAGGCCCCAATGCACAACGTCAACCTCGAAACGCTCCTGCAAACGGTCGAGCAGGGAACGACCGATCCCACCTCGCTTCGCCAGCCGGTCGAGCTGTCCGGCGAATGGCAGACGCGCGCCGGCGCACCACAGTTCCAGGGCCGGATCCCCTACCCGGGCGGCGAAGTCGAGTTCTCCTGCGACTTCCCGCCGCAACTCGGCGGCAGCGGCTCCGCCCCGAACCCACTTGCCTACTGCCTCTGGGGCGGCCTCGCCTGCTACGCGATGACCTTCGCAACCGAAGCAGCGCGCGAGGGCATCGAGCTACGGGCGCTGCGCGGAGTCATCACCACCGAGGTCAACCAAAGCCGCGCACTCGGAGTCGACGAACAGCCGCCCGTCGAGCACATCGACTGGCACCTCGAGGTCGAAGCCGACGCACCACAGGAGACAATCGACGAGCTCAAAGAGCGGGCCGACGCCCGCTGCCCCGGCGTCTACTGCCTCCGCAACCCGATCGACCTCGCCACCACCGCGTCGCAACAGGCCTAGCTGCCCCGACAAAACGCAGCTCGACGAGAAGGAGAACCCATGAACGACTGGATGGATGGGAGCGACTGGGTCTGGATGACCCTCTCGATGACCGTCGGAATCGTCGTCGTCGGCGCCGTCATCTACACAGCAGTACGGCTCGCCAACCGAGATTCACGGCGGGAACGGTAGAGAGCGCAGGTACAAAACGGATACGTCAGCTCGGGCACGAGCGGGCACTCGCGTCCGCTGGATGAGCTGAAGAACTCCTCGTTTTCCAGCGAGAATGTGTCCGCGCGTTCCCGCGTGTGGACGCGCGTTCCTCACTCGTCCTTCCCTCGTAATGAAGGGGTCCGCGGTTCGAATCCGCGCGTCGGCTTACTGCGAATTGCAGGGATTTCTCCGCGACGGCACTAGCGGAGATCGCTGGGCGGGTACGAAACGGAGACATCTCTGGACACCTTCGCACTCGCAGGTGGCCTACCAAGCGCGCGACGATGCTCGGCTGCTTCGGCTTCGATCTTGCGCCTCAGCTTCGGGTCTGACACTTGCGGCCCGTGATATTCCGTGAAGCGGAGCTGCCGCTCACGCTCCTCGTCGTCGATCACCGGCACGACCGGCGGCACGAGGCACATGATCGGCGGCTTGCCCGCATCCGGATCGGGTTCGGGCCCACCCCAGTAGGCGGTTTCGCCTAGATCGGAATCACTGGTGTCCACATCAACCTGACCATTTACGTTCTTACTCCTTACTTTGATTGCCTGATCGGACGAGGTGCTTCGGGGGCCGAGCCGGTGACCCGGCCCCGTCAGCGAACGTCTGGTCAGGGACGTACTTACACCGTGCCACGACTGCCGCCGGTCGCGGAGTCACACTTCTGCGTCCTCGTTCGGCGGGTCGTCGGCGTCCAGCCCCCGCGATCGTGCGGCCGCATCCGACCGACCGGGCTGGCGGTTCGACTAAGTGGACGGTTCCAACTTCCACCGCCTCGCCTCCTAATTTTGCGCCGTGCTCGGGCGAGACGAGGCGCGGGCGAGCGCCTCGTCTCGCTCTCTCCAGCCTCTTGTCTAGGGGCAGGAGACGGTCGGGTTCCAGTTGTTGAAGAGCCCGTTCGGGTTGTCCTTCCAGAGCCACACGTGGCGGTCGTAGTGAACCGTCATCCCCGGGTGATGGGGCGCCATCGGGCCCAAGAAGGTCTGGCCGAGGATCACAGGCGCCGTGGCGGCCTGATTGGCCTGCATGTAGTACTCAACAGCCGTGAGCTTGAACTGTCCGTTCGGCATGCGCTCGTAGAGCAGAACTTCGGGCTGAGTGAGGTTGATCACGCCGTCCGTCATCAGCGCCTGATTCTCGAAGTGATAGCCCATGTTCCCGCTCGGGTCCGTGACACACGTGAACGGCGGCGGCGGCATCTGCCCGCCGGGCGGCAAATAGCCCGCCGCGATCGCCTGCTCGACCGAGTGATAACGGGCCGTGGCGGCCTTCAGTTCCTGAAGCTGACGATCGACGGTCGAGCGTTCCGCGCCCGCCGAGGGTGCCCATGCGGCACCTCCGATCACCGCGGCCGCGAGGGCGAGCAGCACCGCCGCTAACAGGGTGAGTCGTCTGACTCCCATAAGAACTCCTTCTGATCGCACCGAAGCGTCGTCGCCTCGATTGTCGTCCGCGCGAGGCCGTGCGCACGCGAGACGGGGCTCGCGATGGAACGGCCACACCGGACAGCCTCCTCTCTTGCGCGCGTAAATACAAGGCTTGAAGGTCACGGGAGCAACAAGGGGAGCGAGTTTGAGGGGTCGTCGCGCGAGACGATCGCGAGATTCAAAGCCGTCCTAGACCGAGCGGAGACTGCCGGCCACCGTGCGACTGACTCGGGGCCGCGACATCGCCACGGCGTGCGGACAGCTCGCAGCTACCCGCAAGTAAAGCGCGCTCGCCCTAGACGACGATCACGGCCCGAGTCTCATAGACACTGCGGCCGCCGGCGAGGTCGGGCGCGATCGCGCGCAGATGCGCCATGACTGTCGCGGTGGCGAGGTCGATCACGCGGGCCGAGTGCTTCGATGACTTGTTGATAAAGAAGCCGCGGGCATGCGGTGTCGCGATCGCGTTTCCGAGGTGGCAGGCGATCGCGGGGTTGCCGTCGTGGGTGATAGCGCCCTGCGTGACCGCGGAACGGAACGCGACGGAGGCGGTGCTCATCAGCGGCCGTGTCTGTGGGAACTCGACGAGCGGCGGCTCGCCGTAGCGGACGGCCCATTCCGCGAACTCGTCATACCAGCGGGACTTGTCGCAGACGTGCTCGCGAACCGTCCAGCGGCGATGCGCGCGATCGACGGCCGCGTCGACCGCCTCGCGCGGCACAAGCCAGTCCTTCACACCGGGCGGCCGCTCCCAGACGTCCACCACGGGAAGACGTGCGGCGTCTCCCCGACGGCGACAGCGACGAGCGCGGTGCTGTCGAGCCCGTGCGGGCCGCCGACGGAACCGTCGAACCCCAGCACGACCTCGGCGCCGTCCGCGACGATCCGGGCCGGGTCGGCGCACCGCTCCCACGCCGCCGCCGGCAGGAACGAATCCGAGCGGGCGGTCGGCTGGTTCAAGAAGAACCGGCGGAACTGGGCCTCGTCCGTTTGCGGGTCGCGCGTTTCCGCCACAAGCCGCTCGAGGTCGATCCAGACGCTCGCGTCGCCGTAGACGTAGGCGAGAGCGGCACGCAACTCGTCGTCGTCGCTGAAGTCGAAGCCGGCGGGCGCCTCCCGGTGATCGAAAAGCAGGCCGGGGTCGCTCAGGCGGCCTTCCCTGACCGCGTTCGCGTACTTGTGAGATCCCTCCGCGACGGAGTCCTCGCCGACGCCGTACATCGTGCTCGTCTCGAGGCTCCACGCCTCCGCCTGGCGGCGCTTCGCGAGATTCCGGCGGATCGTCTCGTGCAGCCGATGCAGCTCGGGGCCGACATAAAGATGCGTCTCGTCGAAGATCGCGAAGGTTTCGAGGCCGCCTTCCTTCGAAGCCGCCGAGGCTGTCACCGGCTGCACGCGGCCGCCGCCCGGCAGGAACGTCCTCGTTAGCCCGACGTCGAGTCCGGGCGTCCGTGAGATCGCACCGTGCGCGAGCATGAACGCGGCCGCCTGATACGTGTCGCCCGCCTGCCCCTCCTCCGTCGCCGCGATCCGCACGAGCGGCGAACGCACCGGCCGCCCCTCCGGCCGCCCCTCCGGCCGCCCGTCCGCCGCCCAGCCCGCGAACCTGGCCGGGCCGAGCGCCTCCACGCATGCCAGCATCGCCGCGATCTCCGACTTCGCCCGCCCCTTCGGCCGCGACAGCACCGCCCGCCGGACAACCCGACGGCCCCGATCGTCGACCTCATAGGCGCGCAGCACGAAGCGCGCCTGCTCGTCGTCGAGCTCGATCGGCTGCCCCTCCACGTCACCGGGCCCGTGAACGAGCTCACGCTCGATCCAGCGGACAACCTCCGGGCCGAGCGTCCGCTCTACTCGGAGACGACGCGCAGCCACCGCTCCTCCGCCTCCCCCGCACCACCGCCGCCACCGGCGACGGCCGCAGCCCGATCGACCTCCCACTGCAGCCGGCGGCGCGCGAGCGGCGACAGTCCGAACCGATCCTCGAGCGCCCGGATCTCGCCGAGCAGCCTCGCGCTCGACTCGCCCCGATAAACACGATCGACGAGCGTTGCCAAACGCGCAAGCGCCGCCACGTCAGCCTCGAGAAACACCGCCGCCATCGGGCTCGACCACACCGTCCGCCACCATTCCCGCGTCCGCTCGAGCAGCGCGTCCGAGTCCGGCAGGATCGGCGGCGTCTTCGCCGCGCTCGCCGGAAGCTGCTCGGCCTTCACCGACTTGTTTCGCCTTCGCCGCTGCCCCGGCGGCTTCGGAGGCGGCCCCGGCATCACACCCCACCCCGCCTCGTCGAACCCGTACAGACCGCGAACGGGGTTGCGAGGGGTACGTGGGGAACGCACCCAAAAACCGGGGGGGTCATCGGTTCCGCCTCACGGTGGCGCCGAGCCGTGAGTTGCAGGCGAGGTGGGCGGCTCTCGCGTTCTCCGCGGTCTGTTCGCCGCCGTGTGCGAGCGGCACGATGTAGTCGAGCGTGTCGGCTCCGGGGCGGCCGCAGATCATGCAGGTGCGTCGGTCGCGTTCGAGCACGTGGGCGCGGAGGGTGCGGTGCCAGGCGGTGCGGTGCGCGCGCCGGGTGGGTTGCGCGTTGCGCTGCGCCTCGCACGCGGAGCAGCGGCCGTTGCGGGCGTGGAGGCGGCCGCAGCCGGGGCAGACGCGCATCGTTCCTAACGCGTATTCCGGCGACGGACGAGCGTGCTCACGGTCGCTGATCCCTGACCTCGGCGGCGAGCCGCTCCGGGTCGTGCCACTCGGCCAGCTGACGGGCACGTTCGAGCTCGCGTCGTTTCCAGGCCACGTTGTCGGGGTCGTCGTCCCACAGTGCCTCCTTCTCCGGCGAGCGCGGCTCCGCGATTCCGAGCTGACCCTTTTGCGCGTCGCTGAAAGCCTCGGCGATTGCGCGGGCGTCCTCGTTGAGCGCCTGCACGAGCGCGGCGTACTCGACGCGTGCGTTCGTGCCGAGCGCCTTCTTGACGGGCGCGACCAGGCCAAGCGCCACGGCGGTAGGGGACACGAAGCCCTCGACCCGCTCGGGGAAGCTCGCAGCCCACAGCAAGTTTTCGCGGCTGTCGAGCAGCGCCTGCCGCAGCGCCGGCAGCGCCTCAGCGTGCGCCTGCAGCCGCTGGCGGGCTTCCCCGACGTCGCGCCGCGCGTCCGCGAGCATCTTTGCCCTATTGCCCTCGACGTGTTGTAGGCGCCGCTCGAGCGCCCGGTCGACCTCGACGATGGCCGCCTCCACGAGCAGCCTTGCTGCGTCTCGTTCGCGCTCGCGCTCGTACCGCTCCGCGGGCGGCCGCTCGCCCTTCTCGCCGCCGCCCAACCAATCGGCGAGGCGGCGCGCATCTTCCTCTGGGGCACGATTGAGCGCGGCCTCGGCTTCCTGCTGGCGCGCGCCGGCGGCTTCCTGGCGCGCCTTCATCCGGTCGACCTCCTGGTCGAGCTTCTCGAGCGCCCGCCAGCGCCGCGTCTTGGGCCGCGAGTCCCGCAACGCGCGCTCCTCCTCGGTTAGTTCTCGAACCGCGGTCTCCCGGTCAAGCGGAAGGTGACCGACGCTGCGGAGGTTCAGCTTGGTTTTCGCGATGTCGGCCCGCATCGCCGACGCTGCCGCCGCCTCTAGGCTCTCGTTCGGCTTCACGTCGACTCCGTCGGGTCGGATGGGTGGGTGAGTGCCGGCCGCAGGAGTCGCTCGACCGCGTCAGCCTCGAACCGCAGCGGCCCCGTCTCGCCGACCCGGAAAGCGGGCAGACTCCCATCCCACACGCGCCTGTAGACGGTGACGCGGGAAACGCCGAGTCGGTTCGCGACCTGGGCGGGAGTTAGGAGCGCCGGCGTCTGTGTTTCAGCCATGCCCCGAAGCTACCCCGAGTGCTCACGCGGGCGCTGTCACACTTCCCGCAGCGCCTTAACGCAGCCATTTTGCAGCCACGAGAAAGATACGGACGGTGTCGCGGTTGCCTCCGAGAAGACGAAAACCCCGCATGAGCGGGGCTTTCGTGAGGTGGGCGGTACTGGGCTCGAACCAGTGACCCCCAGCTTGTCGAGCTGGTACACGCTCGATGACGCTCACGGTCGATCGGCGTCGATTCCGCTCAATCATGCGGCCCAACACGTGGCGGCTCCGGCTGCACAACCACTCCCGATGAGCGCGAATTCCGCAGGGTTTGGGCCACTATTGGGCCGCACGATCAAACGAGCGAGACCGCTACATCACGGCGCCCTCACGCCGCAGCTCCGACCTCTTCCTCCGCAGGTCAGGCCAGCGGTTGGATCACGTTGGAGGAAGATGGAGGGACATGGCTTGACGAGCCGTCTGGAGCCTTCAGCTCTGAGTCGCGCCTCGCCGCCAGGAAAGAATTTCGGTGCGCGCGGACATTATTCGGACATTGTGTTGCCGTGTTCGCCAACGCCGACTGAGCGGCGAACTCATGCAATCGTCGGATCGGCGCCTCTCCGCGATCCGCGTGCAGCAGTGGGGTTTGCAGCCGTCTGCTGATCAACCCGCGCGAATCGGTTAACCTCGAATGCATCCAGCCGGTCCTGCTGTTTGCCGTGCGGCCTTCACTACGAGGGAAGGACAAGTCAGGGACGCGCGTCCACTCGCGGGCATGCGCGGGCACGTTCTCGCTGGAAATCGGATAGTTTCACGACTCTTGGAGTGGACGCGCGTGCCCGCCCGTGGCCGCGCTGATGTAGCCATTTTGTACCCGCGCGGTCGCCGTCCGTGATCGCGTCAAGGCGTAGCTTCGGGGAAGCGCGAGGTGCATGTTTGCGCGCCGCGTCACCTGCGAACGCGCTCAGCTGGGCGTAAAGCGGTAACCCATCCGCGCTTCCGTAATGAAGTAGCGCGGCCGGGCGGGGTCGGGTTCGAGCTTGCGGCGGATCTGGGCGAAGTAGACGCGGAGGTAGTTCGTCTCGCGTTCGTACTGCGGACCCACACCTCTTGGAGGAGCTGGCATTGGGTGACGAGCTTGCGGCGTTGCGTACGACCATCTCGACGAGGTTCCATTCGGTCGGCGTCAATCTCACCTCGCCGCTGGAGGTCGTGATCCGCTTCGCGGCGAGATCGACGGTGAAGTGCTCGGTCTCGACGACGGCTTCCTCCTCCGCCGGGGTCTTTCGGCGCAGCGCGGCTCGCAGGCGCGCGAGGAGCTCGTCCATGCCGAAGGGCTTGGTGATGTAGTCGTCGGCACCGGCGTCGAGGGCGGCGACCTTGTCTCGCTCGGCCTCCCGGACCGAAAGGACGATGATCGGCACGGTGGTCCAGCCGCGGAGGCCGCGGATCACGTCGATGCCGTCGATGCCTCCGCTCGCGCCTCCCGAGCCGCCCGAACATCCCGAAGTCGAGGAAGCAGACCCGGTCTCCCGGCAGAAGAGGACGTTGCCCGGGTGCGGGTCCGCGTGGAAGAGGCCGTGCACGAACACCTGCCTCACGACTGCCTCGGCGCCCGCCGACAGGGCCGCTCTCGGATCGATCCCCGCACGTTCCAGCTCGGCGGCCGGAGCCGGTCGCAAGCCGTCGATGAGCTCCATCGTCAGCACGCGCTCGGAGCTGCGCTCACGATCGATCCAGGGGACGACAACTCCGGTCGTCGTCGGCAAACTGCGTGCGGACGCGCTCGGCG
>JBDSOJ010000221.1:0-7459 GCA_039914895.1 Gaiellaceae bacterium
TCACCTTCGAGCGGGCGTACTCGGTCTTCGGATCGAGTGGTGCGGTCTCGTCCACGACCTCTGCGGCGGCCATCCCGTACATGATGCAGGACGACGAGAAGAGGAACCGGCGGGCGCCGGCATCCCGGGCGAGCTCCGCGAGCCGAACCGTCGCCTCATGGTTGATCTCCTCGGTCCAGCCCTCGTTCAGGTTCCCGATCGGGTCGTTGGAGAGCGCGCCGAGATGGACGACGGCGTCGATGCCCGCGAGGTCGGCGGCCGTGACGTCCCGCAGGTCGCGGCGGATCTCCGGGATCGTGACCGCGTCCTCGACGAGCGTGCACTCGGAGAAGTAACCCGTGTCGAGGCCGACGACGTCGTACCCCCGCTCGACCAGGTACGGCGCCATCACCGAGCCGATGTAGCCGCGGTGGCCGGTTAGCAGGATCCGCTTCGGCGTACTCATACGGGAACCGCCTCCTGCTCTGCGACCAGCTCTCCGACGGCGTCGCCCAGCAAGCAATGCTCCGAGAGCAGCACGGGCCTGCAGCCGGCGGCGACGGCCGCTTGCGCGTCGCGCTCGTCGTCGCCGATGAACGCGATGCGGCTCAGGTCGAGGTCGTGCTCGCGCTGGGCGCGGAACAGCATCCCGGGGCTCGGCTTCCGGCAGTCGCAACCGTCGTCCCAGCCGTGCGGGCAGTGATAGATCTGCTCGATCTTCCCGCCCGCCGCCTCAGCGTCTCCCACGAGCTTCCGGTGCACCGCTGCCAGATCGTCCTCGCTCATCGCACCGCGCGCGATCCCGGCCTGATTCGAGATCACGAGAACGCGGAACCCCGCCTCGTTCAGCTCCCGGAGCGCGTCGAGCGCGCCCGGAAGCCACTCGAGCTCGGACGGTTGCCGAACGTACTCTGCCCGCGGCGGCTTGCGGTTGAGGACGCCGTCCCGGTCGAGGAAGACGGTTGGACGGCGGGCGAAGAAGGACTCCGTCAGCGGCAGCCTGGCGACCGTGCCGACGCTGTAATAGCGATGCCGGGTGACATAGGCGCCGAGCTCGCCCCTCGCGGCGAGGGGCGGGTAGACCGCCTGCTCGAAGAGCTCGTCCTCGTCCGGGAGGAGCGCGAGCACTGAGCGCTCGAGAATGGCGTAGCCGATCTCGACGCCGCTGAGACCCGGGGTCGTCCGCGAGCGGTCGAAGACGGTCACGGCGCCGTCCTCGCCGACGATCACGCTGTCGCGCGAGTACCCGTCCTCGTTCGCGTACACGGTGATCTGCGCCGGCTTGCCCGACCGGACGTACCGATCCCACAGGTCGTCCATGCGCAGGGGCCAGTAGTTGTCGCAGTAGAGCAGGAGGAACCGCTCGTGCAGCTGCGGTGCTGCCACCTTCATCCGGTGTGCGGTGAGGTCGTCGGGGTCGGTGATCGAGTAGTCGACGGCGAGGCCCAGCCTGCTGCCGTCGCCGAAGTGATCGACGATCGCCTCGGGCAGGTACCCGAGCAGGAGCAGGACCTCGGTGAAGCCTTGCTCGCGCAGCTGCTCGAGGATGTACTCGAGAAACGGCTTGCCGTGGAACTCGATCATCGCCTTCGGTCGGGTGTCCGTCAGCGGCGCCATACGCGTGCCGCGGCCGCCGGCCAGAATCACGGCCTGCCTCGGCCGGTCGGCGGCGAGCGCGCTCATCGGGCCGCCCCCGCGGTCGCGGCGGACGCAATCAGGCACTCGGTGATGATGTCGCAGAGCAGCGAATGGCAGCTCTCGGCGAGCCCGTAGGCGCCGATCTCGGTCGGGATCAGGAGCGCTGCGCCGACGAGGTCGTTGAGCGCCCCGCCGTCGAAGCCGAGCAGGGCCGCGGTGTGGACGCCACGGGTGTTCGACACCCGGACCGCCTCGATCAGGTTCGGGGAGTTGCCGCTGGCGGAGATCACGATCAGGACGTCGCCCTCGACCGCGAGGTTGTCGACCTGCTCGCTGAACACCCGGTCGTAGCCCTCGTCGTTCGCGAGCGCGGTCAGCCACGGAATGTTGTCGGTCAGGTTGACGACGCGCATGGCGGCGGCACCCTTTGCCTTCGTCGCCTTGTTCAGGTCGTTGGCCCAGTGAGCCGCCGTTGCGGCGCTCCCCCCGTTGCCGGCCAGGAAGACCGTGCTGCCTTTCCGGCGCGCCTCCTCGAGCAGCGCGACGACCCGCGCGAGCGCCTTCGGGTCGAGTTCGGCGAAGAGCGCGACCAGGCGTTCGAGGTACGAGCTGAGCATCCGCTCGACGCTCTCTGATGGGTCGTTCGTCATGGGTCAGCGGACGGCGGTCAAAGCGCCTGCATGTCGCGGGGCCGTGACGTGTCCAGCAGCCCGACCTTCTCGCCGCCCCGGGCGAGGGACTCGTGTGCGGTCTCGATCACCCGCACGACGTCGAGGCCCAGCTCGGCGTGGGAGCGCGGTCGACCGCCCGTGGTGACGGCTTGGGCGAAGTCGCGCAGCTCGAGCAGCAGGGGCTCAGAGGACTCGACCCGCGGCGAGACGATGTCACCCGTGCGGTAGGTGAGGCGGAACTCGCCGAAGCTCTCGGGCGGCGGTAGCGTCACCCCCGAGTCGAACAGCCTGACGGGCTCGTTGCTGACGTCGTCGTAGACGACCATCTTCTGCGAGCCGACCACCGTCGTCCGGCGCAGCTTGCTCGGGGCGAGCCACGACAGCTCGACGTGCGCGATCACGCCGGAATCGTATTCGAGCGTGATGAACGCGACGTCCGGGCTACCGGAGCCGACGCAGTCGCGGCTCGCGGCGGTGACGAACGCGGGGGCCTCGTCGAGCCAGTAGCGCAGGATCGAGAAGTCGTGTGGGCCGAGGTCCCAGATCACGCTCACGTCTGTCTGGTGCAGGCCGAGGTTGACGCGGCTGGTCGAGATGAAGTAGATCTCGCCGAGCTCCTGCGAGCGGATCAGGTCGCGGATCATGTTCACCGGCGGGCTGTACAGGAACGTGTGACCGGGCATCAGCACGAGCCCGGAGCGGTCTGCCAGGTCGATCAGGTCGCGCGCCTCGTCGGTCGAGCCGGCGAGCGGCTTCTCGACGAGCACGTGCTTGCCGGCCGAGAGGCAGGCGGCCGCGAGCTCATGGTGCGTGGACACGGGTGTCGCGATCACGACCGCCTCGATGTCGTCGTCGTTCAGGACGTCGGCGAGATCGGTGGTCGTGCGGACGGCCGGATAGCGGCGCTGAATCGTCGAGAGCGCGCTTTCGTTCAGGTCGCAGACGAGGGGGACCGCTGCTCCCTCGAGCTCGTGCAGGTTCCGGACGAGATTCGGGCCCCAGTAGCCGAGCCCGACGACGGCGCAGTTCAACTCGTGACGCCTCGGTTGAGCAGCTGGCCGGGCGTCCGCAGGATCAGGCGAAAGTCGAGCGCGATCGAGAACGACCGGACGTAGAGCACGTCCATGTCGAGCGCCTCGGCGAAGGTGGAGCGCGCGCGGGCGGTGACCTGCCACAGACCCGTCAAGCCCGCGGGCACCTGGAAGCGCACGAAGTGGTGCGGCTCGAAGAACTCGACCTCATACGGAATGCAGGGGCGTGGGCCCACGAGCGACATGTCGCCGCGCAGCACGTTGAGCAGCTGCGGCAGCTCGTCGACGCTGGAGCTCCGCAACCACCTGCCGACCTTCGTCACCACGTCGTCGCGCTGCGGCTTGAACAGGCCGTTCGACTCCAACGAGACGGGCTCCGTCATCATCGACCTGATGTAGTCGCGGTGCTGCACATCCTGTGTCTCGGTCTTCATCGTCCGGAACTTGAGGCTCGTGAACTCCCGCATCCCCTGGCCGAGCCGCACCTGCCTGAAGAAGATGGGGCCCGGCGAGTCGCGCCTGATCCGCAGCGCGATCAGCGCGAACAGGGGCGAGAGGAACATCAGGGCGAGACTCGCGCCGACGATGTCGACCGCGCGCTTGATCCGCAGCGTCGTCGGCGAGACGATCGCGGACGAGATCTCGACCAGCGGCAGGCCCTCGAGTGCATGAATCTGGGTGGACGGGCCCATCAGCTCGAAGAGCCGGGGCACGACGTCGATCTGCAGACTCGGCTTCGTGATCGACCGGATCAGCTCGATCACGCGTTCCGTCGTGTCGTTGGAGAACGCGACGATGATCCTCTCGACGTCGTACGTCTGCACGATCTGCGGGAGCTCCTCCGGCGTTCCGAGCAGCGTCAGGTCGCGCAGATCGGATCGGCGCTTCTTCGGTTGCGCATCGACGAAGCCGACGACCTCGATCCCGTACTCGGGGTGCTGGAGGATCTTCCGGGCGATCAGCTGTCCGACCGTGCCGGCGCCGACGATGACCGTGTTCTGACCCGATGCGAAGGTCCGCGAGATCACGACTCTCGAGCCGATCCGTCCCGCCGTGAGCGTCGCGAGACCCGCTGTCCAGAACACCGCTGCGTCACGCAGGTCGTCACCGAAGCCGAGCACGACTGCGACGAGGAGCGCTCCCCAGGTGAGCAGCGTCAAGAGCCGGAGCAGGCGTCCGACCTCTCCGGCGCTCAATCCGTGGGCGCGAACGCCGCCGACCTCGTAGAGGCGCGCGACGTACGCGATCGCCGGCCAGGTGCCGACGACCAGGGCCGGGACCAGGAACGACTCGCCACCCAGCAGACGGGCGACGAGGACGGAGACCAGGAGGGCGAGCACGTCCGCGCCGGCGAGCACGGCCTGCGCCTTGCCCAGACGCCCGCCGGCGCGGCGCGCCGACAGGGCCGGTGCGATCGGCGACCGGGCCGAAGTGCGCTGAGGAGCTGCGCCGCGCTTGGCGACGGGGCGCTGCGGAACGGCAAGCCGGCGCAGGCGCCCGCGCACCCGGCTCGACGAGCGTCCTCCCGTTCCTCCGATGTCCCCTTCGTGCAGCTCAGTCATCCTGGATCCTTCGGTCGACGGCAGCCGCCATACGTCGAACGAGCGGCGCTGCGCGTGGTGACCAGACCGGGCAGGCACCTGGACGCAGCGTCGACATCGAGCAATGGCCGCAAAACACTGGATGCACAGTCGGCATCCGCTCTCTTCCCTCCCCGAGCGTTCCCCTTTCTATCATTATGCGAACATGCGCTCATTCCGCAAGTACTTTCGTCATCTGTCGCCCGCGCGGGGCACAGGGCGACCGTCCTGACGAGCCCAGCCTGAGCGGTCGTTGAGCGGTGCTGATCGCTCCGGGCCTCCCGGAGCAGCGCCTCTGCGGGTGGCGATGGTGCTCGAGAACGCCGGCTACCCGGAGGACACGCGCGTCAGAAAGGAGGCGCTGGCGCTGCTCGAGGCCGGGCATCGCGTCACCGTGCTGGCGCCTCGCCTACCGGGGCAGCCGGCCAGGGACGTCGTCGACGGCGTCGCCGTCAGGCGCTACCGTGTTCCCGTGGCGGCGGGGAGCGCCGGCAGCTACCTGCGCGAGTATCTCGTCGCCCACGCCCAGCTGCTGCCGCGGGTGCTGGGCGAGCTGCTGCGCGGCGCGCACGTCGTTCACGTCCACAACCCGCCGGACACGCTCGTCGTGCTCGGGCTCGCGGCGCGCGTCTTCGGGCGCAAGGTCGTCTACGACCATCACGACCTCTTCCCCGAGCTGTTCGAGCTCAAGTTCGGGCCAAACCGGGTGGTCGGCGTGCTGCGCGGGTTCCAGCGGCTGAGCTTTCGGCTCGCCGATGCCGTGATCGTCACGAACGAGTCGCAGCGTTCGGTCGCGCACGAGAGTGGCGCCGACCCCGCCCGAGTCGCGCTCGTGCGCAACGGGCCGTCCCGAGCCACGATTGTCCAGGGCGGATGCCTTCGGGACGGCGATCTCGGCGACCCACAGCTCCTGTTCCTGGGAGCGCTCGAGTCGCAGGACGGCGTCGACGCGCTGCCGGATCTGCTCGAGCGGTTGCGAAGCCTTCCGTCCCGGTCGAGCGCGCGGCTGACGATCGTCGGCGACGGCGCCGCCCGGCCGGCGCTCGTGCAGGCGTTCGCCGACCGGGGCCTCGAGCCGTACGTGCGCTTCACCGGGCACGTCCCGGGCGCAGACGTGCCGGCCCTGCTCGCCGAGGCCGACATCTGCATCGACCCGGCGCCCTGCAACACGTTGAACCACCGTTCGACGATGATCAAGATTGGCGAGTACCTGGCGGCCGGCCGACCCGTCGTCGCCTTCGAGCTCGACGAGACGCGACAGACGGCCGGGGAGGCTGCGTGGTACGCGCGCTGCGCCGATCTCGGTCACTTCGTCGAGCTGATCGACCGGCTCGCGGGGAGCCCGGAGAAACGGTCGCAGCTGTCGCTGCTCGGGCTCGCACGGGCGCCCGAGCTGACTTGGGAGCGATCGGCGGACGTGCTCCGGCGCGTCTACTCGGAGCTGCGGTAGCCGGGCGACGCGTAGGAGCTGCCCACCGCTTCCTTGGGCACGAAGTCGCCGCCGGGCGGCGCGCCGATCCGGAACGGCTGCCACAGCTCGGCGCTCGGGAAGGCGACCCACCCCGCCCGTCCCGGGGCCGGCTCGACCCAGAGATCCTCGTTGCGCTGCTGCCACCAGGTGTCCGAGCCGGCCGGGCCGGGCACGCCGGTGTTCCGCCAGAGCAGATGCCTACTCAGGTCCGGAGAGCGCGAGCCGCGGAGGTTCGTCCGCCTGACCTCCCAGGTCCCGAGCTGCTGCCACTCGTACTCGTACGGCTGGAACTGCAGCCCGACCGCTGCCGTCGTGCCCGTCAGGCGGTCGATCCTGAGGATGTGCGGACCCCGCCACGTCTGGATCACGTCGGGGTGGGCGTCCGTGAACTCGACGTTGTCGCGCGCGTGCACGTCCTCGATCCGGAGGTTCTGCAGCTGGACCGTGGCGCCCTTCGCCTGGTCGAGCACGACACCAGCTGCGAGGTCGTCGCCGTGGATCCGGAGGCCCTCGACGTGGACCGTCCCGGTCTGATCCTTGAGGAAGATCCCGTAGCGCCGGTCGACCCCGGCATCGGCGACCTCGCCGCTGATCCGCACCTCGCCGCCGATCAGGACGACGTTGCGGCCGCCGATCACATTCAGCGTGCTCTCGATCGGCGCCTCGGGGAGGATCAGGCGGTAGTCGCGCCCTGGCTCGAGCGAGACCAGCTCACCGAGGTTCGCTTTCGTTACGCGTACCTCGCGGGGCGAGACGAGCTCGGGCGGCGCCCAGCTCAGACGCTCATCATCGCCCGTGAAGCGCAGGACGACGAGCACGCCGACCAGCACGACGGCAACGGCGGCCAGGCCGGCGAGCACCAGTAGTCGCGTCGGGGTCCGTGACAGGCCGCGCTCGCGGAGCACGGCTCGAATCTAGCGGAAGCCCGAGGAGAGGTTAGGCGTAGCCGGGGGACTGGTAGCCGAGTCCGGCGGCGCCGGTGGGGACGAAGTCGCCGGCGGTGGGGGTGCCGCGGTTGAAGGCTTCGCCGGTGACGTTGCCGGGTCCGTCGGGGTTCCAGTAGCTGGCGTCGGGCCAGGCGAGGTGGCC
>JBDSOJ010000224.1:0-11250 GCA_039914895.1 Gaiellaceae bacterium
CGTCTACCGCCCGCTGATCGTGCTTGCGCGAGCGAAGGGCACCTGGCGGTTCCTCCGCCGAGACACGGGCTGGCACAAGTTCGAACGCAACGCCCGACCGGCGCCGATCGCTTAGCCTCGCCCACTAACGGCCGAATGGCCGGCCCCGCGGCTTCGTGGCCGCACACGGCGCAGGCCCCTTACTACGACGTCGGCGATGCCCCCGACAAGAATCGAACTTGTGCACGCGGTTTAGGAAACCGCTGCTCTATCCACTGAGCTACGGGGGCTCTTTAGCTCAACCAAGCGGTTTGAGCTGTTTTCTTGAACTCCACTCTATCGGCGTGACGGCGTTACTTACGCCCACTCCGCTGAGGAAAATCGGCTCCGTCCGTCGCCTCGATCGCCTGCTCGAACCGTGCGGTGAGTGCACGGGCCCTGGCCACTGTCGGTTTCGCCGGCTTGACGACGATCGGCTCGCCAACGTGCACCTCCGCGGGTCGGCGCCCCGGGCGGGGGAACCCACGCGTCCCGACCAGGCGCACCGGGACAACGGGCGCGCCGCTCGCGAGCGCGAGCCGGGCGGCGCCCGGTGGAAGACGCGTTCGCGCAGCTGCTTCGACGTGCCTTGCGGAAAGACCCCGATCACCTCGCCGGCGTTCAGCAGCGAAGCAGCGCGCGACATCGCGGTCCCGTCACCCGTGCCGCGCTCGACCGGAAAGGCACCGAAGGCGTCGAGCGCACGCCCGACGAGCGGCACGCGCCACAACTCGGCCTTGGCCATGTAGCGCGCGGGCCGAGGCGTTGCGAGGGCGAGCAGCCAGGGATCGAACATCGATTCGTGGTTGGCCACGAGAATCGCGGAACCAGCCGCGGGAATGCGCTCGGCGCCGGTGATCGGGACGCGGTAGAGCCGGTGCGCGATGGCGCGGAAGTTTGCCCGCTCGAGCAGCTCATAGAGGATCACCGCGGCCGTCACGTTATCGCGCGCCGGTACTAGACTCCCGGCGTGGGCGGCCCGCCGTCCCTCACGATCGGCGGCGCGGTTCGGCACGACCTGCCTGCCATGCTCGATCCCGCCCCCACACCTCCGTCCCGGCCCCTCGGGGAGACGTACGACCCGGGATCGTTCTACGACGAGATGTTCGAGACGATGGGGACGCCACGGCCGCACTACCGCGCTCTCGCCGAGGAGTTCGGCCGCCTCAGCGCCGAGAAGTTCGAGGAGCGACGGCATGCGGTCGAGCTGTCGTTCGTGAACCAGGGGATCGGCTTCACGGTCTACGGCCAGGAGGAGGGGATCGAGCGGATCTTCCCGTTCGATCTGATCCCGCGGGTGATTCCGAGCGCCGACTGGAACCGGCTCGAGCGCGGTGTGATCCAGCGGGTCCGCGCGCTCAACCTCTTCCTCCACGATGTCTACGGCGAGCAGCGGATCGTCCGTGACGGGAAGATCCCGGGCGCGCTGCTCTTCGGGGCTCGCCACTTCATGCGCGAGATGGTCGGCGTCGATCCACCGGGAGGCGTCTACGCGCACGTGACCGGCGTCGACGTGATCCGGGACGACAAGGGCGACTACCTCGTGCTTGAGGACAACCTCCGGACCCCCTCCGGGGCGAGCTACATGCTCGAAAACCGAGCGGCGATGAAGCGCACCTTCTCGCAGCTCTTTGAGCGGCAGGGCATCGCCGGGATCGACCACTACCCGCAGGAGCTGCTCGCCGTCCTGAACGCGGTCGCGCCGGCAGCGGCGCGCGGCGACCTCACCGTTGTCCTCCTCACCCCCGGCGTCCATAACTCCGCCTACTACGAGCACTCGTTCCTCGCGCGCCAGATGGGAATCGAGCTCGTCGAGGGCAGCGACCTCGTCTGTCACGAGGACGTCGTCTACATGCGCACGACGCGTGGCCTGCAACGAGTCGACGTGATCTACCGCCGGATCGACGACGACTTCCTCGACCCGCTGATCTTCCGGCGCGAGTCGCTGCTCGGCGCCGCCGGCCTCTTCAACGCCTACCGCGCCGGCAACGTCGCGATCGCGAACGCCCCCGGGACCGGCGTCGCCGACGACAAGGCCGTCTACGCCTACGTGCCCGAGATGATCCGCTACTACCTGAGCGAGGAGCCGGTGCTTCGACAGGTCAAGACGTTCCTCGGCGCCGACGAGACCGACCTCGCATACATCCTCGAACACCTCGACGAGCTCGTCGTCAAGACCGTCGACGGGAGCGGGGGCTACGGGATGCTGATCGGGCACGCCTCGTCCTCGAAGGAGCGGGCAGCGTACAAGCGCCGGCTCATGCAGGCGCCCCGCGAGTTCGTCGCCCAGCCGACAATCGCGCTCAGCCGCATGCCGATCTACGCGGACGAGCTTCGGCCCGCGCACATCGACCTCCGCCCCTTCGTCCTCTCGGGACGGATCACGACGGTCGTCCCGGGCGGGCTCACCCGCGCGGCGATGGAGCCGGGGTCGCTCGTCGTCAACTCGTCACAGGGTGGCGGCAGCAAGGACACCTGGGTGCTGCACGACTGATGCTGAGCCGCGTCGCAGAGTCGCTCTACTGGACGGCGAGGTCGATCGAGCGCGCCGAGAACACAAGCAGGCTGTTCGACGTCAGCTTTCACGGCCTCCTCGACGCACGCGTCAGCGATCCCGAGCAGGAGTGGCGCGACCTCCTGCGCGCAATCGGGCGCGACGACATCTTCCGCGAGCACTTCTCCGAGTACACGCCGAAGGCCGTGACCGAGTTCCTGCTCTGGCACCCTTCCAACCCGGACACCGTCACGGCCTGCGTCGCGCGCGCCCGCGAGAGCCTGCGCGGCGTCCGCGAGCAGATCTCGAGCGAGATGTGGGAGCACCTGAACCGTCTCCACCTGCTCGTCGCCCGCGCCCGGCACGCACGCGTGCTCGAGGCGCCGCACGAGTTCCTCGTCCGCGTCCGGGAGGGCTCGCACGCCTTCCAGGGCGTGACGAAGGCGACGCTCTCGCGCGGAGAAGCGTTCGAGTTCCTCGAGCTCGGCGCCCACCTCGAGCGCGCCGACGGGACCGCACGCGTCCTCCTGACGAGGGCGCCGACGCTGATGGACGGTCCCGGCGACCGGCTCTCATCACTGCTGCGGTCGTGCGGCGGCTTCGAAGCCTTCCGTCGCCACGAGTCGCAAGCGGTGCAGGGCGAGCGCGTCGTCGAGTTCCTCCTCCTCGACCGCGGCTTCCCGCGCTCGGTGCTCTTCTGCGCCGAACGCTGCCTGGAGGCGGTGCAGGTCATCTCCGGCAACTCTCAGCAGCCCGAGCGCTCGCTCGGGCAGCTCGTCGCCCGGCTCGCCTTCGCGGACGTGCCCCAACTCGAGCCGCCGTCGCTCGGGGCGCTGCTCGACGAGGTGCTCACGGGAGTGCATGCGGTCGGCAGCGAGCTCGGCGGCGCCTACTTCGCGACGCGGATCGTCCTGCCCGGCCCGTACGCGCAGCAGGAGCAGCAGCAACAGTGAGGAGCAGCGAATGCTGATCGGCGTCGAGCACAGAACCTCCTTCGTGTACGCGGCGCGAATCTCTGAGGCGTACACGGAACTGCGCGTTCGTCCGCTCTCGGGCGGCGGTCAGCACTGCACCTCCTTCAGGCTCGTCACCGATCCGCCCGGCGTCCGCGTCCGTTCCTACCGCGACCGGCTCGGCAATGACGTCCAGCACCTCGAGGTGCTCGAGGATCACGACCGGATCTCGATCACCGCCGTCAGCGAGGTCAGCACGCCGGCAGCGTTCGCCGACTCCACGGGTCCCCCGTCCCCGCTCCAGCTGTACGACTACCTCGCGCCGACGGAGTACGCGCCCTTCTCGGACGCGCTTCGTGAGCTCTCGGCGGCCGTGGAAGGGGAGGGGACCGAGGCGGAGCGCGCGGCCGAGGTGATGCGGGCCGTTCGCGGCTTGCTCGTCTACGAGCCCGGAGCGACCGACGTGATGACCCGCGCCGACGCGGCGCTCGCGCTCGGACGGGGCGTCTGCCAGGACTTCGCCCACGTGATGCTCGCCGCCTGCCGCCGTGCGGGGATCCCGTCCCGCTACGTCAGCGGCTACCTCTACGACCCCCTCGGCCAGGGCGAGGTCGCCTCACATGCGTGGGTGGACGTCCTCGACGCGGAGCGGGGCTGGGTCTCGTTCGATCCGACCCACGATCGCGAGCAGACCGAGGCGTACGTCCGCGTCGCCGTTGGTCGCGACTATGCGGACGTGCCGCCGACGCGCGGTGTCTTCAGAGGGACCGCCGAGGAGAGTCTCGAGGTCGCCGTTCGGATCGCCGTTCTATGAGTCCGCCGCTCGGCAGCGAGCTCCGCGGATGGCGCGTTGAGGAGTACGGACGCTCGGGCGAGGGCGTGCCGTTGCGCGTCTTCCTGCCGGAGAGGAACGGGCCGGTCGCGGGCCTGCTGACGGCCGCCCAGCATGGCGAGGAAGCGGACACGACCCTGCTCGTGCGCCGACTGCTGGAGCGGGTCTCAGGCAGCGATACGGGCTGGGCCGTGATCCCCGTCCTCAACCCGGACGGGCTGCTCGCGGGAACTAGACAGAACGCGACCGGTGTCGACCTCAACCGCAACTTCCCGGCCTCGACCTGGGAGCCGGACGAGACCTTCACCTTTCCCCCGGGGATCGATCCGGAGCGACGGGTGCTGGAGAACCGGACGAATCGCTCGTCGCCGGGAGTACAGGCGGGCTCCGAGCCGGAGACCCAGGCGCTGACCGCGCTGATCGAGCAGCTCGAGCCGCCGCTCGTCGTCGACCTGCACAGCCCGCTCGAGCTGATCTTCGTGCGCGGTAACTTCCCAGCGGGCGTGACCGAAGGGCTCGCGCGAGCGGCTGGGCTTCCCGCGCAGGGGGAGTTCGAGGGTCACTGTCCCGGCGCGTTCGACGACTGGCTGACCGAGCGCGGCACGCCAGTCCTCGTCTACGAGATCGAGCACGCCGGCCTGCCCGCGCTCTGCAAGCGGCACCTCCCGGGCCTCGAGGCGATGCTGCGCGATTAGGACGAGAGCGTGCCGGTGCGCCGGCGACGCGGGCGCAGGTACTCGACGCTCGTGACCGCCGCCCGCTTGCTCGTCGTCAGCACGCCCTCGTAAGGCCCGTCGTAGGTGCCCGACGTGGGCGCGATATCCGCGTAGTCGCGGCCGACGGCGACCGTGACGTAACGGAGGCTCGCGCGCCGGACGTGGGTCGGATCGAAGGGCACGGCCGAGACGCACTCGGGGCGCTGTGGATGTGCGACGAGAACCTCGACCCAGGCGTGCGTGCCTCCCTCGCCGAGCAGGTGGCCGGAGACGTAGCGGGCCGACAGGCCGCAGAGTCGAGCAAGCGCGAGCATGCAGTGCGCGTAGTCCTGGCAGACGCCGACCCCGCCCGCCCAGGCCTCAGCCGCCGGCGTCGCGACCGTGGTGACCCCCCAGTCGTAGCGGAGCTGGTCGTGGACGCGCGCGCTGATCAGCTCGGCGAGCTCGAGTCCCGTCGCGCCCGTCGCCGCGAGCTCCGCCCCCACCGCCGTGAGAGCGCCGTCGGCGCGGGTCAGCCGCGAGGGCTGCGCATACCTGACGTCGGGTGAGAGCGGCTCCGAGTAGTGGGCTCCGTCCGCGCCTGCCTCGCGCTCGACGACGATCCAGGTGGTGAATTCGACCTCCCGCTCGACGCACTGCAACGTCAGGTCGAGAACAACGTTCCCAAAGGTGTCGTACGAGCGCTCGGTGTCGACGTTGCAGCCGGAGACGCGAAGCTTGTGCGTGACGAGCCGCTGATCGTCGTGGTAGTCGGGAGGAACGACCATCAGCCGCTGGCGGAGCGAGGCGACCGGGCCCTGGTAGGCGTAGCGGAACGTCTGGTGGATCAGCACGGTGCTGCGAGCAACGTTCTGCCAGTCGATCTCGTCGTCGTCGATCGACCCGAGCGTCGCGATCAGGTCGCCCAGATTCGGATCGTCCAGTGCCTCATCGACCACCGGGCAGCACCGCCTCGGCCGACTCGTCTGCCCACACAGTCATCTCGGTCAGCGTAACGTCGCCGTAGGTCGTGATCATCGCGACGTCGGCGGCGTCCCGGCCGCGCCCGATCGGGACCCGTCCGATCCGGGGCGCGTTGTAGCGGCCGTCGAACGTCCACCAGCGTTCTCCGAGCCAGACCTCGAACCAGGCGTGGAAGTCCATCGGCGGGTACGGGCCCGGAACCCCGATGTCCGGCATGTAACCGCAGGCGTAGCGGGCGGGGATGCCCAGCGCGCGGCAGAAGCTGACCCCGAGATGCGCCAGATCGCGGCACATCCCGCCCCGCCGCTCGAAGATCTCGAGGGTCGACGTGGTCGGAAGGCTGGCGACGCCGTATTCGACGTTCTCGTGGATCCAGCGCGTTACCGCGAGCACGCGCTCGACGCCGGGCGCGGTCTCGCCGAAGAGCTCCCACGCCGCCGCGTTAAGGAGGTCGGACTCGGCGTATCGGCTGGGGAGGAGCCAGTGCAGCAGGTGGTCTGGCAGGTTCTCGATCCGGTGCTGCGTCTCGTCCGGGCCGGGGACAGGCTCCGGCTCCGGGTCGACCTCGACCAGACCGTCGTAGCTGACCGTCGAGACGCCCTGCGGCAGCTCGAGCCGGCGGCAGCGGTTGCCGTAGAGATCGACGTAGGTCGAGGACGGGAGCTCGGGAACGCCGGTCCACTGATCCTCCACGACCGTTCGCGCGAGCTCGCCGTGTGGCTCGGCCAGCACGACCGCCGGCGTCGACGACGTGGCGTCATGGACGAATCGGCAGCCGATGCGGACTCTCATCCCGAGACTGTAGACGCGCATCAGCGGGCGGTCCTGTGGTCGGCTGCTCCGACCGAACCGCGCCGCGCGTAGCCCGACTCGCGGTACCTTCTCGGCCGTGTCGTACGCGATCGCGGACACCGTCAGCTGGTGGCAGCGCGCCAGGGGAGAGGACGACGACCTGCTCGTCGCCTACTTCAGCATGGAGTTCGGGATCCACGAGCGGCTGCCGATCTACTCCGGCGGGCTCGGCGTCCTCGCCGGCGACCACCTGAAGGCCGCGGCGGAGCTCGGCGTCCCGCTCGTCGGCGTCGGCCTCCTCTACACGGGCGGCTACTTCCGCCAGGGCGTCGACAAGGCCGGCCGCCAGACCGAGGACTACCAGCCGGTCGACCCGGAGGCGGTCGGGCTCGTCCGCGAGGACGTCTCCGTCACGGTCGACCTCGACGGCGAGACGATCGAGGCAGCGATCTGGCGCAAGGACGTGCCATTCGACGCCGGCGTCGTCCCGCTCTACCTGCTCGAGGTCGACTGGCTCACCGACGCGCTCTACGGCGGCGACCGGGAGCATCGGATCCGCCAGGAGCTGCTCCTCGGCGTCGGCGGCGTCCGCGCGCTTGCCGCGCTCGGGATCGAGCCGAACGTCTTCCACCTGAACGAGGGCCACTCCGCCTTCCTCCAGCTCGAACGACTCCGTGCGCTCGTGACGGCCGGGGCCGGAACGGACGACGCGCTCGAGTCGATCCGCCGCTCGTCCGTGTTCACGACACACACGCCGGTCCCGGCCGGCAACGAGGTCTTCGACGAGGAGTTGGTCGTCCGTTACGTCGGCGAGCTCGCTGTCGAGGGCGGCCTCGAGCGCGGGCGGCTGCTCGAGCTCGGGCGCTTCGGCGACGAGCCCGGCTTCGGCCTGACGCCCTTCGCGCTCCGACTCTCGGCCTACGCCAACGGCGTCTCCGACCTGCACGGCGAAATCGCGCGTGAGATGTGGGCGTCGCTCTGGCCGAGACAGGAGACGCCGATCGGCCACATCACGAACGGCGTCCACATCGGCACGTGGCTCGATCCCGCTCTCGCAGAGCTGCTGCGCTTCGTCGGCGTCCGCCCCGAAGCGCCCCCCGAGGAGGCGAACTGGGAGGCGGCGCGCGACGCTTCGCCGGACGCCGTCTGGCGCGTGCACGCGGCGGCGAAGGCGCGGCTCGCCGAGCGTGCCGGGATTGACCGCCACCGGCTCACGATCGGCTTCGCCCGCCGCTTCGCCACCTACAAGCGCGCCGGCCTCGTCTTCTCCGACGTCGAGCGGCTGCTGGCGCTGCCGATCCAGATCGTCGTCGCCGGCAAGGCGCACCCGGCCGATGCGCAGGGCAAGGACGTGATGCAGGAGATCGTCGCGCTCGCCCGCGACCCGCGCGCCCGCGGCCGAGTCGTCTTCCTCGAGAATTACGACATGGGCGTCGCGCGTGCGCTCGTGCGCGGCTGCGACGTCTGGCTGAACACGCCGCGGCGGCCGCTCGAGGCCTCCGGGACGAGCGGGATGAAGGCCGCGGTCAACGGCGTCCTCAACCTCTCCGTGCTCGACGGCTGGTGGGCAGAGGGGTACTCGCCGGCGGTCGGCTGGGCGATCGACGGTGCCTCCGACGACGCCGATCGCGAGCAGCTCTACCGGCTGCTCGAGGAGCAGGTCGTGCCGACCTACACCGAGAACCGCGAGCGCTGGATCGAGCTGATGAAGGAGTCGATCGCCCAGCTGGCGCCGCGCTTCTCGATGCACCGCGCCGTGATCGAGTACGTCGAGCGGTACTACCTGCCGGCGCATGCTTCCGCCCGCCGCTAAGCGGGTACGCCGCGTCCATGGCCGCCGCCGACCCGACCGGACCCCTCGAGCGGCTTCGCGACGACCTCCGCACGGTGCGGCTCGAGCTCGACGTCCCGGGAGCCGAAGAGGCCCGGCGCGCGCGCGACGATCTCGTCGCGCAGGTGGACGATTACGTGCTGCCGCGGCTGCGGCAGCTGGACGCCCCGGCCTTGATCGTCGTCGGCGGCTCGACCGGGGCCGGCAAGTCGACGCTCGTCAACAGCCTCGTCGGCGCCGTCGTCAGTCCCGCCGGCGTGCTCCGGCCGACGACCCGCTCGCCCGTCCTTGCCTGCCACCCGGACGACGTGCCCTCGTTCGAGGGCGATCGCGTCCTGCCCGGGCTGGCACGCGTCACCGGCGGGGCCGGCGCGGCAGGGACGCTCCAGCTCGTCCCGACTCCCGCGCTGCCACAGGGGCTCGCGCTCCTCGACTCGCCGGACATCGACTCGGTGCTCGCCGAGAACCGCGTGCTCGCGAACCAGCTGCTCGCCGCCGCGGACGGCTGGCTCTTCGTCACCACCGCCGCCCGCTACGCCGATGCCGTGCCGTGGGAGTTCCTGCGCTCCGCGCGCGAGCGCGGCACCGCGCTCTCGGTGGTGCTCAACCGCGTGCCCGGAGACGCAGACCGGGAGGTTCCGACCCACCTGCGGCAGATGCTCGAGGCGGAGCAGCTCGCGGACGCGGAGGTTCTCGTCGTTCCGGAGGTTCCGCTCGAGGACGACCTGCTGCCTGCCGGTGCGCTGTGGCCCGTGCGGGCCTGGCTCGACGGGCTCGCGGCGGACGCACAGGCGCGGGCGGCGCTCGTCCGCAGGACGCTGCGCGGTGCGCTCGCGAGTCTGCCGGTGCGCGCGCTTGTCGTCGAGCGCGCCGCCATGGAGCAGCTCGCGGCGGCCGCCGAGCTCCGTGCCGAGGCCGATCTCGCCTACGCGGAGGCACTGCGGGAGGTCGAGAGCGCGTTGCGCAGCGGGTCGCTCCTGCGCGGCGAGGTGCTCGCGCGCTGGCACGAGGTCGTGGGGACGGGTGACGTGATGCGCGCGCTGGAGACGCGGGTCGGCTGGCTCCGCGACCGGCTGAAGAGCATCGTCACCGGCGCTCCCGCAGCCGACGCCGAGCTGAAGGACGCGGTCGAGCACCGGATCGAGGCGGTCGTGCGGACCGCCGCCGAGCGGGCAGCCGAGCGCACCGCGCGTGCCTGGCGCGAGCGCGTCCCCGGCCGCGCGCTCCTGCTGGATGCGCCCGGCCTCGAACGCGCGACGACGGCGCTTGCAACCACCGTCGAGGACGAGGTGCGAGCGTGGCAGGGCGTCGTCTTCGACCTTGTCCGCGAAGAGGGCGCGTCGAAGCGGACGACGGCGCGGCTCGCCTCGCTCGGCGTCAACGGCGCCGGTCTGACGGTGATGCTCGCGGTCTTCGCGCACACCGGGGGGCTCACCGGCGGCGAGGTCGTGGTCGCCGGCGGAACCTCGGCGATCGGCCAGAAGGTGCTCGAGGCGATCTTCGGCGACCAGGCCGTGCGCACGTTGGCGTCGCGTGCCCGCGAGGATCTGATCGAGCGCGTCGACCGGCTGCTGCGGGCCGAGGGGAGCCGGTTCCACGCCCTGCTCGATGAGGCGGTGCCCGAGGCG
Source organism: Gaiellaceae bacterium (assembly GCA_039914895.1). Classification (GTDB taxonomy): domain Bacteria; phylum Actinomycetota; class Thermoleophilia; order Gaiellales; family Gaiellaceae; genus Gaiellasilicea. The sequence goes on from JBDSOJ010000224.1 coordinate 10,228, forward strand.
GAGAGCTTTGCGCGCCTGCACGCGGCCGTCGACGCGATCCGCCGGACTGCGTGACGAGTCTCGACCACCGGCTCACCGCGCTGCGTGAGGCGGCCGAGCTGGCGGACGGCCGGCTCGCGGACGCCGATGTCGAGGCCGCGCGCGGGATCGTCGCCAGGGCGGGCACGCGCCTCGGCCTTGGCCTCGAGTCGACGGTCGTCGCGCTCGCCGGCCCCACAGGCGTCGGCAAATCGCAGCTCTTCAACGTTCTCGCCGGCAGCGAGCTGGCCGTGGTCGGACGCCGCCGTCCCACGACCTCCGCCGGTCAGGCCGCCGTCTGGGGCGAAGGCGCCGACGCGCTGCTCGACTGGCTCGAGATCCGTCGTCGCCATCGTGTCGACGCGGACGGGCTCGGCGGACTCGTGCTGCTCGATCTGCCCGACTTCGACTCGGTCGAGGCGGCGAACCGGATCGAGGCGGAGCGAGTCGTCGCGCTCGCCGACCTCGTGCTCTGGGTCGTCGAGCCGCAGAAGTACGCGGACGCGTCGTTGCACGATCGTTACCTGCGGCCGCTCGCGACCCATGCCGAGGCGATGGCGGTCGTCCTCAACCAGGCCGACCTGCTCGCGCCTGCGGACGTGGCCGCCTGGCGACAGGACATGGAGGCGCTGCTCGCGCGCGACGGCCTGCCGAAGCTGCCGCTCGTCGTCGTCTCGGCGCGGAGCGGCGACGGAATCCCGGAGCTGCAGCGTCTGCTCGCCGAGCGGGTCGCGACGCGCGACGCGGCCGTCGCGAAGCTGGCCGCCGATCTCGAGCAGGTGGTCGCACCGCTTGCCGCCGGTTGCGAGGGGAAGGCGCACGGAGTCCAGCGTGAGGACGCCAGGCGCCTGCGGGAGGCGCTCGCGGAGGCGGCGGGGGTGCCGACGGTCGTCCGTGCGGTCGGGGACGCTCATCGCCGCCGCGGCGCGCTCGCGACGGGCTGGCCGTTCGTGCGCTGGATTCGCCGCTTCCGGCCCGACCCGCTGCGCCGGCTGCGCCTGCCCG
>JBDSOJ010000241.1:0-8337 GCA_039914895.1 Gaiellaceae bacterium
CGCTCCGGCAGATCGGCGAGGGCGTCGCGCACACGCTGCTGCTCGAGCGAGAGGTCGGCCGACTCGATCGGATCCTCGGCCGTGCGGTCGGCGAAGAGATCGCCGAGCTCGCCGTCACCGTCGCCGATCGTCTGGTTCAGCGACACCGACGCCTCGACGGCGTCGAGCGCCTCCTGGACGTGGTGCTCCTTCAGCTCGGTCGCCTTCGCCAGCTCCTCGATCGTCGGGGCACGGCCGTGCGCGGCCTCGAGCTGCTGCTTGGCGCGACGCAGCTTCAGCCGGCGCTCCTGCACGTGCACCGGGATCCGGATCGTGTCCGACTGGTTCGCGACCGCGCGCTGGCAGGCCTGGCGGATCCACCACGTCGCATAGGTCGAGAACTTGAAGCCCTTGCGGTAGTCGAACTTCTCGACCGCCCGGTTGAGGCCGATCGTGCCGTCCTGGATCAGGTCGAGCAGCGGCAGGCCGTGGCCCTGGTAGCGCTTGGCGATCGAGACGACAAGGCGCAGGTTCGCGTTCGTCATCCGCTCCTTGGCCACCTGGTCGCCCTTCTCGATCCGCTTCGCGAGCGCGACCTCCTCGGCGGCGGTCAGGAGCTCGTGGCGCCCGATCTCGTTCAGGAAGAGCTGCAGGCTGTCGGTCGTGCCGCTCGGCGCAGACGGGCGCAGGTCGAGCTCCACCTCGTCGTCGCCGGTCTCTTCGATCTCCACGTCCGCCGCGGTCAGCGCAGCGCGAAGCGCCTCGACGGCGTCCTCGTCGAGGTCGTGCTCGACCTGCAGCGCTTCGAGCTCGGCGCCGGCCACGGTGCCGCGCTCCTCCGCGTCGTGCAGGAAGGCGGTGATAGCCGGGTTCAGTTCAAGGGCGTCAGTGCCCAAAGCTTCATCCGTACGCAATGTTCCTCCAAGGGTGTTCGGGTGCTAGCCGACACAATCGTCGCGGCAGCCTCACGGGCCGCCGGGTGCGTCGCTGCTAGTTAGAACGCCGGTAGACGTTCCTTTATTGCACGTCGGCGTCGATCTCTACACATCCTTAACGTTCACGCAGCAATCGGTTCGGTGTCGGGAAGAGGTTCGGGAGCGGGTCTCGGGGCCGGCTGGGGCACCGGGCGGAGCTTCGAGCGGCGTCGCAGCTGGACGATCACGATCCCGGAGACGACGAGACCGGCGCCGAGCAGCTGGAGGGCGCCCAGGCGCTCGCCGAAGACCAGCGCGGACAGCGCGATCGTCACCGGCGGCTCGATCGTGCCGAGAATCGTCGCCCGCGAGGGGCCGATTCGGCTGACGCCGCCGAGGAACGCTGCGATCGGGAGCACGGTGGCGATCAGCGCGATCGCTCCGACGACGAGCAGCGTCGAGGGCCGCGTCGCCTCCAGCGAGCCGGTCGCCGTGCCGCCGAGCGCGAACGCGATCGCGGCTCCTGTGCACAACATCGTCGCCAGTACGAGCGGCTCGGTCGTCCGGAGCAGGCGATCGGAGACGAGCACGTAGACGGCGTAGAACACCGCTGCCGCGAGCGCGAGGCCGATCCCGACCGGATCGAGGGCGCCACCGACGCCGCCGGCGAGGACGAGTACGACACCGACCAGAGCGACGACGAGCGCAGTCAGGCAGCGCCTCGACGCACGCTCCCGGCGCAGCAGCACCGCACCGGCCACGACGAGCGCGGGGTAGCTGCACATCAACAGTGAGGCGAGCGAGACGTCGATCCGCTCGAGCGAGGCGAAGAAAAGGCCGGTCTCGAGCCCGTAGATCGTCAGGCCGAGCGCGAACGGCGGCAGCAGCATCCGAGCAGGCGCTGCGGCGATCGACTTCCGCGCCAGCAGACCGAGAACGGCTGCCGCGAGCGCAAAGCGGATCGCGCCGACCGAGGCGATGCTCGCGCCGCCGTCGAAGGCGAGCCTCACGAGCACCGGCTGGAGCGCGAACGAGCCGGCCGCGACGAGGCAGAGAAGGGCGCCGACGCGCTCCGGTGAGCGGGAACCGAGCATGCACTCACGGTAGGCGGGTTCGACCGGAAGGGCTAGTCTAAGTTCTCTTGAAGTTCCATAGGGAACGCCTATGACACTGCAGCAGCTCACCTACTTCCTCGCGGCGGCGGAGCACGGTTCGTTCAGCCGTGCCGCCCGCGCGCTTTACCTCGCCCAGCCGTCGCTCTCGGAGCAGGTGCGCTCGCTCGAGGCCGAGCTCGGCGTCGAGCTGTTCGTCCGCGTCGGCCGCGGAGTCGTCCTGACCGAGGCGGGACGCGCCTTCCGACCCGAGGCCGAGCGCGTGCACGCGGCGCTCGCAGCCGCACGCGAGGCCGTCGCCGACGTGCGTGAGCTCCGCGGCGGCACGCTCAGCATCGGCATGTTCGGGACCGCGTCCGGGTTTCTGCTCTCCCGCCTCGTCGCCGACTTCCGCTCACACCACCCGGGCGTGCGGCTGCGGCTTGTGGGCCAGAACTCCTCCGAGGTTGCCGAGGACGTCCGGCGTGGCCGGCTGGAGGCGGGGCTCGTGGTGCTGCCGGTCGACGACGAAGGACTCGAGATCCGGCCCGTGCGACGCGAGGAGGTCGTCTACGTCAGCCGCGAGCCGGCACGCGTCCGCCACCCGGTGACGATCGAGCGGCTGGCCGAGGCGCCGCTGATCCTCTACGACGCCCACTACGGCTGGAGCGACCCGACCCGGCGGCAGCTGCAGGAGCGTGCCCAGCGCGCGGGCGTCCAGCTCGAGCCGGTGATCGAGATCGAGGACATGGACGCCGCGCTCGAGCTGACCGCCAGCGGGCTCGGCGACACGATCGCCCCGAAGGCGGCGCTTCGCCACCGGCCCACGTTCCGCAGACTCGGGACGACGTCGTTCGCCGAGCCACTCTACGACGACTTCGCGTTCATCACCCGCCGTGGCGCGCCCGTCTCCCCCGCCGCGCGTGCGTTCCTCGAGCTGGCGGAACGTCGGCTGGCCGAGTTCGGCGAGGGCGTCCTCTACGCCGGCGTCGCCGGCGAGGGCGCGCCGTCGATCACGTCCGAAACGGACGGCTAGGCTGCGAGCGTGTTGAGCCCCGCCGTCGACAACCTCGTCGCGCAGCTGACGCGCCTACCTGGGATCGGATCGCGCACCGCGCAGCGGCTCGCGTTCCACCTCCTCTCGACACCCAAGGACGAGGCGCTCGCGCTCGCGATTGCGATCGAAGAGATGAAGGAGCGCGTCCGCTTCTGCCGGGAGTGCGGCAACCTGACCGAGGAGGAGCTCTGCGCGATCTGCCTCGACATGCGGCGCGACCGCACCGTCGTCTGCGTCGTCGAGCAGCCCGTCGACGTGATCTCGCTCGAGCGCACGCACGAATACCGTGGGCTCTACCACGTCCTCGGCGGCTCGCTCTCGCCGCTCGACGGTGTTGAGCCCGAGCACCTGCGCATCGACGAGCTGTTCCGGCGCGTCGCGCAGGGCGAGATCAGCGAGGTGGTGCTCGCCACGAACCCGAACATGACCGGCGAGGCGACGGCGGCATACCTCGCCGACCGGCTGCGGGATCGTGCGACCGTGACGCGGCTCGCGAGCGGGCTCCCCGTCGGGGGTGACCTCGAATACGCCGATGAGGTCACACTCGGGCGGGCGCTCGTCGGACGTCGAGAAATCTAAGTTTCCGCAAAGAGCGGACTTTTGCTTGCGGGCCGCTTGACGTTCGGCCCCAACCCACCTACACTCTTTCTATCTGAACCGACGGGCCTTCGGGTTCGTCGGTTCAGTGTTTTTTTGGTCCGTTTTCGTATCGTCTCCGGGGCCTCGACTACACTCGTCCGGCAGTGACCACGACCGAGTACGAAGCCGTTCCGGCCGTTGACGCTGACGCCGAGGCGCCGAAGCTCGGCACGGTCGTGATGAAGTTCGGCGGCACGTCCGTCGGCGATCCGGACAAACTGAAGCGCGTCGCCGCGCGGCTGGTCGCGGCGCGCGAGCAAGGACACCGCGTCGTCGGTGTCCTCTCCGCGATGGGTCACACGACCGACGAGCTGCTCGAGCTCGCGGCGCAGGTCTCGCCCACGCCGCACCCGCGCGAGCTCGACATGCTCGTCTCGGTTGGCGAGCGGATCTCCTGCGCGCTCGCGGCAATGGTGATCCACGACCTCGGCCACGAGGCGATCTCGCTGACGGGCTCGCAAGCCGGGATCGTCACCGACACCGTCCACGGCAAGGCGAAGATCGTCGAGGTGCGCGCCCGCAGGATCCACGAGGCGCTCGACGAGGGCACGATCGTGCTCGTCGCCGGCTTCCAGGGCGTCTCGACGGCGTTTGAGGTGACGACGCTCGGCCGCGGCGGCTCCGACACCACCGCCGTCGCGCTCGCGGCCGCGCTCGGCGCCGACTTCTGCGAGATCTACACCGATGTCCGCGGCGTCTATTCCGCCGACCCGCGGCTCGTCCCGAACGCGCGCCAGCTGACCCGCGTCAGCTTCGACGAGATGCTCGAGATGGCGTCCTCGGGGGCCGGAGTGCTCGCCACCCGCTCGATCGAGGTCGCGCGCAGCCACAATGTGCGGCTCCACGTCCGTTCCACCTTCGAGGAAGGAGAGGGAACGTGGATCCAGGAGGAGGGGACTGTGTTGTCTGAGAAGGCTGGGATGCTCGAGAAGGCCCTGATCTCCGGCGTCGTGCACCAGCGCGAGGAGACCGTCTATCGCGTCACCGGGACGGGGCCGGCGCAGCTCTTCGGCGCACTCGCGCTGGCGGCCGTGAACGTCGACACGATCGTGCAGACCAACGCCGAGATCGTCTTCTCCGCTCCGGTCGAGGACAAGGCGGACGCGGCCAGGACGCTCGACGGGCTCGGCGTCGACTGGAGCGCGCGCGACGACCTCGGCAAGGTCAGCCTCGTCGGCGCCGGCATGAAGAGCCACCCGGGCGTCGCCGCGAAGACGTTCGCGACGCTCGAGGCCGCCGGGATCGAGGCTGCGATCGTCTCCACCTCGCCGATCAAGATCGCGTGCCACGTTCCCTCGACCGATGTCGACCGGGCCGTGCAGGCGCTCCACGAGGCGTTCGAGCTTGCCTAGACAGCCGCGCATCGGCGTGATCGGCGCCACCGGCGCGGTCGGGACGATCACGGTCGAGCTGCTGCGCGAGCGCGGGTACGACGACGTCCGTCTCTTCGCCTCCGCGCGCTCGGCCGGGCAGGAGCTCGGCGGCGCGATCGTCGAGGAGGCGACGCCGGAGGCTCTCGCCGCCGGCGACCTCGACCTCTGTCTCTTCTCGGTCGGGGCCGCCGCGAGCCGCGAGCTCGTTCCGCACGCCGTGCGGGGCGGCGCGATCGCGGTCGACAAATCGTCGGCCTACCGGCTCGAGCCCGGAGTTCCGCTCGTCGTCCCCGAGGTCAACGGCATTCGCGCCGCCGAGCACGACGGCATCGTCGCCAACCCGAACTGCTGCGCGATCCCGCTCACCTGCACGCTCAAGCCCCTGCACGACGCCGCCGGTCTCGTTCGCGTGCGCGTCTGCACCTACCAGTCGGTCTCCGGTGCCGGCGCGCAGGCGATGGAGCAGCTGCGGCGCCAGTCGCCAGAGGAGCTCGACCTGCGCATGGACTGGAGCTTCGACGGCGTCGAGCTCGAGGAGGAGGAGAAGCTGCGCGAGGAGACGCGGAAGATCCTCGAGCTGCCGGCGTTGCCGCTGAGCGCGACCTGCGTCCGGGTGCCGGTGCTCGTCGGCCATGCGGAGGCGGTGTGGCTCGAGACGAGAGAGCCGCTCTCGGCCGAGGAGGCGACGACGATCCTCGCCGGCGCCCCCGGGATCCGGCTGGAGCAGTTCCCGACGCCGGGCGGCGCCGCCGGCCGCGACGACGTCCTCGTCGGGCGGATCCGCAAGGACTCGACGGTGGAGAACGGGATCGCGCTCTTCCTCGCGGGCGACAACCTGCGCAAGGGCGCGGCGCTGAACGCCATCCAGATCGCGGAGCTGCTGCTGGCCGAGCAGCGTGTCGCCGCCTGATGCTCGCCGCGGCGGTCACCACCGCGCTCTCGCTGCTCGCGCCGGCGCCGACGCTGGTCGCGGCCGGAGACATCGCCTCCTGCTCCTCGTCGGGTGACGAGCGCACCGCCGCGCTGGTGGCTCGCACACCCGGCACGGTGGCGGTGCTCGGCGATGCGGTCTACGAGCACGGAACGGCGGAGGAGTACCGTGACTGCTACTCGTGGCGCCGTTTTCTCAGCCGCACCCGTGCAGCACTCGGAAATCACGAGTACGGCTCCCCCGACGCACAACCGTCGAAAGCCTACTTTCGGCTCCCCGACCGCGGCTACTACTCCTACGAGCTCGGGGCCTGGCACGTGGTCGTCCTGAACTCGAGCTGCGGCCAGACGGGCGACTGCGAGGCGGGGTCGCCGCAGCAACGCTGGCTCGCGGCCGATCTGGCGCGGCACCGCGTCCGCTGCACGCTCGCCTACTGGCATCACCCGCGTTTCAGCTCGGGGCTGCACGGCTCGGATCCGACGATGGCGGTGCTCTGGAGCACGCTGGCGCGGGCGGGAGCCGACGTCGTGCTCGCCGGGCACGACCACCATTACGAGCGCTTCGCGCCGATCGGCGGAATCCGTTCATTCGTCGTCGGTACCGGCGGGCGCAGCCGCTACCCGGTGCTGAGCCGGCTGCCGAAGAGCGTGGTCGCGAACGACACGACGGACGGAGTGCTGCGGCTCACACTCCGGGCGGGCGGCTACGACTGGCGCTTCCTCGCCGTCCCGGGCTCGAGCTTCCGCGACGGCGGCTCGGCCCGCTGCCGCTGATTGTCAGGGACGCTGCGGCACCGGCGCGGGCGTGAACGCCTCCTTGACGACGCGCAGAACCGCGGCGCGCTTCCCCTGCACCACGGGCACGAGGCCGCCGAGCTCGAGCCGCGCCAGCTCGACGCGGCCCTGAGCCCGAACCGAGCGGAAGCCGAAGTCGGCGAGGAAGTCGCGCGGGAAGACGGTGCGATGGACGAGGAAGCGCTCGTAGGTCGACTCGCCCTCCGGATAGCGGTACGCGAACGCCTCGAGCGCCTTCGCTCCCTTGTCGCGCGCCTCCCCGATCGCGGCGAGGAAGAGCGACTGTTCCACCCACGGGGTCGCCGCCGAGACGACGTAGACGCAGGTGACGAGGACGGCGTCGTCGGACGGCGGTCCGGCCGGGAGCTCGGCCGCACGGGGGTAAAGGCCCGTCGGGCCGTACTGGATCGAGCCGAGCAGACGCCCGTCGTCGTCGCGGTAGAGCGCGCCCCAGGCGCCCCAGTCGTCCTCCGTGCGCTCCATCCAGCGGTCCTTCGGCACCGTCCGGCCGCCGCGGGACTGCCACCAGACGCAGGTCTGGCAGACCCCGGGCGCGTGCTCGAGCGTGCCGGCGGTCAGGCCGGTGACGCGCTGCGCCATTCGTCCACGATCACGTCGACGGTGTCCGGACGGACGTCGGCCATCCGCGCGAGGCAGTCCGCGACGTGCGCCTGCACGTCCGCGCCGACGGTGCCCGCGTTCGCACCCCACTCGAGCGAGAGATGGAGCTCGACGCCGACGCGTCCGTCTTCCCGCGTCACCTTGACGGCCTTACCGGGAACCTCGCCGACGCCGACCACCTCGCGAGCGGAGTCGGCCGCGTAGGTCGCCAGCACATCGGGGGAGATGAGGGACTGCCCGCTCACCTCCCCAGTGTAAGACTCCTCGGAGCGGCGGGCCGACGATCGCGATCTTGTGTGCGCAGTGGCTCGAAGAGGTCGAGCAGGAGACTGGGTCAGCCCCGGTAGAGGACGAGCTCGGTCACCTCGGGCCGCGCGAAGAAGCGGAAGGGAACGAGGGTCGTCCCGAGGCCGGGCGAGACGTGCAGCGTCACGCCGCGCTCCCGGTAGATCCCTTCGTTCAGTCGCGCGCGAAGGTGCGCGAAGCGGACCTTGCCGCCGGGGTAGGGGAACACGATCTGGCCCGCGTGCATGTGGCCGGCAAGCACGAGCTGGTACCCCTGCGTGCGCAGGCGCGGGTAGTGGCTGAGAAGGAGGCGGAACGCGGCCGTCCCGTCCGGTTCCGGGGGCAGATCCGAGCTGCGAGGCCCCGCCCCCGCGATCTGGACGCGAACGCCGCGGAGCTCGACCGTCCGTGACTCGTCGACGAGCAGCGTCGCCGGCAACCCGTCCAGCTCGGCTGGACGAGAGAACGGATCGCGCGTGATCGCGACGTCGTGGTTGCCGAGCACGGCGTAGGCGTCGAGGCCGGCGAGCGCGTCGTCGAGCGCCCTGCGGCCCTTCGGGCGAGAGAGCAGGTCGCCGGTGACGACGACGAGATCCGGCCGCCGCTCCCTCGTCCACTCGGCCGCCCGCCGCACGGCGACGGCACCCCGGGAC
>JBDSOJ010000243.1:0-3055 GCA_039914895.1 Gaiellaceae bacterium
CTAGCCGGGCTGACGCTGCTCGAGGCGGCTGCCGTGCCCGGTGAGACGCTTGCGGCCGATGCGCTGGCGAACGCGATCGCACAGGTCTTCCGCGCCGACGCCGATCCCGAGCGGGTCGCGGTCGCGATGAGCGGCGGCGTCGACAGTGCGGTCGCGCTCCTGCGAGCCGGGCCGAAAGCGGTCGGCGTCACGCTCCGCCTCTGGCTCGATCCCGCCGGCCCCGACTCCGAGCGGGCATGCTGCTCGCCGGAGGCCGTGATCGCCGCTCGCGAGACCTGCCACGCGCTCGGGCTCCCGCACGTCACGCTCGATCTGCGCGAGCAGTTCCGGCGCGCGGTCGTCGACCCGTTCGTCACCGCGTACGCCCGCGGCGAGACGCCGAATCCCTGCGGCCGCTGCAACGGCGAGTTCCGCTTCGACGAGCTGCTCGCCTTCGCGAACCGCGCCGGTGCAGCGACGCTCTGGACAGGCCACTACGCGCGGATCGTTCAGCGCGACGGCCGCAGACTCCTCGCCCGCGCCGCCGACCCCGACAAGGATCAGTCGTACATGCTGGCGCCGCTCGATCCCGCACTGCTCGAGCGAGTCGAGTTCCCGCTCGGCGAGCAGACGAAGGCCGAGACGCGGGCAGAGGCCGGCGCCGCGAGGCTGGACGCCGCCGAGCGACGCGAGAGCCAGGAGGCCTGCTTCCTGGCCGGCGACGACTACCGGTCGTTCCTCCAGCGCCGCGGGCTCGAGCCCGCCGACGGCGCGATCGTCGACGAGCAGGGCCGGGAACTCGGCCGGCACGACGGCGTCTGGCGCTACACGCCCGGCCAGCGGCGGGGGATCGGCATCTCCGCGGCCGAGCCGCTGTACGCGCTTCGCTCCGACCCTGCCACGAACACGCTCGTCGTCGGCCCGCGCGGCTCACTTGCCTGCTCGTCGGTTCAGGTGCGCGGCACGCTGCACGCGCCGGTCGAGCGCGTCGAAGCGAAGCTGCGCTACCGCTCCCCGGCGGTGCCGGCACGCGTGCTGCCGCTGCCGGACGGCTTCGCGCTCGAGCTCGAGGAGGCGGCGTACGGCGTCGCTCCGGGCCAGATCGCGGTGGTCTACGACGAGGGCGCGGTGGTCGGTTGTGGCGTGGTGTCGTCGGCGGGCCGTGACTAGGATGCGCGCGTGCAGCTTCTAGCCGCCAGCGCGGGCGAACTTTCCCGGTACGCCCTCGCCGTCTTCCTGCTCGCCGTCGGACTCGGCCTCGCGTACGTGTTCGTGCGCCTGGGCGAAACCTTCGCCCGGCTTTCTTCGTTCATCAGAGGAACGGAACGCGAGCTGCTGCCCGTCATCCACAAGGTCGGCGAGAGCGTCGACAAGGTGAACGGGCAGCTGGACAAGGTGGATCAGGTGACGGACAGCGCAGTCGACATGGCGGACAGCATGGACACGGCGGTGCGCGCCGTGAGCATGGCGATCGCACGGCCGGTGCAGAAGATCTCCGGCCTCGCCGCCGGACTCACGCACGGCGTCGCGACGCTGAAGGCCCGCCACGACTTCGGCGAGGCCGTCCAGAGCGCGAAGGAAGCGGCCGCACGGCGGGAGCGAGACCTCGAAGAGGAGCTTCGCGCCGCCGACGGTGGCACGACTTGATGGCGTCGCAGCTCGAGGACACAGTCGAGATCACGATCCCGCGCGAGCGGGACTTCTCGATCGTGGCTGAGCTCGTCGTCGGTGGCATCGCCGCGCGCCACGATGTCACGCTCGACGTGCTCGACGACCTCCAGCTCGCGCTCGGCTCGCTGCTCGAGAACGACGACGACGAGGCGGAGGGCGAGATCAGCGTCGTGCTCAGCGTCGGCGGCGATGTGATCGAGGCCTCGGTCGGCCCGCTCTGCGAGCGGACGGTGGTGGAGCTCGAAGCCGATACCGGCGAGGAGCTCGGCCTGCGCCGGCTGCTCGACACCACCGTCGACGAGGTGTCGCTGAGCACTCGTCCCGGCGGCACCTGGGTGCAGCTGCGGAAGGGGTTCGCGTCCGCAGGGCTGGAACGATGACGCGCGCATCCGACAAGGCGCTGCTGCGCCGCTACCACGAGCAGGGAGACCTCGCCGCCCGCGAGCAGCTGATCGAGCAGTACCTCTCGCTCGTCCGCTCGCTCGCGCGCCGCTACGCCTACCGGGGCGAGCAGCTCGACGACCTCGTCCAGATCGGCTGCATCGGCCTGATCAAGGCGATCGACCGCTTCGACATCGACCGCGGCGTCGAGCTGACGACCTACGCCACGCCGAACATCATCGGCGAGATCAAGCGCCATTTCCGCGACAAGGGCTGGGCCGTGCGCGTGCCGCGCGGGCTCCAAGAGCTCAACGTCCAGCTTTCGAAGATCGTCGAGGAGCAGACCGTCCAGCTCGGCCGCTCGCCCACGATCCCCGAGCTGGCGAAAGCGGCCGGCGTGGAGGAGGAACTCGTGCTCGAGGCGCTCGAGTCGGGCCGCGCCTACACCTCGCTCTCGCTTTCGGCCGGCGGCTCCGACGAGGACGGCGAGTTCGACCCGCTCGAGTCGCTGGGCACCGAGGAGCACCAGTACTCGGTCTCGGAGGACCGCGCCGTGCTCGCCCCGGGCTTCCGCGCCCTCGACGAGCGGGAGCGCCGGATCCTCCACCTGCGCTTCTTCGACGGGCTGACGCAGAGCCAGATCGCCCAGCAGGTCGGGATCTCGCAGATGCACGTCTCCCGCCTGATCCGCCGCGCGCTCGAGAAGATCCGCAACGAGATCGCGACCGACGAGCAGCTCGAGGCCTCCGAGGCCCCGAAGCGCGCCGCCGGTTAGCCGCACCTAGAATCCCAGGGTGCAAACGTCAGCCGAGCTGCGCGAGGGGTTCCTCGCCTACTTCGAGGAGAGAGGTCACAAGCGGCTGCCGTCGTGGCCGCTCGTGCCGCGCGCCGACGACCACTCGACGCTGGTGACGACCGCCGGGATGCAACCGCAGATGCCTTACTTCCTCGGCCGCGAGGCACCGCCCGCGCCGCTCACATGTACCTCGCAGAAGTGCTTCCGGACGCCCGACATCGACGAGGT
>JBDSOJ010000076.1:0-3061 GCA_039914895.1 Gaiellaceae bacterium
GGTGTGGAGGTCGATACCCAGGGGGACGCGTTCTTCGTCGCTTTCCCGACCGCTGCTGGGGCCGCCGCCTCGGCGAGGGTGGGGCAGCGGGCGCTCGCGTCAGGGCCGATCGCGGTGCGGATGGGCCTGCATACGGGAACCCCGACCGTGGCCGCTGAGGGCTACGTCGGGATCGACGTCCATCGCGGTGCCCGGGTCGCCGCGCTCGCCCACGGCGGTCAGGTGATCGTCTCAGCCTCGACCGCGGCGCTACTCGAGGATGAGCTGCTCCGGGATCTCGGACCGCACCGACTCAAGGACTTCGACGCTCCAGCCCGGCTGTTCCAACTCGGCGTCGCCGAGTTTCCCCCGCTGAGGACGCCGGGCGCCGTCGACCTTCCCACCCCGGCGACTCACTTCCTCGGGCGCGAGCGCGAGCTCTTCGAGGCGGCCACCCTGTGGCTCGACCGCGACCCGCGCGTGCTGACGATCATCGGTACCGGCGGCACGGGCAAGACGCGGTTCTCGATCGAGCTTGCCCGGTTCCTGGCGGAGGAGGCGGACGGGGGCACGGTGTTCGTTCCGCTCGCCCCCGTTCGCGCCGCAGCACTGGTCGTGCCTCTGATCGCCGAGCGCCTGGGCGCCTCCGGCGACGATGCCGCCGCGATCGCGACGCGGATCGGTGAGAAGCGAGCCCACGTCGTCCTCGACAACCTGGAGCAGCTCCTGCCCGACGCAGCCCGGCCGCTCGCCGAGCTGCTTGCTGCTGCCCCGGCGCTTCGGATCGTGGCGACGAGCCGTGAGCCGCTGCGGATAGCGGGTGAGTCCGAGTTTGACCTACCGCCGATGGACGAGAGTGACGCCGTCACGCTGTTCATCGAGCGGGCGGAGGCCGTCCGGCCCGACGTCGGTGACTCGCACGCGGTGCGCGAGCTGACCCGCCGCCTGGACGGGCTCCCGCTCGCGATCGAGCTGGCCGCGGCACGGGTCAAGCTCCTCGGCCCCGAACAGCTGCTCGAGCGGATCGGGCAGCGGCTCGACCTGCTCAAGGGCGGCCGCGACGCCGACGAGCGCCACGCCACGCTGCGCACCACGATCGCCTGGAGCTACGACCTCCTCGACGACGACGAACAGCAGCTGTTCGCCCGGCTCGCCGTCTTCCGCGGCGGTTCCACTCTGGAGGCGGCCGAAGCGGTCTGTGGCTCGAACCTCGACACGCTTGCGTCGCTGCTCGACAAGAGCCTCGTCCGCCGCCGCCCCGATGCGAACGGGGACGAGCGTTTCTGGATGCTCGAGACGATCCGCGAGTTCGCACGGGAGCGCCTGGACGCCTCGGGTGAGGAGGATGCCCTGCGCCGGCTCCAGATCGAGTGGCTGCTCGAGCTCGCCGATCGCGCGGGCACGCGCGCGACTGTCGGCGTCCCCGGCAAGTGGGATGTCGATCTCGTCGCGCCCGAGATCGACAACGTCCGCGCCGTGCTCGATTGGGCAGCCGAGCACGCCCCCGAGCGTGGCCTCGCCCTGGCCGCGTCGCTCGAGGGATTCTGGCTCGTTCGCGAACCCAGCGAGGGCGCGTCACGTCTCGAGCCACTGCTCGCACGAACCCCGGACGCCGAACCGGAACTGCGCGGCCACGCGCTTCGGGCACTCGCCGGTGCGCTCGGCCTCTGCGGCGAATACGAACGGGCCGCGTCCTCGTACCGGCAGAGCCTCGAGCTCTTCGTCGCAAGCGGCAACGAGATCCAGACGGCGAACCTCCGCTACCGCGTCGCTGGACACATGGTGACGATGGGCGAGACGACCGCCGCCTGGCCGCTACTCGAGGATTCACTCCGTACATTTCGGCAGCTCGGCCTGCCTCGCGGAGAGGCCCAGGTACTCGGATACCTCGCGGAGAAGCCCCACGGAGAGGGCGATCTCGCGCGCGCGATCGAGCTCACACTTGAGAGCGCCGCGATCGCGCACGAGATTGGGTGGGCATGGTGGGAGAGCGGCCAGCTCGCCGGTGCCGCCGAACTCGAGCGCAAACGCGGAGATCTCGATGCCGCCGAAGGTCATGCCCTCCGCGCACTCGAGCTGTCCTTAGGCCTCGGTGACCGTCGACGCGTGGTGCTTACCGCTGCCAAGCTTGCCGTCATCGTCGCAGAACGCGGGGACGACGAGCGGGCCGGCCGTCTCTGGGGGGCTATCGAGAGCGAACACGCGTCCAGGCCCGTCCGACAGTGGGAGAACCACCGCGAGGAACTCGAAGCCCTCGTCCTCGGCGCGGATGGATCCGAGTTCGCTCAGGCGCGCACGGAGGGCCGTCTGCTCTCAATTGCCGAGGCGGCCGGCCTCGACGCGCGCTAGCTGGTTCCGACCCGCGTCGCAAAGCCCCACGACGGGACAGCGCAGACGCCGTCGCCACAGATGAAGGCCATCTTGGGGATCGATTTTTGGGACAGGTCCCACCCCTCTCCGTCATGAGCGACGGCGCCTTCAGTTGTCGATCTCGGCGACGTGTAGCCGGAGCGTCGCTCTAGCTGCACCTCAGCAAGTCAAGAGGCGCCGCCGCATTGCCGCTGCTGGAGCCCGCGTACTCGCCTGCATCGCGGAAGTGGCTGCAATACGAGCGCCGGCGGAGTTAGCCTGACCGCTGCCCGGGACGTCATCGAGGCAGGGGCAAGACTTCCCGAACCGTCGCTGGTGTCGGCCTTCGCGCGCGCGTTCCTGCGTTGTCTGGAAGTGGGTCCGTCTACTGGACACTTCTCGGACTCGTGCGTAGGTCGGAGGTAGTCGTCTTCCTGGTGCGACAGCGCTCGCGCGAAGTGCTCGTGCTGCAACGATCAATAGCCTCCGGCGGATTCTGGCACGTGGTCGCGGGTGCCGTCGAGGAGGATGAGTCATCGGACGATGCGGCGGTCCGAGAGTTGATGGAGGAGGTGGGGCTCGGCATCGGACGACTCGAGCCCGCCAGCCGAACAGCGTTCGCTTACGCCCTGGCGGCGGGCGCTCACACGGGAGAACTCCAGGATGTCGCGGTCGAGTAGTTCTTGGGCTGAGCCCGCTCTGAACCCGCCGGTGCTCCTTCGTGGCACCTTGC
>JBDSOJ010000102.1:0-10234 GCA_039914895.1 Gaiellaceae bacterium
GCCGCCGCGGACTAACCCGCGAACCGGGCGAACGCGGTGAGCGCGACCCGGCCGGCCAGCTCGTCCGCCGCCCGCACGCGCCAGGTCATCACCGCGACGACGAAGACGCCGCCGTCGTAGGCGACGATGCCGTTGTCGTGGCGCGCGTTCTCGAGCCAGCCGGCCTTGTGCATGACGACGGGATTCGTTCCGAAGTAGCGGTCGAGCTTGCCGCGATCGTCGACCTGGGCGAGCAGCCAGAGCAGGTAGCGCGCCTCGGAGATCGAGACACCCAGCCGCAGCAGCGGTCCCTTGCCGGCGGCGGCGAGGTAGACCGAGCGGGCGAGTCGCGCCAGATCCGCGGCCGTCGTGTACTTGCCGACCCCGAACACCGGCTGGGTCTCGACCCGGATCGGGATCGGCGACCCGGCCGCAGCCGGGCGGCGCGGCGTCTCGTAGCCGCCGTACATCAGCGAGTCATCGAGGCCGAGCGCGCGCATCGTCTCGTTGACGCGGTCGGAGCCGGCGGAGGTCGAGCCGGCGAGCCAGACCTCGAGCGCGTTGGCGGCGGCGTTGTCGGAGGCGACGATCATCTTCCCGAGCAGCCGCGCCACCTGTGTGAAGGGCTCGGGCTTGCGCTCGAGCGAGCGGAGAACAGTGACGGCGATCGCGAGCTTCAGCGTCGACGCCGCCGGGAAGCGCGCGCCCGCGTTCAGGGCCGCGCCGCGGCCGGTGCGCAGGTCCTGCACGTAGATCCCGCTCGTGCCGCCATGCCGGCGCGCGAGCGTGCGGATGCTGCGGTCGAGCACTGCGTCGAGCCGGGGAGTCCGCTCCCGCGGCCCCGACTCGCGCGGCAAACCGAAGACCGGCTCGACGAGCCTCGAGGAGCGCCGGTTGCGGCCATCGACCGCGGTGACGCGGATCCGTGTCGGGCCTCCCGTCAGTCGCACGTTCAGCGAGAACGAACGGCCTCGGAGCTGCTCCTCGGCGGCAACGTAACGGCCGACGTGGACGATGATCCGCCGCGTCCCGAGCGGCGCGCGGCCGGCGACGAGCCCGAACGAAACCTCGCGCGGAGCGGGCGCGACGATTGCGGGCGGGGGGAGGGCCGGGGCGTCGAGCATGCTGCACATCATGGCGATCCTCGCCCACCTCGATCTGGACGCCTTCTTCGCCGCCGTGGAGGAGCTCGAGCAGCCCGAGCTGCGCCGGCAGCCGCTCGTCGTCGGCGGCGATCCGCGCGGGCGCGGGGTCGTCTCGACCGCGAACTACGTCGCGCGCCGTTTTGGGATCCACTCGGCGATGAGCTGCGCGGAGGCACTGAGGCGCTGCCCGCGCGCGGTCTTCGTCCGGCCACGCCACACGCTCTACCGCGAGTACTCGCAGGCGGTCTGGGCGTCGGTGCGCGAGGTCGTCCCGCGGGTCGAGCGGACGGGGCTCGACGAGGGCTATCTCGACTTCGCCGGGCTCGCGGCGAGCTACACCCGCGCGCGGGCGCTCGCCGAGGCGGTGCAGACCTCGGTGCGGGCGGCGACGAGCCTCTCCTGCTCGCTCGGCGTCGCGCCGACGAAGGTGGTGGCGAAGGTCGCGTCGGACCGGCGCAAGCCGGGTGGGATCACCGTCGTGCCGGCGGGCACGGAGGCGGCGTTCCTGGCCCCGTTCCCGGTGCGCGCGCTTCCCGGAGTCGGGCCGCGCGCCGAGCAGCGCCTGGCCGCCGCCGGCATCGCCACGGCCGGCCGGCTCGCCACGCTCTCCGATCTCGACCTGCGCGCGATCCTTCCCGGTCAGGTCGGCCGGATCCTGCGCGACCGCGCCAACGGGATCGATCCGCGCGGCCTCGAGGGCACGGCGGAGCGGATCTCGATCTCGGTCGAGGAGACGTTCGAGCGCGACCTGCACGACTGCGAGCTCCTGCACGCGGAGCTGCGCCGGATGGCCGAGCGGCTGGGCGCGCACCTCCGCCGCGATGGCCTCTCCGCGCGCACCGTCACCGCCAAGCTCCGTTACAGCGACTTCTCGATCCGCAGCCGCTCGACGAGCCTCGACGTCGGCATCGACGACCCGAAGCGGATCGGCGAGCTTGCATGCGCGCTGCTCGACCGTGGCCTCCGCGACCGGCCGGGAGCGTTGCGGCTCGTCGGAGTCGGCGTCTCCGGCCTGACCGACTTCCACCAGCTCAGCCTCGGCGAAGGTGAGCCGGTTGCCGACAGCCTCTAGGAATCTCGCACGAGCTCGACGATCCCGCCGGGGTCGAACAGCCCCATGAAGATGCGGGCGGCGTCGGAGTGGCCGTCGCCCAGCGAGGGATCGAGGAGCACGCGTTCGCCGTAGCTACCGAGGTCCTGCGTCGCCCAAGCATGCCGGTAGTAGGAGAGGGCGAGCGGATCAACCGTCGTGTCGCCATAGCCCTCGAAGAAGCAGGCGGTCTCGCGCGGGTCGACCAGGCCGGCGCCGATTCCGTCGATCACGAACATCAGATCGCGCTCCTTCGGCGCACGGATCACCTCGTCCCAGTCGATCACCCAGAGCTCGCCGCCGTCGTCGACGATGACGTTCCAGGTGTGGAGATCCGCGTGGCAGGTCACGAGCGGCAGCGCGCGCCGCTCGACCTGCCGGCCGAGTGCCTCCGTCCGCTCGGCGAGCGTGAGGATCTCGTCGCGGCGCCCGGTCCAGAGCGCGGCGACCTCCCGGGACACCCGATCGGAGAAGCTCCGGCCGGAGACGGCGCGGTCGAGCTGCCGCACGACGTCGACCTCCGCGGGCCTGTAGGTCTCCCGCCCCAACAGCTCGATCAGGCCGGCCGGGAGACCGCTCGTGTGCAGGCGTTGCACCAACGCCCCCAATGCGCGCCAGTTCCGGTCGGAGAGCCCCGCTTCGACACCCGTGCGGCCCTCGATGAAGGGGTACACCGTCAACGAGCAGCAGCCGTCCTGCACCGAGAGCGCGTTCGTGTTCGAGCGGATGGGAGCGACGACGTGGGCGGTGCCGCTGTCGTGGAGATGCCGCGCAACCGCAGCGGCCACATCGCGCGGGCCGTTCGCTGCCCGCACCTTGACCAGGTACCGCGGCCCCGACGGCCCCGTCTCGATGCGGTACACCCAAGCCGTCGCGTCCTGTCCGCCCGGAAGCGCGCCCAGGGCAACGGCGTCGATCACGTAGTGCTGCCGCAGAGCGTCGGCCAGCGCCTCCTCCGTGATCAGGCGCTCACCCACCGTCCGCCACCGCGCTCGGAAGCTCTACGTCAGGTCGTTCGCCTCGAGGAACTCGCGCGCGACCTCGGCCGCTGGACGCTGGTCGATCGCGACGGCGGAGTTCATCGCGATGATCGCCTCCTCCGTCAGCTTCTCGCTGACCGCATCGACGGTCCCGCGGAAGTCGTCGCCGAGCTCGTCCACGAGCTCCTGCTTCACGACCGGCGCGACGTTCTGGAAGCCGAAGTTCGCCTCGGTGTCCTCGAGCACGACGTACTTGCCCGAGGCGAGCGGCGGGTCAGTGGAGAAGATCGCGGCGACGTCGACCTCGCCCTGATCGAGCGCCTGGTAGGGGCTGAGCCCGGCGAACGGGACGAACTGAACCTCCGAGATCCCGTACTTCTCCTTGACGCCGACGAGCCCCTGGAGCCGCGTCTCGAACTCCGGCTGACCGCCGAGCTTGAAGCTGCCGATCCCGGCAAGGTCGCCGATCTCGGAAAGATCGTCCGCCTCCGCGGTTTCCTTCGTCACGGCGAGCGCGTCGGAATCGGAGAACGGCGTCTGCTCGAAGAGGGTGAAACCGCGCTCCTCCTGCAGCTCCTTCGCGCGGTCGTACGTCTCCTCGGCGCTGCCGGGAGACTCCTCGTCGTCGAAGACGACCGTCAGCATCGTGCCGGTGTATTCCGGGTAGAAGTCGATTTGGCCGCTCGTCAGCGCCTTGTCGATGATCTCGGTCGAGCCGATCGAGCTCTCCAGCTCGACGGTGTAGCCTTTCGCCTCGAGCGCCTGCTTGTAGAGCTCGCCGAGGATGACCGCCTCGGGGAAGTTCTTCGAGCCGATCCGGATCGGCGTGTCGCTCGACGCGCCGCCACCGTCATCGCCGCCGCAGCCGGCGACGAGCAGCGCGGCGCAGAGAACCGGTGCGAGATAGCGCAGCACGTCCAGGTTGTTGTCCGGGTTCGCCGCTGCCTAAACGCTAGAGAAGGTCGCGCACGCCGTCGCCGGCGAGGTCGGCGGGCGTTTTGCCGTCGTCTGTCGCGAGCGCTGGGTCGGCGTCCGCCGCGAGCAGCGCCTCGGCGCTTTCGCGATCGTCGTTCTGGGCGGCCGAGTGGAGCGGCGTGAAGCCGCCGTCCTGCGCGGCGTTCGGGTCGGCACCCGCTTCGAGCAGCAGCTTCACGATCGACGCGTGCGAGCCCGCGGCGGCGCTGTGCAGCGGCGTCACGACGATCGTCGGGTGGCGCGCGACGGCGCCGACGTCGGCGCCCCGCTCGACGAGCAGCCGCGCCGCGTCCTCCCGCCCGAAAAAGGCGGCCAGATGGAGCGCCGTGAAGCCGTCCTGTGACCAGGCGCTCGCGAGTGCGGGCTCGCCCTCGAGCAGCGTCTCGAGTCCCCGCGTCCGCCCGACCGCGGCCGCGTCGAAGACGTCGAGCGGCGGATTTGCGTCCAGGATCGGGTCGACGAGCTCGGACCTACCGCTGTAGAGCGCGTGCAGGAGCGGCGAGAGGCCCTCCTCGTTCCGCTGCCCGGCGAGCTCCGGATCGCCGTCCAGCGCCTCCCGGAGCGCGTTCCCGTCGCCGGCTGCGATCAGCTCGAATAGGGACGGTCTAGCCACGCAGGATTGGCCGCGTCAGGCAGGTCGGCCCGCCGTCGCCCTTGCGCGAGATCTCGTCGCCCTTGTAGACGAGCACCTCGACGCCGGCGGCCTCCAGCCGCCGCCGCGTCTCGTCGTTGCCCTCGAGCGCGAGTGCACGCCGCGGGCCGAGCGCAAGCACGTTCGGGCCCATCGTCTCGAACTCGTCGTCGGGCACCTCGACGACCTCGATTCCCCGCTCGCCAAGCAGCTCCAGCAGCCGCACCGGCGCGAGCCGCGGATAAACGAGCGCGAGGTCGACGTCGAGCGGTGAGATCAGGCTCATCAGGTGCATCACCTCGGCGCGGCCGTTCCAGTGCGGCAGGTCGTACGAGAGCACCTCCGCATCCGGGAAGGCAGCCCGCAACTGCTCGACGCCGGACGCGTTCGTGCGGTAGCCGCGGCCGACGAGGAGGGTCTCGCCGTCGAGCCAGAGCGTGTCGCCGCCGTCGATCGTCCCCGGCGCCTCGATCCGCCCCGCGATCGGCACGCCGGCCTCTGCGAGATCCGCCTCGAGCGCGCCCGGCTCGCCGAGCCGACCGTCCTTGCCGGGCCGGAGCAGGATCGCGCCACGCTCGCCGACGAGGACGGGGTCGTAGGCGTAGATCGCGTCCGGGTTGCCGCGCTCGCCATCGGCGACGATCACCTCGGCGCCCGCGCCCGCAAGAATCTCCCGCAGCGCCTCGTGCTCCGCAGCCGCCGCAGCGACGTCCGGCTCGGCGCGCCAGCCGAACTCGCGCCAGCGCGCGGCGTCGGCGGGCTGCGGCGGCCGTACGAGCACGCGCCGGAGCGGCGAGGTCATCGAGCGGGCGCCGTAGCCGGGCATCAGGGCAGCTTAAAGGCGAGCTCGCCGAGCCGCCGGTAACCCTCGACGGACGGATGGTCGCCGTCCGACGTCCACTCGTCACGCATCCGGCCGGGCGAGTCGGGGCCCTCGAGCGTGGCGTAGAACGGAAGCACGGGGACGCCCTCGTCGCGCGCGAGCTGGTCGATCAGCCCATTGAGGCGGTTAATCGGCTCCTCCGCGCGGGGCCAGCCTCGATTCCAGGGCAGCACGTTCGCGACCGCGACGCGAAGGCCACGCTCCTTCCCCCTCTGCACGAGCGCGCGCAGGTTCTCGGCGGCCGGCTCGACGTCACGGCCCTGCGCGATGTCGTTGATCCCGCCTTGGACGATCAGGCCAGCGGCGCCGTCGACACACGCGTCGAAGCGGGCCGCGATCTGGTCGGTGCGCTCGCCCCAGACGCCGCAGTTGCGGAAGCGAAGCCGCGGATCCTGCCGCGCCGCCCAGTACTCCCACTGGCTCTGCTCGTCCAGGTCGTCGCCGTAGCTCGCGCGCACGTCCGGGTCGGGATCCCAGTGGGGGGAGCCGGCGTGGATCGAGTCGCCGAGCGCCGCGACGACGATCGTTCCCTGCTCGTTGACGACGTCGACCTCCCCTCCCTCCGTGCGGCCACAGCCGGCGAGCGCCAGCAGGAGGAGAGGGTAGACGTAGACGCGAGCGGTCATGGGACGCATGATGAAGCCGCGATGCCGCTCTACCACGAGGGCCACCGGAGCTTCCAGGATCAATTCGACACGCGGCGCCTCGCGGATCGAATCGAGGAGCGGATCGTGCACGGGACGATCGACGCGGACGACCGCGCGTTCATCGAGGCACGCGACATGTTCTTCCTGGCCACGGCGGACGCGGACGGCTCGCCGCAGTGCTCCTACAAGGGCGGCGACCCCGGCTTCGTGCGGGTGCTCGACGAGCGCACGATCGCCTTCCCGAGCTGGGACGGGAACGGGATGTACCTCTCGCTCGGGAACATCGCGGCGACGGTTCGCGTCGGCCTGCTCTTCGTCGATTTCGCGGGGCAGAAACGACTGCGGCTGAACGGGACGGCGTCGATCGATCCGGAAGACGCGCTGCTCGGGGACTACCTGCGGGCGCAGTGCGTCGTCCGCGTCCACGCGACCGAGGTCTTCCCGAACTGTCCGCGCTACATCCACAAGCTCGAGCTTGTCGAGCGCTCGCGCTTCACGCCGCGCGCCGACTGCGAGCCGCCGGTGCCCGCCTGGAAGCGCCGCGAGTGGGCCAGCGACGTGCTGCCGGCGACGGATCAGGAGGGCGCGACCTCCGACGAGAGCCGCTGATAGACGAAGCCGGCGAGGAGGAGCACTGCGCCGACGGCCAGGAACGAGAACGCCCGCGTGACGGAGCTGAGCGTACTCAGGTCGTAGAGGAAGAGCTTCCCGAGCGCGAGCGCGAAGAGCCCGAGCGCGGCCAGCCTGAGCACGCGGAGACCGCGTCGGAGGCCGAGGACGAGCGCCGCGAAGGCCGTGACGCCCCAGAAGGCGCTGACCGCAGTTTGACCGCGCTGGAACTCGGCCGTCTCGCCGGCCGTGGAGACCGCTTCGGCCAGTCCGAGGATCGAGAGTGAGGCCCCGTAGAGGCCGAGCCCCGCGAGCAGCCAGAGCAGCGCGTGCCGCAGCGGGTCGACGATCCCGTCGATCCAGGTGTCGAGCTCGTCCGCAGGATCGAAGCGCCGCAACGACAGGAGCAGCGCGACGAGCGCGGCGCCGACGAGCATGAGCGCCGGGACACCGACGGCGGGGGCGGTTTCCGCAGCGACGAGGTCTTCGGGCTGCGCGAGCTCGCCCAGCGTGTAGGCGCCGGCGAGCGCGGCGAGCGAGAGCGACGCGAGCCAGAGGCGCGGCTCGAGCAAGGCACGCCCGGTCGCCGCGACGGCGACGGCAGCGAGCGTCACGGCCAGCACCAGCCAGGTTCCGTCGAGCAACAGGAACGACGAGGCGAGCTCGAGCACGAGCGCCGCCACCCAGAAGAAGGTCGCCAGCTCGCGCCACCGCCAGACGGTTGCGGCGACGAGGAGGTGCGCGCCGGCCGCAACGAGCAGACCGTAGCCCTCGAGCTCCTCCGCGAGCAGCTGGAACGAGGCGACACTCGAGAGGACGGCACCGAGCGCGACCGTCGTCGCGGCGACGACGGCAGGTCGACCGCCCAGCAGGCCGTGCAGCAACGCCGCCGCAGCGCACGCGCCGGCGAGCAGCAGCGACGACCAGCCGCTGACGTGCTCGAGCTCGGGGATCGTGAAGAGGGCAAGGGAGACGATCGTGCCGCCGAGCGCCACGAGGCTCCCGACCTCGAGCAGCCGCGAGCCGCGGACGAGGCCGACCGCAAGCAGGCCGAGCGCCGCGAGCGACCACAGTCCCGTCACCGCGACGTGCCCCCAGTCGAACGCGGGCTCGACGTTCAGCCACTCGAACAGCTCGAGCAACCCGAGCGAGGCCGCGTCCGCCGCCAGGATCGCAGCGAGCGCGAGCGAGCCGTGCGAGAGGAACGGGCGCTGCTCGTGCAGGTCCTCGACGAGCTCGCGCAGGAAGGCCGGCATCGCGTCGAGACCGCGCGCCGCCGGCCAGGACCGCGCGAGCAGACCGTATGCGGCCGCTCCCGCCGCGACGGCGAGCAGGGCCGGGACGCCGGCGAGGTGGTCGGCCGCCCGCTCGAAGAGGAGCCTCGGCTCCGCCTCGACGAGGATCGTGTAGGCGAGCGCGAGCGCGAGATAGCCCAACGCGAGCAGCTGGAAGCGCGAGTCGGCGATCCGCCGGCCGAGCCACGCGAGCGCAGCCGTCTCCGCCGCCCACGCCACGACGAGCGCCGGGCCGTCGAGGAACTGCGCGAACGCGACGGCGGCCAGAGCCGAGCCGGCGGCCGAGGCAAGCGCCGAGAGCTCCGGCTCGCGCCGCCACGCTGCAACCGCGAGTACGCCGTAGGCGAGGGCGGCTGCGGACAGGGCGACGACGCGCGCATCGCCGTCGAGGAGCATGAAGCTCGCCAGCAGCATCAGCGCGACGTTCCCGCCCGCGTAGGCGCCGGCGACGGCGTCGAGCCGCCGACCCCCGGCCCGGAGCTGCCGCGCGACCGCGGCTCCGAGGTAGAGCAGGCCGAAGGCGGCAGCGACGACGAGCACGCGTGCCCGCGCAGGCTCGCCCTCGTCGAGGACGAGCGCAACGAGTTGCGGCACGCTGACGACCCCCGCGGCGACGAGCAATCCGTCCCAGCGCCGGTAGGTGCCCACGATCGAAGCGCCGAGGAAGACGAGCGCGACGAAGCCGGTGCCGGTTGCGGTCGCACGATCGTCGAGCAGCGCCACCGCGGGCACGCACATGGCGCCGATCAGGCCGAAGGCCGCGACGATCTCCGACGACCAGAGCAGGGAGAGCGCGACTGCGAGCGCCGCGATCGCCGCCGCGACGCCAAGGGCGCCGAGCGGTGGGACGAGCTCGTATCGCGCGGCTGCGAAGAGCAGCGTCGCGTACCCGCCGGCGATGCCCGTGCCGGCTGCGGTGACCGCAGCGTAGAGCCGCCCGTAGCGGCTGTAGGCGAGCACGCCGGCGGCGAAGACGAGCGCCGAGGCTCCGGCGCCGAGCAGCACACGCTCGACCGGGCCGATCCAGCCGTTGCTCGCCGCCAGGGCGAAGAAGAAGACGACGCCAAGCAGCGTGACGATGCCGCCGGCGAGCGCAAGGCCGCGGGCGCCGAGCAGGTCGGCGGCCTCGAGGCGCGGCAGCATCACCTCGCGGCTCCAGAACGACGGCTCGCGCGGGGGCGCGGGCTGGTAGACGCGCGGCGGAGGCGGCGGGGCCGCCGGCGCGGGAGCTTCGACACGCACCGGGGGCGGCTCCTCGTCGGCGCGCGCGACAACAGCGCGGATCGCAACGAGCTCGCGGTCGAGCCGGCGAACGTCCTGCTCCAGCCGGTCGAGCCGTTCGAGAACGGTCATGTCGTCCCTTCAGTCGGGTCCTCGCGCGGCGTCAGCTCGACGTGCAGGTCGCACTCGAGCGCATCCGCGATCCGGAGCAGAGTGTCGATTCGAGGCGGCCTACCGCCGCTCTCGAGCCGGGCGATCGCCGACTGCGTCGTCCCGACCAGGTCGGCGAGCTCACGCTGGGAGAGATCCCTGGCTGCGCGGCGCTCGGCGACCTTTCTTGCGATCGCGGCGAAGAACCAGCCCGCCTCCGCGCCCGCCAGCCGCGCCCGCAGGCGTTCGAGCGGAAGCGGTGCCCGGTCCTGGCTGTATCGCATACTTGCGATGATAGCGAACTTGCTATTGCTGTCAAGCCACGAGCGAGGGATTCTTCGCCAACGCCGCCAGAACGGCGTCGACGTCATCGACGGTGTTGTAGAGATGGAGCGAGATCCGGAGGCTGGAATCGCGCTCCGAAGCGATGATCTCCTCGGCAGCGAGGGCCGTTACGAGCGCAGGGGCATCCGTGGAGCGGATGCAGACGAGCGGGCCGCCTGGCGGCGCCGCCACCTTCGCGCCGAGCTCCTCGAGTCCGGTAACGAGCCGCTCGACCAGACCCCGGACGTGCGCCTGGATCGCGGGAACGCCCACCTCCGCGATCAGGCCGACCCCGGCGACGCCGG
>JBDSOJ010000144.1:0-10646 GCA_039914895.1 Gaiellaceae bacterium
CCGAAGCGCATGCCGCCGTACTCGGTGTGGTAGCCGGCGACGAGCTCCTGCTCGGCCTCGGGCAGGTCAAACGGGGCGCGGGCGGTCTCGGCGGTACCGGCGAGCATGAAGACCACGAAACCGACGAGCTGCGGCACGATGTACCACCAGTCGTCCTGCGCCGTGACGATCTCGGTCAGCGAGAGCGACTGCGCCATCAGCACGACGCCGAGCACCGAGAGCGCGAGCGAGACCTCGTAGCTGACGAGCTGAGCGCACGTTCGCATCGCGCCGAGGAGCGCGTACTTCGAGTCGGAGGCCCAGCCGCCGACGATGAAGCCGTAGATGCCGACGGACCCGACCGCGAAGATCAGGATCAGCGCGATCGGGACGTCGGCGATCTGGCCGTCGACCTGGGTGCCGAAGATCTCCCAGCCGGGGCCGAACGGAATCACCGCGAAGGTCGTCAGCGCCGTGAAGGCGGCGACGAAGGGCGAGAGGATGTAGAGCACGTCGACCGCCGAGCCGGGGAAGAAGCTCTCCTTTCGGATCAGCTTCATCAGGTCGGCGATCGGCTGCAGGAGGCCGAACGGACCCGCGCGGTTGGGGCCGTAGCGGAGCTGCATCCGGCCCATCACCTTGCGCTCGGCCAGCGTCAGGTACGCGAAGGCGCCCATGACGAGGTTGATGATGATCACGCTCTTGATGATCGAAACCCACCAGGGCTCTGTCACGCCTTCACCACCTCGACGTCGCGGTGGAGCTCGCCGGCGTGCTCGTCGGCGATGCGGGCGGTGCCGCCGGCAAGAGCGCGGCTGACGCGCGCGCGGAGGGCGACCGAGGTGCCGTTGGAGCGGACGCTGACCTCGTCTCCGCTCGCGATCTGGCGGCGCTGCGCATCGTCGTAGGCGAGCTCGATCTCGGCGGCGGGACGCTGGAACTGGAGCTCGGGGACACGCTCGACCGCAGGCCCGGAGAAGAGCGGCCGGTACCGCTGGAGCCGGAGCGTGCCGAGGAAGTGTTCCTGCGGCTCAGGCTCGGCGGGCGGGATCGGCGCGATGGGCGCCGGCTCGGGCGCGACGTAGGCCACCCGTTCCGGGAGCGGCGCGATCTCGCCGACGGCGCCGAACGGGATCCCGCCGAAACAGCGCTCCGAGACCTCCTCGAACACGAGTGCGGCGTGTGGCGAGAGCTCGACGTCGAAGCGCTCGGCGAGCTTGGCGATCCACGCGAGCTCGTCCGGCACGGGCGGGATCACGGAGCGGCGCAGGCGCTGCACCCGGCCTTCGAGATTGACGAAGGAGCCGTCGCGCTCGAGGTAGCTCGTGCCCGGCAGGACGAGGTCGGCCCAGCCGACGGCGAGGCCGTGATACATCGTGATCGCGATCACGGTCTCGGCCTGCTCCGCGAGCGCGCGCACGGCCGGGTCGGCGGCGGCCTCGTCGCCGGAGACGATCAGGAGGCCGATCGGCTCCGGGTTCGCCTCGTCGCCGTCGGCGGACGCGGCCCAGGCGTCCGCGACGCCGCGCCCGTTCGGGGTCGTCGGCAGGTGGAAGGCGGCACAGCCGGGCTTCGAGTCGAGGCCGAGCCGGTGGCCGAGCTCCGCGAGCCGGGCGCCGCCGCCCCCGCCGCGGCCGGACCAGATCAGGACGGCGCGGTCGGAGGCCGAGACGCGCTCCTCGAGCTTCCGACCGAGCTTCGGTTCCGCCACCCGGACGATCTCGGCCCCGTGCCGCCGCGCCAGCTTGATCCAGAGCTCGACGATCGGCGCCCGGTCGGCGACCTCATCCTCACCGACGACGACGATGATCTCGGCGGCTCCGATCGCGGAGAGCGGCGCGCGGAACGCGTCGAGCCCGTGCGAGACCGCTTCGGGCATCACGGCCGAGTGCGCGCCGAGCCCCTGGCGCAGCAGCTTGCCGAGCGCAAAAGCCTGCTCGACGGTCTCGGAGCCGGAGAGCGCGGTCACGATCCGGCCCTCCGCTCCGCGCAGCAGCGCCTCGGCACGATCGACCGCGTCGTCCCAGGAGAGCCCGGTGAAGCCCCGACGGCGCACGCGTTCGAGCGGATCGACGATCCGATCCTCGGCATAGACGTGCGGATAGGCGAAGCGGCCCTTGTCGCAGAGCCAGCCCCGGTCGACCTCGGGGTGGTTGCGGCTGACGATCCGCCTGACCTTGCCTTCGCGCGTCGTCGCGGAGACGTTGCAGCCGACCGGGCACATGCCGCAGACGGTCGGCACGTTCTGGATCTCCCACGGCCTGCCCTCGAAGCGGTACTGGGTCGAGGTGAGTGCGCCGACGGGGCAGAGCTCGATCACGTTGCCGCTGAACGGCGCCTTGTAGGCCTCGTCCTCGAAGGTCGCGATCACCGATTGGGCGCCGCGGTTCCTGGCCACGAGCTGGCCGTCCTCGGCCACGTCGGAGGAGAAACGGGTGCAGCGGTAGCAGAGGATGCAGCGCTCGCGGTCGAGCGCGATCGTCGGCGAGATCGGGATCGGCTTGTCGAGCGTTCGCTTCGAGAAGGTCATCCGCGTCTGGCCGGGGCCGTAGCGGAAGGTCAGGTCCTGCAGCGGGCACTCACCGCCCTTGTCGCAGACGGGGCAGTCGAGCGGGTGGTTGACGAGAATGAACTCGAGCGTCGCGTTCTGGCCTTCGGCCGCTTTCGCCGAGGCCTCGGCGGTGCGGACGATCATCCCGTCCTGTGCGGTCAGCGTGCAGCCGGCCTGGAGCTTCGGGACGCCCTCGACCTCGACGAGGCACATCCGGCAGGCGCCGACGGGAGGCCCGAGCCGCGGCTCGTAGCAGAAGACCGGGATCTCGATCCCGGCGGCGGCGGCCGCCTCGACGAGCCCGAGCCCTTTCTCGACCTCGACCTCGCGGCCGTCAACGGTGACCTTCACCCTCTCGACCGCGCTCACGCGGGTACCTCGGCCACCGGGTCGTGCGTGTGCTGGTCGACCGGGGCGAGAATGCTCTCGAGCGACGAGTGGCCGTGCATCGGGCAGCCGCTGTCGAGGTGCTCCTGGAACTCGGAGCGGAACTTGTCCACATAGCTCGCCACCGGCATCGCGGCGGCGTCGCCGAGCGGGCAGAGACACTTGCCGAGGATCCGGTCGCAGACGTCGAGCAGCAGATCGAGGTCGCCCTGCGACGCCGTCCCCGCCTCGATCGAGTCGAGGATCTGCACCATCCAGCGCGTTCCCTCACGGCACGGTGTGCACTTGCCGCAGCTTTCGTGCATGTAGAACTGCGCCACCCGCAGGCCGAGCTGCACCATGCAGCAGCGATCGTCGATGACGATGATCGCTCCCGAGCCGAGCATCGAGCCCGCCTCGGCCATCGCGTTCGCCTCGAGCGGCGTGTCGAGCTGGTCGGCGGTCAGGACGGGAACCGAGGAGCCGCCCGGGATCACGGCCTTCAGCTGCCGGCCGCCTGGGATCCCCCCGCCGAGATCGGGGTCATAGATCAGCTCACGCAGCGTCACACCCATCGGCAGCTCGAAGTTGCCGCTGTTGACGACGTTGCCGGAGAGGGAGAAGACACGGGTGCCGGACGAGTCGGGCGGGACGCCGATCTTCGCGTACTCCTTCGCGCCGAGCTCGATGATCTTCGGCACGGTCGCGATCGTCTCGACGTTGTTGATCAGACTCGGTGAGGCGTACAGGCCCGCGACGGCGGGGAACGGCGGCTTCGTCCGCGGCTGGCCGCGCTTACCCTCGAGCGACTCCAGCAGCGCCGTCTCCTCGCCGCAGATGTAGGCGCCGGCGCCGCGGTGGAGCACGATCGTGACGCCGCTGAGCAGCTTCGCCCTGTGTATCTCCTCGAGCGCGTCGCGCAGGAGCTCGAACTCGCGCAGGTATTCGCCGCGAATGTAGATGAAGACGCGGTCGCACTCGATCGCGTGCGCCGTGATCAGGCAGCCCTCGAGCAGCCGGAACGGGACGGTGAACATGATCTCGCGGTCCTTGAAGGTGCCCGGCTCCGACTCGTCCGCGTTGACGACGAGGTAGGTCGGGTTGCCCGTGCCCTTCGCGAGGAAGCTCGCCTTGCGTCCGGTGGGGAAGAACGCGCCGCCGCGGCCGCGCAGACCGGAATCGAGGATCTCCTGGACGACGGCGGCCGGCTCCATCCCCCGCGCCTGCTCGAGCGCGGCGAACCCGCCCGCGGCCCGGTAGTCGGCGAGCCTGAGCAGCGGCTTCTCGTCGGCGCCCGCGAGCACGACAAACTGCTCAGCCGCCACGGATCTCCTCCACGATCGCCGGAACGTCGGCCGCGGTCACGCGCTCGCGATAGCGGTGGTTCAGCACGACGACCGTTCCCCAGCCGCAACCGCCCGCGCACTCGACGGCGCGCAGCGTCACCTCGCCGTCCTCGCTCGTCTCGCCCGCATGGATCCCGAGCTCGTCCTGGAACGCCTCCAGCACCTGCTGCGCGCCGACGAGCGCGCAGGAGATGTTCGTGCACACCTCGACCAGGTGCTTCCCGACCGGCGTCAGGTGGTACATGTCGTAGAAGGACGCAACCGCCATGCAGTACGCGGGCGTCTCTTCGAGCGCCTCGGCGACCTCGCGGAACGCCTCCGGCGAGAGCCAGCCGTAGCGGTCCTGCGCAAGCCGCAACGCCGGCAGCGTCGCCGAACGCGAAACCGGGTACCGCGAGCGGAGCTCCTGCACCTCCGCATACAGGGTCACCTGTCCACGTCTCCCATCACGGCGTCGAGCGAGCCGACGACGGCGATCAGATCGGCGACCGCGACGTCGTGGCAACAGGCGGCGGTCGCGTGCAGGGCGGCGAAGGAGGGGGCGCGGAACTTGACGCGCCACGGCTTTGCGGTTCCGTCGGAGACGAGCGTGCAGCCGGACTCGCCGCGCGGCGACTCGATCCCGACGTAGACCTCGCCCTCGGGTACCCGGAAGCCCTCGGTGACGATCTTGAAGTGGTGGATCAGCGACTCCATCGAGGTGTGCAGCTCCTCGCGGGGCGGCAGCACGACCTTACGGTCGTCGGCGATCCAGGGCTCGCCCTGCATCTCCTCGAGCCGATCGATGCACTGCTCGATGATCCGCACCGACTCGCGCATCTCGTCGACGCGCACCTTGTAGCGGTCGTAGACGTCGCCGCCCGCGTAGATCGGCACGTCGAAATCGACCTCCGCGTAGGCCAGGTACGGCTCGCGCCTGCGGAGATCCCAGTCGACGCCCGACGCGCGCAGGTTCGGCCCTGTCTGCCCGAGCGCGATCGCGTCCTCGCCGGAGAGGACCCCGACGCCGACCGTCCGCTCGAGCCAGATCTTGTTCGAGTTGAGGATCGCCTCGTACTCGTCGACCGCCTTCGGCATCCGTTCGCAGAAGCGCCGCGCCTCGTCGTAGAAGCCGACGGGAATGTCCTCGGCGAGGCCGCCGACCTGGAAGTAACGCGTGTGCATGCGCGTCCCGGCGACCAGCTCGAAGAGGTCGAGCGCGAGGTCGCGCTCGCGGAAGCAGTACCAGAACATCGAGATCGCACCGATCTCGAGCGCGGAGGTGCCGAGGTAGACGAGGTGCGAGTGGATCCGCACCAGCTCGCCGAGCGCCATCCGCATCCACGTCGCCTTACGCGGCACCTCCAGCTGCAACAGCTTCTCGACTGCGAGCACGTAGACGAGCTCGTTGTACTGGAAGGAGACGTAGTCGACGCGCGCCGGGTAGGTGACGCCCTTCCACCACGTCTTCTGCTCCATCGTCTTCTCGAAGCCGGTGTGCAGGTAGCCGATCACCGCCTCGACGCCGACGACGTGCTCGCCGTGCAGGTCGACGATCAACCGCAGCACACCGTGCGTGGACGGGTGGTTGGGGCCGAAGTTGACGGTGAGGACGTCCTCGAGCTTCGGGTCGCGCTTCAGGATCGTAGGCACCGGCTGGGGGATCCGCGAGCCGGCATACGGCGCGCGCCCGACGAACGGCACGCGATGCACTACGGCAGCCACTATTCAGCCTCCGAGAAGCGCACCGGCTCGCCGCCGATCGGATAGTCCTTGCGCAGCGGGTGCCCCTCCCAGTCGTCGTCCATCAGGATCCGGACGAGGTTCGGGTGCCCGTCGAAGGGGATGCCCATCATGTCGAAGCACTCCCGCTCGTACCAGTCCGCGGTCGGCCAGACCGGAATCACAGTGGCGACCGCCTCCCCCTCGTCGAGCCAGACGTGGACGCGGACGCGGGCCGACTCGTCGGCGAGGCGGATCAGGAGGTAGCCGAGGCTGAAGCGCGCCAGCTTCGGCTCGGGCGTTCGCGAGTAGCCCTGCGTGGACGGCAGGTTGAGGTCGCGCCCGCCGGCGGTGCCGAAGTAGCCGGCAACGCCGTCCTGGCCCCAGCCGAGGTAGTCGGTCGCGACGATGTCGAGCAGGAGGTTGAACCCCTCCTCGTCGCGAAGGTGCAGGCACGCCTCCTCCAGACGAGCCGGGTCGACGACGAGCGTCGTCTCGCCGAACGCCTCGCGCGTCTCGACGAGGCCGGGCACGCCCTCGTACCCCACTAGCTTGCGACTCCGCGGATCTCGTAGGCGGGCGGCACGCCCGCCATCACCTTCTCGTGCAGCCGGACGATTCCCTCCATCAGCGCCTCGGGCCGCGGCGGGCAGCCGGGGACGTGGATGTCGACGGGGACGATCTTGTCGACGCCCTGGAGGATCGTGTAGTTGTTGAACATCCCGCCGGAGCTGGCGCAGGCGCCCATCGCGATCACCCACTTGGGCTCGAGCATCTGGTCGTAGACCTGGCGCAGCGGCGCAGCCATCTTGTGGGCGACTCGGCCCGAGACGATCATCAGGTCAGCCTGGCGCGGCGAGGAGCTGAACTTCTCCATCCCGAAGCGGGCGATGTCGTAGCGAGAGGAGACGATCGACATCATCTCGATGGCGCAGCAGGCGAGCCCGAACGTGGCCGGCCACATCGACTTCGTCTGCGACCAGGCGACGGCCTTCTCGAGGGTCGTGAGCCCGAGCGCGTCCTCCATCGACTCGACCTCGTCCTCGAAGACGCCCCGCTTCGTCGGCCAGAGCAGGCGCTCGGACTGGAGCCCCGCACGGGCGAGCGGGCGCTTCGAGACGCGATCCTGGTCGACGCTCTCGTCTAGCGCCACTGCGTCATCTCCATTCGAGCGCTCCCTTGCGCCAGATGTAGATGTACGCGACGGCGAGGATCGCGACGAAGACAAGGAACTCGATCAGCCCGAACCAGCCGAGCTGCTCGAGCACGATCGCGAGCGGGTAGAGAAAGACGATCTCGATGTCGAAGAGGATGAAGAGCATCGCCGTCATGTAGAAGCTGACCGTGAAGCGCTGTTGCTTCGGCGGGCCCTCCGAGACGCCCGACTCGAATGGGAGGAAGCGCGCCTTGACGCGGCTCTTCGGACTCGTGGCGAAGATGAACGAGAACGCGATCATCGAGGCCGGGATCGCGGCGGCGAGGAACGCGTAGACCAGCAGCGGAAAGTAGTCGCCAAGCATCCGAGTCGGGCCTACGCTACCAAGCATCGACTGGGCGCACGAAGAGAGCGGCAAACGTAGGAAGTAAGCGCCGAGGGCGTGTCACAAAGTCCCCCCCGTGGCGAGGGCTGCGACCCCTGCTACGATCCTGTCATGGAGATCGTCGAGCGCCCCGATGTCGACCGGCGAGAGACCCTCGTCTCGCTGACGCCGACGGCGGCGACGAAGATCCGCGAGCTGATGGCCGAAGATCCCGAGTCGTCCGTCCTCCGCGTCGCGATCCAGGGCGGCGGCTGCTCCGGCTTCCAGTACGGGCTCGGCTTCGACGCCGGCCCGGTCGACGACGACGAGACGATCGAGCTGCACGGCGTCACGATCGTGATCGACCCTCACAGCGCCCCGTATCTCAAGGGCGCGACGATCGACTTCCTCACCGGCCTCGAGGAGTCCGGGTTCAAGATCGACAACCCGAACGCCCAGGCCAGCTGCGGCTGCGGCCATTCGTTCACCGTCGAGGAGGGCTCGGCCGACTCAGCCGCCGAAGCCGCGCCCGACGCGCACGCCGGCGGCTGCGGCTCCGGCTGCTCGCACTAGTCTTTCGCGCCGTTCAGCTCGTGCAGACGGCCGAACTTCCGGTCGAGCTCGTCGTCGTCCGGCAGCTCGCCCGCCGGCGTTGCCTGGTCGATCACGTCCGGCAACACCTGCGCGACCGCTTCGGCCGCCTCGTCCTCGCTGACGCCGAGCTGACGGGCGATCTGCGCCAGCTCCTCGTCGTCGAGCACCTCGCGAATCTCTGCGCCGTCGACCGGCTCGTTCGGCCCGGTGGAGACCCACGACTGACCTTTCTCTCCCTTGCCGCCCTGCTGCAGCCGGCCAAGGATCTTCTGCAGCCCGCCGTTCATCAACAGCGAGGCCACGAGCGGCAACAGCATCCGCAGCATCGGATTGCCGCCGAGGCCGCCCGCTCCGAGACTGCCCGCTCCGAGACTTCCACCCCTGGAGCCGCCGCCGAGGATCCCGCCGAGCAGATCGCCCAGGCCGCCGCTTCCTCCGCCCGCACCCTTCAACAGATCGCCGAGACCGCCCATGTTCGCTCCTTCGTTCGCTGCTTGCCGTCGCGAATCGTACTTCCCCGAATCGGGCGGGTACTAGTGCTGCATGCCGCGCAGTCTCGCGACCAGGTCCCGCGCGTCGGTCTCGTCTGCCGCGGCGATCTGGATCCCGGGAGCGTCCGCGATCCCGTTCGGATATGCGTCGAAGTCGATCTCCGCGAACGTAACGATCTCGTCGCCGACCACCACCGCGACGTGATGCCAGCCCTGATCCCGGCCGCCGAGCCGGGCCGCCTCCCTGGTGAGCTGCGCAAACGCTTTACGTCCGCGCGACGTGAAGCCGACGAACACGGCAGGTGGGTCCGTGCCCGAGCCGACGGCGCGCCGCACGGTCGAGCGATCGATGTCGACGTCCGTGAGCGCGGGAGCTTCCCGCACCGAGTAGTAGTGGACACGCGACACCGGCTGCTCGACGCTGCCGGGGCAGGCGACGCGCGGCGGCCCGCAACGCAGCTCGCCGTCGGCGCCCGGCGGGCCGATCGCGGTCTCGAGGTGAAAGATGCGGAACTCCTCGGCGCCGCGAGCGTCCCCGCCGCAGCCGGTGCAGCAGAGGAGCAGCAGTCCGGCAATCACCCCGCGCATGTTCCGTAGCATCGCGCACGTGAGTCCGGCCGCCAATCTCCGCGTCGCCGTCGTCGGCTCTGGGCCGGCAGGGTTCTATGCCGCCTCGGCGTTGCTCGCAAGCGACCTCCCGATCGAGGTCGACCTGATCGAGCGGCTCCCGACGCCTTGGGGTCTCG
This sequence comes from Gaiellaceae bacterium, assembly GCA_039914895.1. GTDB lineage: Bacteria > Actinomycetota > Thermoleophilia > Gaiellales > Gaiellaceae > Gaiellasilicea. Next base: position 9,295 of record JBDSOJ010000144.1, read on the forward strand.
TCCGGCTCGGCGTCGCGCCCGATCACCCGAACATCAAGGCCGTCTCGCGCGCGTTCGAGAAGACGGCGGCGCAGCCCGGCTTCCGGTTCTTCGGCAACGTCGAGGTCGGCAGGGACGTTACGCACGAGGATTTGCGCCGGCTCTACGACGCGATCGTCTACTCCTTCGGCGCGCAGACCGACCGGCAGCTCGGGATTCCCGGCGAGGACCTGCCCGGCTCGTGGGCGGCGACCGAGCTCGTCGCCTGGTACAACGGCCACCCCGACTTCCAGCACCTCGAATTCGACCTCTCGCACGAGCGCGCGGTCGTGATCGGGAACGGGAACGTCGCGCTCGACGTCGCCCGGATGCTCGCGCTGATGCCCGACGAGCTCGCCCCGACCGACACGACCGACGCCGCGATCGAGGCGATCAACAGCTCCGGAATCGAGGAGATCCTGGTCGTCGGCAGACGCGGGCCGGTGCAGGCGGCGTGGACGCCGGTCGAGGTCGCCGAGCTCGGGGAGCTGGCCGGCGCCGACATCGTCGTCGCCCCGGCTGACCTCGAGCTGGACGAAACAAGCGCAGCGGAGCTCGAGGCCGCGGCGCCGACGGTCAGGCGCAGCGTCGAGCACCTACGCGACTACGCGACACGTGTCCCCACCGGCAAGCCGCGGCGGATCGCGCTGCGTTTCTTCGCCTCCCCGGTCGCGATCCTCGGCGACGGCAAGGTCGAGGCGATCGAGCTCGTCCGCAACGAGCTCGTCGGCGGTCGCGCGGTCGCAACCGATGAGCGCGAGACGATCCCCTGCGGGATCGTCTTCCGCAGCGTCGGCTACCGGGGCGTCGGCCTGCCTGGCATCCCCTTCGAAGAGAGCTCTGGCACGATCCCGAACGAGGGCGGCCGCGTCGAGCCGGGCCTCTACGCGGCCGGCTGGATCAAACGCGGTCCGAGCGGCGTGATCGGCACGAACAAGAAGGACGCGGCCGAGACGGTCGCGCTCCTGCTCGAGGACGCCCGCGCCGGGACGCTGCCTCCGCGCGGAGACGGGACGCTCGAGGACTTGCTCGAGGAGCGCGGCGTCGATGCGGTCATGTACGCGGGCTGGCAGGCGATCGACGATGCGGAGCGCGGCGCCGGGGAGCCGCACGGGCGGCCGCGGATCAAGCTGTGCAGCTGGGACGCGCTGCTCGAAGCGGCCCGCATGCGTTAGCCCGTTTCGCTCGCACGAGGGACGGCACGTTCCGGCGCCCACGCCGAACCAGTACGTGGGCTGGGCGTACGCGAGCGAGCTCAGCGAGCGATCGCGCAAGCTCTTGCGCGATCTCCCGCCCGAGCGCCGGTTCTCGCCTCGCGCGGTCTGAGCCGGTAG
>JBDSOJ010000026.1:0-12049 GCA_039914895.1 Gaiellaceae bacterium
CTGATCACCGGGGCGCTGACGGCTGCGTGGGCCGCACGGCGTCGCCCGCGCTGACGCGTCACCCTGGCGAGGCGGCGGTGACCCCTTCGGCCGAGGCGACGAACTGCACGACCCCGTTGTCACTGAGGGGGAGCGATCGGATCCTGGAGCCGCCCAGGCTGACGTCGACGCTCTCGGCAGCGCCGAGCCGAACCCAGACGGGGAGCCGCTCGAGCTCCGTCGTCGTGCCTTCCTCGAGCATGCCGTAGTAGAGCTCCTTGCCCGTCGAGCCGCCCGCACGGACCTCGAGCCAGCTGGTGCCGCGGGCAGCGGTGATCACGAGCGCGGGCTTGGCCGCCGGCGCGGTGCCCGCCGGCGCAGGAGCAGTCTTTACCGGTGCCTCGCGCCGGGGCGGCGGCTTCGGCTGATCGAAGGCCGCCGGGGCCGAAGTTCCAGTCTCCACCGTCACCGGCACTGGCACTGCCACTGCAGCGGCCGAGGCCGAAAACGCCTCCCAGTTCGTCGCCACCATGACGGCGACAGCCGCAGCGGTCAGCAGTGTTCCCAGTGCAAGGATCCAGTCCAGAGGCGTGTCGGGCATGCGCAGAAGTAGTTGTAGCACCCCAACCGGCCGGCGACGGGCCGTCTACGCTGCGCCGGTGATCGACCTCCACGCGCACCTGCTGCCCGGCCTCGACGACGGGCCTGCGACCCTCGAGGAGAGCGTCGAGCTGGCCCAGCTACTGGCCGCCGCGGGCGTTCGCACCGTGGCCGCGACGCCTCACGTTCGCGCCGACTACCGCACCGCGGCGGACGAGGTCGAGCAGGGGGTGCGCGAGGTTCGGACGGCGCTGCAGGGAGCCGCCGTCGCGCTCGAGGTTCTTCCCGGTGCGGAGCTCTCCTTCGAAGAGCTGGGAAGACCCGTGGAAGAATTGCGCCGCTTCGGCCTCGCGGGCAACCAGTCCCTGCTGCTCGTGGAGACGCCGTACCTCGGCTGGCCGCTCGGGCTCGAGTCAACGCTGTTCGAGCTCCGCCTGGCCGGGTTCACCGTCGTGCTCGCCCACCCCGAGCGCAACCCGGACGTGCAGGGCGATCTCGCGCGGGTCGAGCGGCTCGTCGGGTCGGGAACGCTCATCCAGGTGACGACGAGTTCCCTCGCCGGCCTGTTCGGCTCGCAGGCGCGTCGAACGGGGCTGGAGCTCGTTGCACATGGGCTGGTACACCTGGTCGCGAGCGACACCCACGGCCCTGACGGGCGCTCGCTCGGCGCCGCGCCGGTCGAGCGCGCGCTGGGTGATGCATCGCTGGCGCAGTGGCTGACGGAGGACGCGCCCGCTGCAATCGTGGCGGGCGAGCCGTTGCCGCCGCGACCACCGCGCTCCCCCCGGCGGCGCTTCGCCCGTCTTCGCCGACCCTCTGCCTCCTGAACCCATGCGGAGGGCCGCACGTACCGCTTTAGGCCGCGAAGCGCTCGCTTACGTGCGCTCGTGCCGGATGCAGGCGACCGTATGGAACGCGATGCTCGACCCGGGGTTGTTGAAGCCGACCGGAAAGGCAACGAAGACCACGGAAAACCGCTAATACTTCGTAAGTTTTGTGTGCTAGGTTCAAGCTCCATGGCGAAGAGCAAGACGACCAAGGGCGAACCGTTCAGTGTTCGGTTCTCGGCGCCGACGGATCGCGCCGTCGCGGACGAAGCGCGCCGCTCGCGGCGTTCCAAGAGCGCCGTCGTCGAGGCGTTGACCGAGGAGGCGATGCGAACGCGCCGTTTCCCGGGTCTCGGCTTCCGCGGCGAGGACGCGCGTCGACGGCCATGGGTGATCGGAACGGGGCTCGACGTCTGGGAGATCTGCGAGCTCCTCGAGGAAGCCGGTTCGATCGAGGAGGTCGCGATGAACACTCACCTGGTCGAACGGCAGCTCCAGCTTGCACTCGCGTACCGGGAGCGATATCCCGACGAGATCGCCGAGGCGATCGCAGAGAACAGCCGACCGGCACACGAATGGCAGGAGCTATACCCGTTCGTGCGCACTCCGACGACGTCCGCGTAGCCCTTGCGCCTGCTGCTCGATGCGAACCTCTCGTCGCGGAGGATCTGCGGCCCGCTGCGCGAGCAGGGTCACGATGTCCGTGGTTTGGCGGCCGAGCCCGATCTCGAGGGGCTCGACGACGAGTCCGTGCTCGAGCTCGCCACGCAGGACGAGCGCATCCTGATCACACGGAACAGCCGGGACTTCGCGCCGCTCTGCCGCAGCTGGGCCGAAGCCGGCCGCGACCATGCCGGCGTCATTCTGATCTGGTCTCTCTCGCATCGGCAGTACGGAGAGATCATCTGCGGCGTCGAGCGCTGGCTCGACGAGATCCCGAATGCAGCCACATGGGGCGGAACGGTCGTGAGCCTTTAGGAATGCGAGCGGCACCCGGCCGCTCGCCGAAAACGCCCTCAGCGGAGGTTCTTGTTCGACGATGTCGAACACTTCTCGACGCCGGAGCAACTGCGGACGATCAGGGGCCGAGTAGAGCTGCCGGAACGACGGCGATACCGTCGGCACGACGATATGCCTGTCCCCCGGTGGTGATCACGACCGCGTCGAGAAGGGCGTCGCCAATCTCTTCGCGCAGCCAGAGAAGGTGGCGGACTGCAGAATCGTCGATCGTGCGGGCCAGCTTCACCTCGATCGCAACGGCGCGCCCATCGGCGCGCTCCACGATCAGATCGACCTCGCGCTCACCTGCCCAGGTCCGGAAGTGCTTGACGGCAGCTTCTGCACGCTGCGCGTACACGCGTACGTCGAGTGTCACGAGCGACTCGAAGAGCGCGCCAAGCAATGTGCCGTCGCGCTGGATCGGAGGCCCGACAAGGGACGCATCGAACAGAGCTCTAGCGTCGACTCCGAGCAGTCGCGCTGCAAGCGCAGGATCGACCAGCTGGTGTTTCGCCGGCGCCGTGAGACGCGAGATCCGGTTGCGCGTTGGCAGCCAGGCAGGAACCGGATCGACGATCCAGAGCCGCTGGAGCACGTCCCGATAAGGCGTGGTGGCCCTCTTGTTCGGCTTTTCGCCCTCTCCACTCGTTGCAGCGTCGCGAATCTTCTCGTAGGAGGCCGTCGTGGACGATGCCGCCGCATAGGCGGTCATCCACCGTCGAAGGGCTTCGGGGTTACGGATGCGATGCCCCAGCTCGGGGAAATCGCGGTCGACGATCCGGGCGAGGTAGCTATCAAGCTGCGCCCGCAGCGGACGCCCCGAAAGTTTCCGAAGTCCGGGGAAGCCCGATGCCAGAATCTCGTCGACGTAGCCCTCGAGCGTGACGGCCGTCTCGCCTGAGATCGAAGGGCGCCGGCCTGCGATCAACTCCGCCAGGCTCACGTTCGGCGAAGCAACCCCCCGCTCGAAGAGCGTCAGTGGGCGCATGCGAACGATCACGATCCGACCGGCGCCGGAGTGAGTGGGCTTCTGTTCCGGTGAGGCCGACCCCGTGAGCAGAAAGTGTCCCGGTGCTGCGCCTTCGTCCACCGCGCGGCGGACGAGATCCCAGGACTCCGGTAGATGCTGCCACTCGTCGATGAGGATCGGCGGAACGCCCTGGAGGAGCCGTCTCGGATCCGCGCCGGCTACTTCCAACTGGCCCGGCTCGTCGAGCCGATAGACCGTCGAGGCTCGCTGCGATGCCGTTTCGGTCTTGCCGACGGCCTTCGGTCCTTCGAGAGCCAGCGCCGCGAGGCCTGGCATGAGCTCATCCAGCTCGTCGTCCACGATTCGAGGCCTGTACGAGATCGGTACGCTCATCCAAACTCTAGGGTACCATTTCTCGCCACTTTAGAGTTCTGTTTCTCACCGCGGAAGGGCTCTACCTCTCGAACACTCAGCGCAGATCCTTGTTCGACTCCATGTCGAACCACATCGCGAAGAGCGTGAACTGGCTCCCGGAGATCAGCAGCAGCGCGACGAGCACGATCGTCGGCGTCGTGATCTCGTTCCCCGCGATGCGCAGGATCGCCTCGACCGCGCCGAGCAGCAGGCCCGCGAACGTCATCACAAGGCCGAGCGCGTAGAAGAAGACCAGCGGGTGGAAGTCCCGGATCACGTACTTCTCGCGCAGCCGCCAGAAGAATCCCTTCACGAGCAGCCACGAGATCCGCGGCACGACGCGGCGCAGCTTGATTCCCGACTGCTCGCCGACGCCGTAGACCGGCCGCGAGGGGAAGTCGCGCACACGCGCGTTCCAGACGTTCAGGTGGACGAGCATGTCGTTCGGGAAGCCGTAGCCGCGGTAGATGCGGTCGAGATCGAGCCGGCCGAGCATCGCGCGCGAGATCGCCGTGTAGCCAGTCTGCGAGTCGGCGACGTGCCAGTAGCCGGAGGCGACCTTCGTCAGCAGCGAGAGAATCGCGTTGCCGAGATAGCGCGTCCGCGGGATCAGCTGCCACGCCTCGCCGGTGACGAGTCTGTTCGCCTTCGCGTAGTCGACCTCGCCGCGGGCGACCGGCTCGACGAGCGTGAGCAGGTCGGCGGGATCCATCTGGTTGTCGCCGGCCATCACGCAGACGACGTCGAGGTTCTGCTCGAGCGCGCGCTCGTAGCCGCTGACGATCGCGGCGCCGACGCCGCCGTTGCGGTCGCGCGAGACGAGCTCGACGCGCGGATCGGCGCACGCCCGGACGGCGGCGGCCGTCCCGTCCGTCGAGGCGTCGTCTACGACGAGGATCCGGTCGACGAACTCGGGGATGCCGGCGAGCGTCGTCCCGATCAGCCGCTCCTCGTCGTGGGCGGGGACGACGACGGCGACGCGCTTCCCGTCGACCATGGCTTACGCCGTGCGGCTGCGGCGCGCGAGGAACGGGTCGGCGAGGAGCGCCGCCGCGCAGCCGAGCAGAAGCCCGAGCAGAGCCCCGATCAGCGCGCCGTTGCGGCCGCTACGCGCCGTCGTCTTGACCGCGGCCGCCGGCTCGATGACCTGCGCCTTCTCGACGTTCTCGGCGAGCGCGAGCTGCTGCTGCACGTCCGACTGGAGGTCGAGCAGCTGGCCGCGCCGCGCCTGATTGTTGTCGAGCGAGCTGACGAGGACGAGCTTGTCGAGCGCGGCGAGGCCCGGCTCGTTGACCGCTTCCTCGAGCAGCGCGATCCTCGGCACGAGCGTGTTCAGCTGCTCCTGGATCGACCCGAGCTGGTCGTTGAAGGCCTTGATCTTCGTGTCGACGTACTGCGCCGAGGTGCGCTCGATCACCTCCTGCGCGAGCGCGTCGGCCGCCTTCTCGGCCTTGACGGGCTGGGCGGCGACGACCTTGATCGTCACGAGCGGAGCTCCGGTCGGCCGGGCACCCGGGCCGGAGGCGCCGACGATCGCCGAGGTGACGTTGCCGCGCAGCGCCCGCACGCGCAGACCCGAGGCGCGGGCGGCCTGCTCGAGCGCCGCCTCCGAGCGGATGATCTCCGCGACCGCGCGACCGTTCGTGAGGAAGCTCGCGACGGGCGCGCCGCCGTTGGGAGAGAACGGCTGGCCCATCGCGACGAGCGTCTCCGCCTCGTAGACCTTGCCACCGCCGAGCGCCAGCGCGAAGCCGATCAGGGCTCCGAGCACGACGCCGAGCACCGGCAGCCACCAGCGGGCGGCGATGCGCTCCCAGACCGAGCGGAGGTCGACCTCGCGCTCGGCGTCGGGATCCGTGGGGGTGTCCTGGCGATTCACGCGGGCGACTCTACCGCCGCCCAGCTCCATTGCGCCCGTAGGCCCTCTTGCAGCGACGTGCTCGGTTGCCAGCCGAGCTCGTCGCGGATCCGCGTCGTGTCCGCCTTCGTCCGGCGCTGATCGCCGGCGACCGCCTCGTCCCGCCTGACGTCCAGGCGCATGCCGGCGATGCTCTCCAGCAGCGCGATCGTCTCGTTCATCGTCGCCTCCTGGCCGCCGCCGACGTTGTACGTCGTCCCAGCTTCGGCGCGCTCCATCGCGAGAACGCTCGCCTCGACGACGTCGCCCACGAACGTGAAGCTTCGGCTCTGCTCGCCGTCGCCGAAGAGCGTGAAAGCGCCGCCGGCCGCGAGCGCGTCCACGACGCGCGGGAACGCCATGTCCGGCCGCTGACGTGGCCCGTAGGCGTTGAAGTAACGGAGGACGACAGCGTCGAGACCGAAGCTTCGCCCGTACGCACGCGCCAGGTGCTCGGCGGTGAGCTTCGTGATCCCGTACGGCGACACGGGCCGCGGCGGCACGTCCTCCGGCGTCGGGTAGCGCTCGGCCTCGCCGTAGATCGAGGAGGAGGACGCAAACACGACGCGCGTCCCGGACGCGGCCGCCGCTTCGAACACCCGCTGGCTCGCGAGGACGTTCTGCCGCACGTGGAGCGGAAAGACCGAGCCGAAGCTGCGCACCCCAGGTTGACCGGCGAGGTGGAAGACGCCGTCGAAGCCGTCGAAGTCGAGCGCTTCCTCGGCCAGGTCGAGGCGCCTGACGTCGATCGAGCGGGCGTTCCGCTCCTTCACCGCGGGGTCGTAGTAGTCGGTGAAGCAGTCGATCCCCAGGACCTCATGGCCGGCCGACTGCAATGCCTCGGCGAGGTGCGAGCCGATGAAGCCCGCGGCGCCGGTGACCACATATCTCATCGCTCGACCATCCCATAGACGCGTGCGTGGCCAACGAGGTAGAGACGCTCCGCGTCGGCGACGACGCCGCCGTACTTGCCATCCCGGAACGTCCAGAGCAGCTTGCCGGTGCGGGCGTCGAGCGCGTAGGTGAGCTCGTCGAAGGTGGAGAAGTAGACGACGCCGTTCAGCACTGTCGCGGAGCCGGAGATGTCGCCCTGCGCGCGGAAGCGCCACCTGACGTCGCCGGTGGCCGCATCGAGCGCGTAGAAACGGCCGCTGTAGGAGCCGACGTAGACCGTCTTGCGCCAGACCGCCGGCGAGCCGTAGACGTAGCCGCCCGTTCCCTGCGACCAGCGCAGCTTCCCGCTCGCGGCCCCGTACGAGTAGACCTTCCCGTCCGTCGAGCCGATGTAGACGCGACCGTAGGCGACCGCCGGGGTCGAGTAGAACTGGCCGCGGCCGCCGAGCCGATCCTGCGAGCGTGTCCGCCAGATCAGCTTGCCCGTGCTCGCCCGGATCGCGTAGAGGTAGCCGTCGTAGGTGCCGACGAAGAGCCGGTTGCCGGACTTCGCGATCCCACCCTTGATCCGGCCCTTGCCCTGGAACGTCCAGCGGACGCGGCCGGTCCGCTCGTCGAGCGCGTAGACGCGGCCGCGCCAGTCGCCGACGTAGACGAGCCCGTCGGCGAGGAGCGGCGACGACTCGGTCGGGCCGATCCGGGTGCGCCAGCGGATCTTCCCGAAGCCGGTCGCGAACGCGATCACCTCGCCCTCGGCCCGGCCGGGCTTCGCCTTGCTGTTGCAGGGCGGCCGGTTCAGGAACGTCTGGTAGACGGTGTGCTCGCCGACCGCCGGCGAGGCGGCGACACAGCGACCCACGTCCTTCTTCCACGCCCGTTTGCCGGTCTTCGCGTTGACGGCGAACATCACGCCCGAGTTGTTCGTGAAGTAGAGGCGCCCGTAGCCGAGCACGGGCGGGAACTCGAGCAGCTGCCGGGCCCGGAACATCCAGACGCGGCGGAACGGCGGCTTCAGCCTGTACGGGCCGACGCGATGGCGGGCGGCGTCGTAGCCGTTCAGCGGCCAGGCGACGCCGAGGGCTTCCTTCGCCGGTGGCGGAGGCGGGGGCGGCTCCTCCTCCTCGGTCGTGACGAACTCCTCCGTCGAGGAGCCGCGCACGTCGGCGGCCTCCTCGCGCTTGTAGACGACGTAGCCGACGACAGCGCCTCCGGCCAGCAGGATCAGCGCGGCCAGCGCCGCGATCCAGCGTCTCACGCTCTCGGCTCGACGGCCCACACGCGCGAGTAGCCGTGCAGCAGCAGTCGCTGTCCGTTGCCGGAGACGGGCACGTACTCGCCGTGGGGGAACCTGAGCAGGACGCGGCCGCTGCGCGCGTCGACCCCGGTGATGCGGCCCCAGGTCGAGCCGGTGTAGGCGACCCCGGCGACGACGACCGCGGCGCCCGACACAGGCCCGCCGGTGCCGACGCTCCAGAGCACACGGCCGTTCTTCGCGGAGACGGAGTAGAGGCGACCGTTGTAGGAGCCGAAGAAGACGCGGCCACCCCACACAGCGGGCGAGGAGTAGACGTAGCCGCCCGTGCCGACGCGCCAGAGGTAGCGGCCGGTGGTCGAGAACGCGGTCAGGCTATTGCCGGTCGACGAGGGGACGAAGACACGTCCGCCGGCGACGGCCGGCGTCCCGTAGATGCGCCCGTTGACGGAGCGGACGAACCGCCGCTTGCCAGTCCGGGTCGCGAGCGCGTGCAGGCGGCCGCCGTAGTCGCCGATGTAGAGCGTGTCGCCCGCGATCGCCGCGCTCGACGTCATCTTGTGGCCCGTCCGGTAGCTCCAGCGGAGCCTTCGCCGCCCGAGATCGAGTGCGTAGATGCGGCCGTTCCAGGCGCCGAAGTAGTCGATCCCGCTGGCGACGATCGGCGACGACTCGATCGGCGAGCCGACGCGGAAGTGCCAGCGCAGCTTCCCGTTGCGCCGGTCGAGGACGCGCACGATCCCGTCCATCCCGTGCACGACGAGGTCGTCGCCGACGATCGCCGGCGAGGATGCCATCTTGCCGCCGCTCGGCCGGTGCCTCCAAATCACTCCTCCGTCGCGCATGTCGAGGGCGTAGACGTGCCCCTTGTAGTTGGCGACGTACGCAACGCCGTCGGTGATGACGGCCGGGAACTCGATCAGGGCGCCGACCCCGCGCGACCAGGCGACCTTGAACGGCGGCCGCAGCTTGATGTCGGGCGGCGCCTGGGTGCGCTGGTTGTTGGCGCCGTACATCGTCCACTGCAGCGTGTCGCGGTAGAGGCGGACGGTCACCTCCCGCTTCTGCTTGAACGGCATTCGCACGACCTTGAGCGCGTACCCCGGCTTGGAGACGCGCACCGGCAGCGCCGTGCGCCGCTTGATCTTCACCGAGGCGAGCCCGCGCGTGTTCGCGTAGTCGGCCCGTTTGCCGATCACGACTCGGGCGCCCTTGACGCGCCGGTGGGTGTCGCCGTCGACGACCGTCACGAGCACCTTCGTGGGGCGCGGCTTCGTCGGCCGCTGCGGCGGCCGCATCGGCGCCGGGAACGGCTTTGCCTCGGGCGCGTCGACCGGCGCCGTAAAGGGCGCTGTCGTCGCCGGGGGCGCGGCCTCCTGCGAGCTACCGCCGCACGCCGAGGCCAGGCCCAGGAGGGCCAGTGCGGCCGCGAGGAGGCGGATCACGCCTCGCCGGGCTCGCCAGCAACCGGTTCGGGGAGCTCCTCGGCGAACGGAACGAGGCTACCGCCGTCCTCGGCTGTCAGACACAGATGTGAGAAGAAGCGCGTCATCAGGACCCCTGCGCGGAAGTCGCCGAGCCGCGGCTCCGGTCGTTCGCCCTCGGCCAGCGCCAGCGCCAGCTCAGGGTAGCGCGAGCCTGCCGCCAGCGGCAGCGGAAAAGCCCCTCCAAACCGAGGATTTACATCTGTGACGGGCAACGAGCCGTCGGGCTCGCGAAAGCACTGGATGTTCGCCGGGCCGACGATCCCGACCGTCTCCGCGACCAGGCGCGCGTGCTCGATCAGCTCCTCGTCCTTGATCGAAGCGCCCTTGATCGACTCGCCGCCCTTCGACTGGATCATCGTCCGCGGAATCGCGTTCAGGCAGATGCTCTCGAGGTCGCAGAAGACGTCGACGGAGAACTCCTCGCCGCGGCACAGCTCCTGCACGAACGAGTCGACGGTCGTGTAGCCGAGGAAGAACTCGAGCTCGGCGCGATCGTGGGCGCGGTAGATGTGGCGCGAGCCGAAGCCCTCGCGCACCTTCACGAGCAGGGGAAAGCGCGCGTCGTCCGGAACCTCGGTCGGAAGCCAGCTGCGCGGGCTCGCGATTCCGTGCCGCTCGAAGAAGAGATGCGCCTCGTACTTGTCGCCCATCGTCCGGCAGACCTCCGGCTCGGGCGCGAGCACGAGCGCCGGCGCGAGCGCATCGCGCGACTGCGCGAGCAGCATCTGGTCGAGGTCGGTGAGCGGAACGATCAGCCTGACGTCGTGCTCGGCGACGAGCGCGGTCAGCGCGGGGACGTAGCTCGGGCTATCGACGCGCGCCACAAGCGCGTGGTGGTCGGCGTGGTAGAGCGCGGGCGCGAGCGGATCGGCGTCGGTCGCGATCGTGGTTGCGCCCGCGCGGCCGAACGCCGAGACGATGTCGACGCGCTGCCCAGCGCAGGTGAAGAGGACCGCAGTCACGGTCGTGAAGCGTACTGGCGGCTCAGTACGTGCAATCGAACAGCGCCTGACGCTGCGTCGGCGAGGGCGGTCGCTCCCAGAGGTAGACGGTGCGTCGGCGCAACTCGACCCGCGAGCCCAGGTCGCCGCCGACAGTTCTGTAGCTCGAGACGATGAGCTCGGCGCGCTCCGGCGTGCTGGAGACCGACACCGTCACGGCGTTCGTCTCGATCACCGTGTCGAGCGCACCGAGATCGGCGCTGCGGGCGATCAAGTCGCGCGTCTCCCCGATCGTCGCGCCCTTCTCTTCGGCGAGGCAGCGGGTCAGCTCCTGGAACCCGTGGTCCTCGTACCGGGCCGTCTGCACAGCCCAGCCGACGAGCGCCGCGACGATCAGCAGACCGACCACTGCGAGCCCCGCACGGAGAAAAACCCAGTCGCTCACGTAACTAGAGCGAAGGTGGCGTAGGCAAGGGAAACCGCGAGGCAGAGCGCGCCGACGGCAAGGGTGACGAAGCCGACGCGGCGGCTCCGCTGCACCAGCACGTCGACGGCGAAGCCGAACGAGATCGCCCAGAAGGGGACCGCGGGGAGCAGGAACAGCGCCTTCACCGTGTCACCGTCGGGCCGAAAGCTTCGCGTGGTGTAGAAGAGGACTGCGGCGAGGCCGGCGAGCGGCGCGAGCGCGACGATAATCCTCGCCGGCGCCTCGCGCCAGCGTGTGGCGGCGAGCACCGAGAGGGCGAGCCAGCCGGCCACGGCGAGTATGGTCAGGGGGAGGCCAACGATGCTCTGGATCGCCAGCCGGCGATCCACTCGAGGCGTCAGCTCCGGACGCGGCGGGCCCCACGACCAGATCCCGAAGTAGTCGCCCCACGTCTCGACGTACAGGATCGGGATCACACCCACCCCGAGCTCGGCACGCTGCGGGTGGGCGATCACGTCCGGCAGCCCGGGGTAGAGGTAGAACGCGGCCGGCCAGGGGTTCTGGAACGCCGTCAGCGACATCCCCCGGCCGAGGATGGCGTTGCCGGCCGTCGACTGGAGGTGGATGTACCAGGGGAGCGGCAGGAGCACCATCGCGAGCGCGGACACCGCGAGCGCAGTGCCGATCCGGCGGCGGTGCTCCGGCTGAGCGACCGCTGCCGCCACCAGCGTGATCACGACGACGCCGACCACCCACAGGGACACCGACCTGACCAGCTGCGCGCCGCCGAGCGTGACAGCGAGCCCGGCCCAGATGCGAAACCGGTAGTCGCGGCGCACGATCATCGTCGTGGCGATCCACAGGGCGAGCACCGACAGGAGCATCGCGAGCGGCTGCGGATGGAACATCGCGCCCGTCTTGAGGACGACGGGGCAGCAGGCGAAGAAGCCCAGCGCGCTCCACCGGGCGAGCGGACGCCCCGGGAAGAGCAACCGCGCGAACGAGAGCACGAGCAGGCCGGTGCCGACGACGCACAGAGCGTTCAGGATCTGCACGACGTGTTCGGGCTCGTCGATCCGGAGCGCCTCGCCGAGCCGGATCGCGAGGGCCGCGACCGCGTAGAAGCCGGGAGGGGTGTAGGAGGCGCCGCCCTCGGGCAGCCGGCCGTCGAGGACGTCGCGCGCGTAGGCAATGTGCTCCCTCGCGTCGAAGCCCCCGAGCGGCGGATAGGCGAACGCGTTCCACACGGCGACCGCGCCGAGGAGCCCGAGCAGCGTCCCGGATACCGCCAGGTCGACCGTGCGCGAGTGGAGACGACCCATCAGCGCCAGCCGCCGCTCTCGCCCTTGTAGGTGCCGCCGA
>JBDSOJ010000034.1:0-5053 GCA_039914895.1 Gaiellaceae bacterium
ACGCAGCAGCGTGCCTCGCCGAGCACGGCCGGACCGGGCCCGCGCTAGCCCTCGTCTTCGACGGCACCGGCTACGGCACGGACGGGACACTCTGGGGCGGTGAGCTGCTCCGCTGCGACCTTGCCTCCTTCGAGCGGCTGGCCCATCTCGAGCCGGTGCCACTACCGGGCGGCGAGGCAGCCATTCGCGAGCCCTGGCGCGTAGCCGCAGCCGCCCTCGAGCGAGCCGGAGAAGCGGTGCCGTGGGAGCGCTGGGAGCTCGTGCGTCACGCGCTGAAGGTGAACGCGCCGCTGTCGTCGGGCATGGGCCGGCTCTTCGACGCGGTCGCCGCCGTGCTCGGCGTGCGCGAGACGGTCACCTACGAAGGCCAGGCGGCGATCGAGCTCGAGCAGCTCGCCGGCGAGACCCGGGCGGAGCCGTACCGGTGGAGCTTCGGGCGCGGCAGCGAGCTCGTTGCCGCCGCGCACGACGACCTGGCCGCGGGCCGGCCGCGCGCCGAGATCGCCGCGGCCTTCCACGAGACCGTCGCCGCGGCGGCTGCCGACGCGTGCGCGGACGCCGCCGAGCCGCGCACGGTCGTCCTCTCGGGCGGCACGTTCCAGAACCTGAGGCTGCTCGGCTCGACGACGCATCGGCTCGAGGCGCTCGGCTTCGAGGTGCTGACGCACCGGCTCGTGCCGCCGAACGACGGCGGGATCAGCTACGGCCAGGCGGCGGTCGCAGCCGCGCGCCTCGCAGCCGGCTAGACAGGCGAGGCGACGACGACGCTCGACCTCAGGCTCGCGCCCGTCTCCGGATCGAAGAAGTGCAGCCGTGCGGGATCGAGCGCCAGCCCGAGCCGGTCCCCCGGCCGCACCTGAGCTTCCTCCGCCACCTCGGCCGTGAAGAGGGCGCGGCGGTCGGTGGCGATCAGCGTCGCCCGCTCGCCGTCGTCGCTGGCCGCGCGAACCGAGTCGACGTCGACGGGAGGCGCCTCGATCGTGAAGAGCACATGCGTTGCCGAGCCGAGCTCCTCGACGACCATCGCGTCGATCTCGATCCGCGGCAGCGCCGGGTCGGCGGTGCGCGCGTCCTCGAAGTCCTGCGGCCGGATTCCGAGGATCACCGTCCCCGCCTCGAGGTCGGTCGGCCGCCGATCGGCGGCGAGGGGGATCCGGAACCCGGCGAACGCGACGGCGCCGTCGGCAACCTCCGCCTCGACGAGGTTCATCGAGGGCGAGCCGATGAACGCCGCGACGAAGAGGTTGTCCGGCTCGCGGTAGAGCGTCTGAGGCGTGTCGACCTGTTGCACGGTGCCGTCGCGCATCACGGCCACGCGGGAGCCGAGCGTCATCGCCTCGACCTGATCGTGGGTGACGTACACGGTCGTGATTCCGAGCCGGTCGTGCAGCCGCGCCAGCTCGGCCCGCATGTCGACGCGGAGCTTGGCGTCGAGGTTCGAGAGAGGCTCGTCCATCAGGAACGCCCGCGGCTCGCGGACGATCGCGCGGCCCATGGCGACGCGCTGGCGCTGGCCGCCGGAAAGCGCTCCCGGGCGGCGGTGGAGCAAATCCTGGAGCCCGAGCAGGCGCGCGACCTCCTCGACGCGACGCTCGATCTCGGCCTTCGGCGTCTTCCGCACTTTCAGCCCGTACCCGAGATTCTTCGCGACCGACATGTGGGGGTAGAGGGCGTAGTTCTGGAACACCATCGCAATGTCGCGGTCGCGCGGAGCAAGGCGGGCAACCTCGCGGTCACCGATCCAGATCTCGCCCTCGGTCACCTCCTCGAGGCCAGCGATCATCCGCAGCAGCGTCGACTTGCCGCAACCGGAGGGGCCGACGAGCACCATGAACTCGCCGCTCTCGATCGTCAGATTGACGTCGTCGACCGCCCGAACATCGCCGTCGTAGACCTTTCCAACCTGGTCGAGCCTGATCTCGGACACCTCGGAGCTCCTTCGCGTCGACGCTTGCGCTATCACCTTGACTCGGGCGCCGATCCTATGACACCCTCGCCCTGCTGTAAACGTTTTCGGAAAACCTTTTCAGGGAGGCGCTGTTCAGAGGCACTTGCAGGAGCCACTGGCGACACCAACGGAGGCCGACGTGATCCCGACGATCACCACCGTTGCGCGCCTGGCCAACGTCTCGGTCGCCTCCGCCTCGCGCGCGCTCAACGGCATCCGCACGAGCTCCGCGATGCTCGAGCGGGTGACGGCCGCCGCCGAGTCGGTGGGATACGTCCCGAATGCCGCGGCACAGTCGCTCCGCTCACGCCGGACCGGCCAGATCGCGTTCGCGATGCCGGACGTCGCCAACCCGGTCTACACGACGATGGTCGGCTCGATCCAGGAGGTCGCACGCGGCAGCGGCGTTCGCCTGCTGCTGCACTCGACGGGGGCCGACCTGGACGACGAGCTGGGGATGGTGCGCGATCTGAAGCACCGCTACGTCGACGGCCTCATCCTCGCGTCCCTGCACCTGACCCGGGCGCACGCCGACGAGCTGGTGCGGGCCGCAGCGCCGGTGGTCGTGATCGGGCGCCCGACGCCGAGCACATTCGTGGACACCGTGCGTGCTTACTCGCGCAAGGGCGCGGCCGAGGCCATCCGCCATCTCCACGCTGTCGGTCGGCGGCGGATCGCCTTCGTCAATGGGCCGACCCACACGGCGCCGGGCTCCTCGCGGCGGCGCGGTTACCTCGACGGCCTCCGCTCCTGCGGGCTCCCGGGCGACGAGGCGCTGATCGAGGTCGCGGCCGACTTCATGGTCGAGCCCGGACGCCGAGCGACCGAGCTGCTCCTCGCGCGCGTCCGGCCAGACGCGATCTTCTGCGCGAACGACCTGCTGGCGGTGGGCGCTCTCGCTGCGCTCCGCGACGCCCGGCTCGACGTCCCGGCCGACGTCGCCCTCGTCGGGATGGACAACAGCGACCTCTCGGGCTTCACCTGGCCGGCGCTGACGACGGTCGATCTCGGCTCCGCCGAGCGGGCGCGCATCGCCGCCGAGCTCCTGCTCTCACGGATCGACGATCCCGGCCGGGCTGCCACGGTCGTCGGCGTCGAGCCGCGCCTCGTCGTCCGCGCCTCCTCGGGAGCACCTGCATGAGCACCGTCTCCGACGCCGGCCAGCCGACCTTCCCCCGCCGTCGCCGCAGCCGAGCCGGGGCCGGGCTCTCCGGCCGCGAAGCGATGCTGCTGCTGATCCCGGCGCTGCTGCCGATCGTGATCCTCAGCGTCATTCCGCTCGTGCGCGGGATCTACCTCGGCTTCACCGACGCGCGAGCCGGTCTGAACGTCCCGACGAACTTCATCGGGCTCGACAACTTTCGCACGCTCCTCCAGGACGACCTCTTTGTCAATTCGTTCAAGATCGGCCTGATCTGGTCGGTCGCGGTGACCGTGATCGGATTCTGCTTCGCACTCGGGCTCGCGCTCCTGCTCACCCAGAACCTGCGCGGGCGCTGGCTCGCCCGGTCGCTCGCGCTCGTCCCCTGGGCGATGCCTGCGGTCGTCGTCGGGATCATGTGGAAGCTCGTCTTTCAGCCGCAGGCCGGGATCCTGAATGAAACCCTTCGGCGCACTCACATTCCGGGCGAGACCACAGACTGGCTCTCGAGCTTCAGCTGGGCGCTGCCGGCGGTGATCCTCGTCGGCGTCTGGGCCGGGATGCCTCAGACCACGGTTGCGCTGCTGGCCGGGCTGCAGTCGATTCAGGACGAGCTGCACGAGGCGGCGGCCGTCGACGGCGCCAGCGCCTGGCAGCGGTTTCGGACGATCACGCTGCCGCAGCTGAAGCCGGTGATCATCGCGATCACGACGCTCGACTTCATCTGGAACTTCAACTCGTTCGGGCTCATCTACGTCCTCACCGAAGGCGGGCCGGCGGGCAAGACCCAGTTACCGATGCTGTTCGCCTACAGCCAGGCGTTCGAGTATGGCGAATTCGGCTACGCCTCGGCGCTCGGCAGCGCGATGGTGGTCGTGATCGCAGTTGCGCTCGTCTTCTACCTCTGGGGCCGGCTGAAGGAGACGAAGTGATCGTCAGCACGCGTCCCAGGCGAGCCAAAAGCCTCCAGTACGTGGCGCTCGGCTTCTTCCTCGTCTTCCTCAGCTTCCCGCTCCTCTGGATGCTGTCGATGTCGTTCAAGGGGCCGCGCGAGCTCGTCCAGCTCTACCCCTCCTTCATCCCGGGCGACTTTACGTTCGAGAACTACCGGACGGCGCTGACCGAGGATGACCACCAGCTCCTCCGCAACGGCCTCAACAGCCTCAAGGTGGCGGTCGTGACGGCGCTCTTGACGACAATGATCGGGCTGCCTGCGGCCTACGTGCTCGCGCGGCGCAAGGGTCTGATCACGCGGCTCGGGCTCGGCTGGATCCTGCTCAGCCAGATGTTCCCGCTGATCCTGATCATCATCCCGCTCTTCCTGCTCCTGCGCGACCTGAAGCTGACGAACACGCACGTCGGCCTCATGCTCGTCTACGTCGTCTGGGCGCT
Source organism: Gaiellaceae bacterium (assembly GCA_039914895.1). GTDB lineage: Bacteria > Actinomycetota > Thermoleophilia > Gaiellales > Gaiellaceae > Gaiellasilicea. Next base: position 4,482 of record JBDSOJ010000034.1, read on the forward strand.
GCCGTTCATCCTCTGGATGCTCCAGAGCTACGTCCGTGCGATACCCCGCGACCTCGAGGAGGCGGCGACGGTCGACGGCGCGACGAGGTTCCAAATCCTGACCGGGATCATCGCGCCCCTGCTCTTGCCCGGGATCGTCGTGACGACACTGTTCGCGTTCATCTTCGCCTGGAACGAGTTCTTCTTCGCGCTCGTCATCCTCGAGAGCCCCGATCTGACGACGCTGCCGCTGAGGCTCGCGCAGTACGTCGGCATCGAGGGAGTCGTCAGGTTCGGCCCCCTGGCCGCGGCCGCGCTGCTCGCGACCTTACCGAGCCTCGTCCTCTTCACCTTCATCCAACGCTGGCTGACGCGCGGCCTGCTCTCAGGGGCGGTCAAAGGCTAGTCATGTCGTCTTCAACCCATCCACAAAGAACTTCGGCGTCGAATTTGACGGCGCCTCGACCGCAGAAAGGCGGGTCAGTAATGAGGAAGGTCATCGTGCTTGGCGCTTTGGCCCTGCTGTGCACCGTGCTCGTAGCCGGGGCTCAGGCAGGTAGACAGGCCACAGTCGTCAAGCTCAAGTTCGCCAC
>JBDSOJ010000072.1:0-7977 GCA_039914895.1 Gaiellaceae bacterium
TCGATCCCGAACGCGAACGCCGGCGCCCCACCCGTGTCGATCGCCTCGCCGTCCGGCCGCAGCAGCTTCGTCTGGAAGTCCTGAACCGAACCCGTCGCGATCTCGACGCCGTCGATCTCACGGACGCGCGCGAGCGTCTCTTCGGGGATCGGCGGAGCCTGCGCTGACTCGCCTTCGAAGCTGAAGCCCGGGTCCTTGCCGGTGACGACGGCGTCGGTGCCGGCGTACGAGTCGACAAAGATCGAGTTGAACGCTTTGTCGATCGTGTCCGTCAGCACGTAGGCACCGCTCATCATCGCGACGCCGAGGACGATTGCGAGCGCCGTGAGAACTGTCCTCAGCTTCCTGCCGGCGAGGCTCTTCAGCGCGAACCTGATCACGGGGCCACCGCCTGCTCTGCCGTCGTTCCCTGCAGGCGGGCGAGCCTACTCATACTGCAACGCCTGAAGCGGATCGAGCCGGGCTGCGCGGCGGGCCGGGAAGATCGCCGCGACGATCCCGACGACGACGGTCAAGAGCGCGAAAACGACGATCTGGGTCGTCGGCAGCGAGAACTCGATGAAGTCGACGCGCGCGATCAAAAGCGCCCCGAGCACGACGCCGAGGACGATCCCGAGCGTGCCGCCGATCAGCGCCGTGATCACGCTCTCGTGCCTGATCATGCGGCGCACCTGGCGGCGGGTCATGCCGATCGCCCGCAGCATCCCGAGCTCGCGCGTGCGCTCGAAGACGGTCAGAACGAGCGTGTTGACGATCCCGAAGAGGCTCACGATCACGGACAGCGCCAGCAGGACGTAGAGGATGTTCAGCACCTGGTTCAGGGCTGCGATCTGGTTGTCGACGAACTCGTCCCTCGTCTGCACCTTCGCGTTCGGGAAACCATCGTCGAGCACGCTCTCGAGCGCCTTCGTGTTCTGCTCCGAGTCGTCGCCGCGCATCTGCATGAACGTGAAGAGGTTCCGGGGCGAGTCGTAGACGCGGTCGAAGGTCGCGCTCGAGAAGGTGACCGTGCCGAACGGCGACCCACCGCTCGGTGGATTGAAGATGCCCTTCACCTCCAGCTCGACCCGTTCGCCCGAGGGGACGATCACGGTGATCGGCGACCCGAGGCTGAGCGAGTGGTCCTCGGCGTACCCGTCGTCGACGAAGGCGCCGTCGGCGCCGAGCTCGCGGAAGACCGCCTGCGACCCCTGCACCCACTCGAGCGTGATCACCTCACCGGTCGTCTCCTCGACAGCCGTCACGAACTCGGTCGAGTCGAAGATGCGGGCCTCGCCGGTGCGCGTGCTTGCAATCGCCTCGACCCCCGGCGCCTTCGCCGCGGCGGCGGCGGCGTCGATCGGGATGGGCGAGAAGTTGTTCTGCGCCGTGATCGCGTAGTCCGAGGTGAAGATGTCGTCGACGGCGCCACGGAACGTGTTCGTGATCCCGGCGGCGAGCGTCGCCACGAGCGTGACGAGCGCGAGCCCGATCATCAGCGCCGATGCGGTCGAGGCTGTCCGTTGCGGGTTGCGCCGGGCGTTGTCGCGGGCGAGCGTGCCCGCTGCGCCACCGATCCGCGCCGCCGGCTCGCCGAGCGTCGCCGCGAGCGGCCGCACGAGCCGGGCTGCGAAGAGCGCGACACCGATGAAGATCAGCAGTGCGCCGAGCCCCATCCAGACGAGGATCTGGGTCGTTCCGAGCCCGCCACCGAAGAGCCCGTATGCAAGCGAGGCGAAGCCGAGGCCCGTCAGGATGAGCGAGCCGACGGTGCGGAAGCGGGCGAAGCGGGACTCCGGCAGCGTCGCGCCCTCGCGCACGGCCGCGATCGGCGGCACGCGCGTGGCGCGGATCGCGGGCCGCAGGCTCGCCAGCAGCGTCACGACGATCCCGACGAGCAGCGAGACGACGATCGTCCGCCTCTCGAAGAGGAGACCGCTGTTCGGGAGCGTGAAGCCGAAGGCGTCGAAGAGCCAGAAGAGCCCCTTCGCGAGGCCGAGGCCGAGGAAGAGTCCGACGACGGAGGCGGCGATGCCGACGACCAGCGCCTCGACGACGATCGAGCCGAGGATCTGCTTGCGCGAGGCGCCGAGCATGCGCACGGTCGCGAACTCACGCGCCCGCTGCGCGATCGTGATCGAGAGCGAGTTCGCGATCACGAAGCTGCCCACGAAGAGCGCGATCCCGGCGAACGCGAGCAGGAAGCCCTGAAGGAAGGTGATGAACTCGTTCGTGCCCGAGGCGTCGTCCGCGGCCTGCGCCTGGCCCGTCCGCACCTGCGTTCCCTCCGGCAGCACGGCACGGAGGTTGTCGAGCAACTCGGCGTCGGTCGTTCCCGCCGAGGCGGCGACCGCGATCTCGTCGAGCTTGCCTTCCTTCTTGAAGAGCCGCTGCGCGGTCGGGAGGTCGAAGCCGGCAAGTGTGGCGCCGCCGATCGAGATCGAGGCGTTGAGGCGCACGAAGCCGGAGACCCGCAAGCGCTCCACCGCCCCCTCGGCCTGGACGCCGATCACGTCGCCGATCTCGAAACGCTCCTCGTCGGCTGTGCCGCTGTCGATTGCGACCTCGTCCGGTCCCGGCCAGTCGCCCTCGACGAGGGCGAGCGGGTTAAACGCCGACTCCCCGTCCGCGATCGCGAAACCGAGATTGGGCGCTCCGCCCTTGACCACCGCCTTGCCGTCGCGGCCAATCAGCGTCGTCGACTCGCTGTCGACGCTGCCCTCTGCGAGCGAGACGCCCTCCACGCCGCGCACCGTCTCGAGCACGCTCTCGTCGAACGCGGGCGCGGATGCGCCGCTGCCGTCCGAGAGATCGAACGCCGAGTCGCCGGTGACGACGGCGTTGGAGCCCTTGCGCACCTCGGTGAAGATCGTGTCGAACGCCGAGTCGATCGAGTCCGTGAGGACGTAGGTGCCGCTGATCATCGCGACGCCGAGCACGATCGCGAGCGCCGTCAGCGCCGTGCGGAGCTTCCGTCCGAGCAGTCCCTTAAGCGCGAACCTGGTCAAGCCGCGGCGATTTGCTGCAGCGTCTCGAGGATCTCGGCCTGGGTCGCTCCGGGCACGTCGCTGACGATCCTGCCGTCGGCGAGGAAGAGGATCCGGTCGGCGATCGTGGCGGCGCGCGCCTCATGCGTGACCATCACCGTCGTCTGGCCGTAGGCGTCTACCGAGTCGCGCAGCAGCGTCAGGATCTCGGCGCCGGTGGTCGAGTCGAGGTTGCCCGTCGGCTCGTCCGCGAAGAGCACCGTCGGCTGCGAGACGAGCGCGCGTGCGATCGCGACGCGCTGCTGCTGGCCGCCCGAGAGCTCGGACGGCCGGTGATGGAGCCGGTCGGCGAGTCCGACCTTGTCGATCAGGCCGCGGAACCACTCGGGGTCAACCTTCTCGCCCGCGATCGAGAGCGGCAGCGTGATGTTCTCCTCGGCGTTCAGCATCGGCAACAGGTTGAAGAACTGGAAGACGAAGCCGATGTGCTTGCGCCGCAGCTTTGTCAGGTCGGAGTCCTTGAGCGTCGTGATCTCGGTGCCCGAAACCTGGACCGTGCCGGTGGTCGGCTTGTCGAGCCCGGCGAGGATGTGCATCAGCGTCGACTTGCCGGAACCGGACGGCCCCATCACGGCGGTCAGCTTGCCCTTCCCAACCTCGAGCGAGACGCCCTTGAGCGCGTCAACGGCGGTGTCGCCCGCTCCGTAGCGGCGCGTGACGTCGTCGGCGACGACGACGGCAGCGCCCGGCTTTCCATTCTCCATCGAACCTCCCTGAGTGGTCACCCGTCCAACCTATCCGCTGGTTCCGGACGGCTGTAGGGCGGTTATCCACACCTTTACGCCGGGAGGAGCTGAACGAGTCGATGTGAGCGGGCCGGCCGGACGAGCTGAAGTGCCGAGGATCGAGCGTCGCGACCGCGACCACGGATGCGTCGACCGTGCCGAGCGCAGGTCTCGGTAGCGGGAGACGAGCTCCGCGATCCGAAGCCAATCCCCGGGCCTCACGGGCTCGGCCGGAGCGACCGCTTGGGCAGGACGGCAGCTACGGGCACCAGACGAAGCCGTAGGCGCGCATCGAATCCGTGAGCTCTCCGATCGCTTGGCTCGTGTCCTCTATTGTGCTGCGTCCCTCCTGGGAACTGACGACATTTCTGCGGTACCTGTCGATGTTCGCGGAAATTGCAGCGAGCATCCGGGACCACTGTTCCTCGTCAACGGCCGGGGGAACGAGAGCGCTGAGGGTGCGATGCTTCTTCTCCAGCACCACCAGAAGCTTTGGCCCGGTCGCGCCGAGGTCTTTCGCAGCCTCGTAGATGAGCGGTGCTTCCTCGTCGTCGGCGCGCTGACAGATCGCGTCGGCCTTCGCAATGAACGCCGCTTTGGTCGGCCGCAGCACCACGGGCGCGGTCTCTTGAGCGGTGTCCGCTCCACCGCAACCCGCCGTTGCGGCAACTGCAAGCGCGAGCGATGCAAGCCGTGCAAACAAGACGATACCCGTGTAGTTCTTCATGTTCCCTCCTCTGTTGGCTCCGAGAGGCTGGCAGTACGGTCTTGCAAGGAGCCTGCAAATCTCTAGCGCTCGCTTTTTCGCACCGGGCGTGCTTACGTTCTCCAACCGACGAGGAGCGACGTGGACTTCAAAGTGCTCGGCCGGCTGGAGGTGCTCGGAGCGGACGGGCGCGTGCTCTCCCTTGGCGGGACGAAGCAGCGGAGGGTGCTCGCCGCACTGCTCGTGCGTGCGAACCAGACCGTGTCGGCCGGCAAGATCGTCGACGACGTGTGGGGCGAAGTCCCGCCCGCGACTGCTTTGCAGACTCTCGAGGTGTACGTATCGCGCCTTCGTAGCGCGCTCGACCTGGGCGACAACGGGGTTGCAATCGAGAAACGAGGTGGGGGCTACCTCTTTCAGGCACCCGCTTCCGCGATTGACATGTATCGGTTCGATCAGCTTACGGAGGCGGCGAGAAAGGCCGCACTGCACGATCCGGCCGGAGCTGTCGAGCTCTTTCACGAGGCCTTGGGACTGTGGCGGGGAGCGCCGTTCGAAGATGTCGTGCTCCTCGGCGAGGGCGCCTCTGAGCGGGGGCGACTCGAGGAGTTGCAGCTCCGTGTCAAGGGTGATCTCCTCGAGCTACGTCTCGAGGTAGACGGGTCCGCAGCGGTCGTCGACGAACTGCGGTCGCTCGTTCGCCATCATCCTTTCCACGAGCGTCTCCGTGGCACGCTCATGCTGTCGCTGTACCGCTCGGGCCGTCAGGCCGACGCGATCACCGTCTATGAAGAAGGTCGATGTGCGCTGCGTGACGAGTTCGGCTTGAGTCCGAGCCGCGACCTCCAGCGGCTGGCGACTGCCATCGCGCGCCAGGCTGCCGAACTGGACGCAGTCGCGCGGCCGAGCGACGCTCGCTCGTTTCGCGGACTGCTGTCTGACAGCGGCCTCCGCCAGGCTTCCGCCGTTGCGGCGCTCGCCGTCGTAACCGCAGGGATCGCGACCCTCGGATGGTCGATCGGAACCGGCGAGCCCTCTCGGTCGTCGCCTTCGTCTGCGACAACAGTGGCACTCGTGCGGTGGCAGGCTCCTCAGGCGGCGCGTGCACCGCTAGACGACCTGCAACGCGAAGGCCTCCGCCGAGCCACGCTGGCCTATGGTGTTCAGACACGAGTCGTGGCAGCGAAAGCATCTCCCCTCGGGGCGCAGCAGGCTCTCGCGGAGGCTGCGCGACATGCGAATCTCGTCATAGCCGCTGTGTCGTCCCTAAGTACGGCAGTGGACGCGGTCGCACCCAGGTTTCCCCGCACGCACTTTGCGGTCTTCGACATGCCCGTCGGTGAGCTGGATCAACGAAAGAACGTCACCGGGCTCGTCTTTGGCGACGAGCAGGCCGGTTTTCTGGCGGGCTACCTCGCGGCGCTGATGGAACAGCGACAATCGCCCGCGCGCGTTGTCGTCTCGGCTGTCGCCGGACTCCCGGTTCCGGGTGTCGAGCGCCTGCTGGCCGGCTACGAAGCCGGAGCTTTCGCAGCCGTTCCGAGCGTACACGTGCTCGTGGATTACAGCGCCAGTTGGGTCGACCAGGCTCGCTGCGAGCAGCTCGCGAACGGTCAGATCGATCGCGGCGCCGGCGTGGTTTTCGCGGTCGCGGGCGGTTGCGGCTTCGGTGCCCTCCAAGCGGCTGAGGTGCGAGGCGCGTGGGGGATCGGCGTCGACGAAGACCAGTCGTACCTTGGCCCCCGCATCCTCGCTTCGGCAGTGAAGCGATTCGATCGGGCGGTCTTCTCGGCCGTGAAGTCATACGTCGACCGTGAGTTGCCCGCCGGGCACGACGTCCGGCTCGACCTCCGTCGAAACGGCGTCGGCCTCGTCGGAATCAACAGCGAAGTCCCGCCCAACATCCGCACAAGACTTGCGCAGATCGCAAGCCAGCTCCGCTCGGGCACATTGCTAGCACCCACAGTTCGAGAGCCTCGCTGATTGAGGTGTTGCTTCCATGCGTCGGTACGACCACGCTGCCGGAACCGGTGCGCGAGCGTCAGGAGGCGTGCATCCGCTTCCCGGCCTCCGCGAGCACCTCGCCGAGGATCCCGGTCATCTCGTCGAACTCCGCCTGCCCGGCGACGAGCGGCGGCGAGATCTGGATCACCGGATCGCCGCGGTCGTCGGCGCGACAGATCAGCCCGCGCTCGAAGAGGGCCGGCGAGAGGAAGCCGCGCAGCAGCGTCTCGCATTCGTCCTCGTCGAACGTCTCCCGCGTCTCCTTGTCCTTGACGAGTTCGAGCGCGTAGAAGTAGCCCGTCCCGCGCACGTCGCCGACGATCGGCAACTCGAGCAGCGTTTCGAGCGTCGAGCGGAAAGCGTCCTCGTTACCGAGCACCCGCTCCATGATCCCCTCGCGCTTCATCAGCTCGATGTTCTTCAGCGCGATCGCGGACCCGACCGGATGTCCGCCGAACGTGATCCCGTGCGAGTACATCGATTCGCCCTGGAGGAACGGCTCCGCCACCCTGTCGGTTACGACCACCGCCCCGATCGCGGCGTAGGAGGACGAGAGCCCTTTCGCGCAGCACACGATGTCCGGGCGGATGTCGTATCGCTCCGACGCAAACCAATGACCGACACGTCCGAAGGCGGTGATCACTTCGTCGGCCGAGAGCAAGATGTCGTAGCGGTCGCAGAGCTCCCGGACACCGTGCCAGTAGCCCGCCGGCGGCGTGAAGGCGCCGCCCGCGTTCTGAACCGGCTCCATGTGGACGAGGCAGATCGTCTCCGGCCCCATTGCGAGGATCGCCTCCTCGAGATCCTCCAGCAGCATCGCCGTGAACTCCGCCTCCGTCTCCTCGGGCGGCCGGTGATAACGGTTCGTGTTCTTCACGTGCCGCACCTCGGGCACGAGCGGCTCGAAGGTCTCCCTCAGGGCCGGGATCCCGTTGATCGAGAGCGCTCCCATCGTCGTCCCGTGGTAGGCGATCTGGCGCGCGATCGCCTTGTACTTGCGCGGCGGCGGCGTGCCGACCCGCTCGTCGTGACGAGTCTCGTCCGAGGGAACCTTCTTGCCGCCGCGCGCGAGGTAGTACTGCCGGGCGAGCTTCCAGGCCGACTCGACCGCTTCCGAGCCGCCCGAGACGAAGAAGACGCGGTTCAGGTCGCCGGGCGCGAGCGCGGCGACCTCCGCGGCCAGCTCGATCGCGCGTGGGTGCGCGTACGACCAGTTCGTGTAGAAGGGCAGCTCCTTCATCTGCGCGAGCGCGGCATGCCCGATCTCCTCGCCGAAGCCGTAGCCGAGGTTGACCGAGAAGAGGCCGGCGAGCGCGTCCAGGTAGCGCTTGCCGTTCGAGTCGGTCAGGTAACAGCCGTCGCCGCTGACGATGATCGGGATCTCGCCCGACTCGTACCCGCTCATGCGGGTGAAGTGCATCCAGAGGTGGTCGCGGGCAGCCTGCTGGAGGTCGGCTGAAGCTGTGGTCGTCATGCGGGAGATTCCTTCCGACGGCGGGTCTGGACGATGACGCTG
>JBDSOJ010000127.1:0-6551 GCA_039914895.1 Gaiellaceae bacterium
GGGCGCACGGCGATCGTCTGCGGAGCCTCTGCGGGGATCGGCCTCGGCTGCGCGGAGGCGCTCGCCGCAGAAGGCGCGAACGTGGTCATGTTCGCGCGCCGCGAGGACGCGCTCGAGCGCGAGGCCGAGCGTCTCGGTGGGGTTCCGGTCGCCGGCGACGTCCGGAATGCGGACGATCTCGAGCGGCTTGTCGCAACGGCGGTCGGGCGCTTCGGCGGCGTCGACGTCGTCGTCCTCAACTCCGGCGGCCCGCCTCGGACGGGCTCGTTCGAGTTCTCGGACGAGCAGCTCGAGGACGCGGTCGACCTGCTCCTGCTCTCCTCGATCCGGCTCGTCCGCCTCTGCCTGCCGCACCTGGAGGCGAGCGGTCACGGCCGCGTGATCGCGATCACCTCGAGCGCGGTCAAGGAGCCGATCGACAACCTGGCGCTCTCAAGCGCCGTCCGTCCCGGGCTCGTCGGCTGGCTCAAGACGGCCTCGCGCGAGCTGGGTCCGAAGGGCGTGACCGTGAACTCCGTCGCGCCCGGACGGATCGACACGGAGCGGATCAGGGAGGTCTACCCGGACGGGCCGAGCGCCGCCGATCTCGCGACGATCCCGCTGCGCCGGCTCGGGACGCCGCGCGAGCTCGGTGACGTCGTCTGCTTCCTCGCCTCCGACCGCGCGTCCTACGTCACCGGGGCGGCGATCGGCGTCGACGGCGGTCTCGTCCGGAGCATGCAGTGAGGCCCGGCCGCCTGCTCGTGGGCGGACTCGTGCTCGGCGCGGTCACCGTGGGCGCGCTCTGGCTGCTGCCGTCCGACAGCTATCTCGTGCTCCCGGACACATCCAAGCCCCTTGCCGACAAGGTCGACGTGGAGGGCGAGAAGCCGCACCCGCCGGGCGGGATCTACTACGTCGACGTGATCGTGCGCGAGGCGTCGCTGCTCGAGGAGGTCGCATCGGTGACGCGGCCCGAGGGCGCCGACCTCGTCCCTGCGGAGACGCTCGTGCCGCCGGGATCGAACTTCCGCGAGCGCCGGCGGCAGAACCTGCGTCAGATGGACCGCTCGCAGGAGATCGCGGCCGCAGTGGCGCTGCGCGAGCTCGACTACGACGTCACCGCCGACCCGGAGGGAGCGCTCGTCGTCGCCGTTGCCCCCGATGCGCCCGCCGCCGGGAAGCTCGAGCCGACCGACGTGATCACGGCCGTCGACGGCAAGGCCGTGCGGACGCCCGACGACCTACGCCGCCTGATCGGCACGCGCGAGCCGGGCGAGAGCGTTCGGCTCCGCGTGCGCCGCGGCGCTGAGACCGAGGAGATCGAGGTGGGCACCATCGCAAGTCCGGACACGGCGGGCCGTCCGGTTGTCGGAGTCCAGGTCGAGCAGTCGGCTGACATCCGGCTCCCGCTCGACGTCGAGATCGACCTCGGCGGTGTGGGCGGCCCGTCTGCGGGGCTCGCATTCGCGCTCGACATCGTCGAGGAGCTGCGTGGCGGGGTCGACCGCGGCCTGAAGGTAGCGGCGACCGGCGAGCTGGGGCTCGACGGCGACGTGCTCCCGATCGGCGGCGTCAAGCAGAAGGTGATCGGCGCGCGCCGCTCCGGGGTCGACGTCTTCCTCGTCCCGGCTGGGGACAACGCGACGGAGGCCCGGCGACATGCAGGGGATTTGCGGATCGTCCCTGTGGAGAGTTTTAGGCAGGCGTTGCAAACCCTGGCAACGTTGCCCAGAAAACCGTAGTTAGCAGCAGTTTTGCGAGGTGCCGAATCCTCCGGAAATTGCACGGTTTTCCTCAAAAGGGGGCTTGCTGGTTGCTAACCGGAACGCCACAATGCCCGAGTCCGGAGGGGACGAGACACGAGCAAGAGGGGATATGGGCAAACGAACCGAAGCAAAATGCGCTGATTGCTACTTCCGTCGTGCAGGGCTGTGCGCGCTTCCCGGCGACAATCCATGCCCCACGTTCCGCCACGCGACGACGGGCGCGCTCGAGCCGCCCCGCCAGCCGCGTCTCGTCGCGATTCCGGCTGTCGCGGCCGGCTTCGCCGCCGCGTAGGCTTCGCGCGATGGAGTCACCGCGGGAGGATTTCGACCGTAGCTGGCAGCCGCGACTCTGGATCACGCTCGGCCTCTTGATCCTGATCGCCGCCTACGTGATCGCCTTCGTCGTCGGTAACGACGAGGAGGCGTCCGTCAACTTCGTTTTCGGCGAGGCGCGCACATCGCTGATCTGGGTGATCCTGCTCTCGCTCCTGGCGGGCCTCGTCGGCGGCGTACTGGTCTCGCAACTGCACCGGCGCCGTCAGACGCGCAGGAGCGCGGCGAGCGTCGAGACGCCGGAGTCGATCTCCGACGGCGACGCATAGCTGAACGCCAGCCTGGCTGAACGGCTGCCGCCGCCGCTCGGAAAGAAATCGGCTCCTTTGACGAAGCTGACGCCGGCCGCCTCGGCGCGGGCCAGCAGGCCGGCCGCGTCGGCGGGCAGGTCGACCCAGAGGAAGTAGCCGCCCTCGGGCTCGCTCCAGGTCGCCTCGCCGGCCAGGTCGCGCTCGAGCGCGCTCAGCATCGCGTCCCGCCGCGTCTTCAGCAGGCTCCGGATCCGCTCCAGGTTCGGCTCGAAGGCGCTGCGGTCGATCAGCTCGAAGACCGTCGCCTGGGTCAGGAACGGCGGTGAGATGTAGTTCGAGACGGCCCGTGCCTCGATCCTCGCCGCCAGTCCTGCGGGCGCGGCGAACCAGCCGACCCGGAGGCCGGGCGCGACCGTCTTCGAGAACGAGGACGCGTAGGTGACGAGCTTCCCGCCCTCGAGCTCGTGCAGCGACGGCGGCGGCTCGCCCTCGTAGCGGACGAGTCCGTACGGATCGTCCTCGAGCACCGGCACGCCGTGCGCCCGCGCCAGCTCGACGACGCGCCGGCGCCGCTCGGTCGAGAGCGTTCGGCCGCTCGGGTTCTGGAAGGTTGGGATCGTGTAGAGGAAGCTTGTGTCCCCATCGCCGAGCTCGCGCTCGAGTGCGTCCGGGTCGAGCCCCTCGTCATCCATCGCGACGGGGACGACGTCAGCGCCAAGCCGCGCGAGGATCTTCAGCGGCCGGTCGTACGTCGGCGCCTCGACGAGTACGCGGCCCGGGCGCTCGGCGAGCAGCTCCTCCGCGTAGAAGACGAAGCCCTGCAGGCCGCCGTTGGTGACGACGACCCGAGCCGCCTCGACGCCGTGCCGAGCGCCGAGCCATTCCCGCAGCGGGCCGTAGCCGCCGCCGGCGCCGTACGCCAGCACGCCTGCGTCCCCCTCGATCGCCGAGCGGGCGCAATCGGCGAGCAACTCGGCGTCGAGGCACTCGGGTGCCGGGGCGCCTCGGGCGAACGAGATCATGCCCGGCACCCTAACCGCCGGGTCTGCTGCTACTTTGTGGGCATGGACGGCGTGGTGTCGTCCTGTGAGGTTTGTTCTTCTTCGGTTTTTCCTGTGCGCTGAAGCCAGGCAGTCGAGGCAGGCGGATCTCGACTTAACACGAAGGAGTCAACTACTCAATGCAATCTTTTCTCGAGCTGGGTGTGTCCCCGCGCGTCGCGCAGGCGCTCGCCGAGCGTGACATCCATGCTCCATTCAGAATCCAGGGCCTCGTCCTCCCGGACGCCCTCGCCGGCCGCGACGTGCTCGCGAAGTCGCCGACGGGCTCCGGCAAGACGCTCGCCTTCGCAGTCCCGCTCGTCGAGCGGCTCAAGCCGAACGACGGGCGCCCGTCCGGGCTCGTCCTCGTTCCCACCCGCGAGCTCGCGGCGCAGGTCGCGGCCGAGCTCGGCACGATCGCCCCGGCGTGCGACCTGCGCGTGGCGGCGGTCTACGGCGGGATCTCGATCGGCTCGCAGGCGAAGGCCTCGCGCGACGCGCACATCCTCGTCGCCACGCCGGGCCGCCTCCAGGATCTCGTCGAGCGCCGGATCGTCTCGCTCGACAACGTCAGGATGCTGATTCTCGACGAGGCAGACCGGATGCTCGACATGGGTTTCCAGCCCCAGGTCGACCGAATCGTCGCGCGGCTGCCCAAGCAGCGGCAGACGATGTTCTTCTCGGCCACACTCGACGGCAAGGTCGGCGAGATCGCGCACGCGTACACGCAGAATCCGGGCCGCTACGAGGCGCAGCTGAGGATCGACCAGCAGCAGGGCGAGATCGACCACCAGTTCCTGCCCGTCACGGCCGACAACAAGGTCGAGACGCTCGCGGAGCTGCTCGCGCGGGACAACGGGCTCGCGCTGGTCTTCGTCCGCACCAAGCGCGGCGCCGACCGGCTCGTTCAGAAGCTCGCCCGCCACGATGTCTCGGCGGTGGCGATGCACGGCGACATGAATCAGAACCAGCGCGAGCGCGCGCTGAAGCGCTTCGAGAACGGGACGGTGAAGACGCTCGTCGCCACCGACGTCGCCGCGCGCGGCCTCGATCTCGACGACATCACGCATGTGATCAACTTCGACCCGCCGGAGGAGCACACCGCGTACGTCCACCGTGTCGGCCGCACCGGCCGCGCAGGGCGTAACGGCACGGGCGTCACGCTCGTGCTGCCGGAGCAGCAGGCCGACGTCAGCCACGTCGCGCGAATGCTCGGTCACACCGAGACGTTCGTCAGCCAGGGCATGACCGTCGCCCCGCCGCGGCTCGTCTACGCGTCGAAGCGGCGCAACTCTAAGTGGGGTCCTTCTCGGCCCCGCCGCAAGATCTAGTCCTTAGCTCAGTCTTTCTGGGCTTCACCTCCGCGCGCTGCCCGGCTTGCCGGGCGCGCGCGGAGGTAATCGCATCCGGAGATTTGCGTTGAATCAACACTTACTCCCGCTCGCGCCCTCACTAGCCGCTTGATTCCTGGCCGCAGCGGCAAGCTGTCGGACTTTGTGTTGAATCAACACTTTCTCCCACGCGCCCGCGCGGGGCTCCGCCGATAGATTCGCGACGTGGACGCCAGGGCCGGATCCGAGATCGCCGATTTGTCGCTCGCCCCGGCGGGCGAGCAGCGAATCCGCTGGGTCGCGAAGCACTCGCCCGTCCTCAACCGGCTCGCGCGCGAGCGCCTCTCCGACGGCGCGCTGCGCGGTAAGCGAATCGCCGTCGTCGTCCACCTGGAGGCGAAGACCGCCTACCTGGCAACGTTGCTCGCCGACGCGGGCGCGCAGGTCGTCGCCTCCGGCTCGAACCCGGGCTCGACCCAGGATGCGATCTGCGCCGCGCTCGTCGCGCGAGGGATCGAGGTGCACGGCCGCCACGGCGCCTCCCGGGAGCAGTTCGATGCCGACCTGCTCGCGGTCGCCGATACGAAGCCGGAGCTCGTCGTCGACGACGGCGCCGAGCTGACCGCTCGGATCCTCGAGCACCGGCCCGAGCTCGCCGCGAGGCTCGCCGGCGTCACCGAGGAGACGACGACGGGAGTCGCGCGGCTGCGCGCGATGGACGCCGCCGGCAAGCTCTCCTTCCCGGCGATCGCCGCCAACGACGCCCGCTGCAAGCACCTCTTCGACAACCGCTACGGCACGGGCCAGTCGACCCTGGCCGCAATCGACCGGCTGACGAACCTCAACTTCGCGGGACGCGAGTTCTGCATCGTCGGCTATGGGTGGGTCGGCAAGGGCCTCGCGCGCTACGCCCGCGGGCAGGGCGGCCGGGTCACGGTCGTCGAGGTCGAGCCGATCGCGGCGCTCGAGGCGCACATGGACGGCCACCGCGTCGCCCGGCTCGAGGACGCGCTGCCGGACGCGGACGTCGTGATCGCAGCGACCGGGGCGATCGACGCCGTTCCCGCTGAGACGATCCCGCTGCTGAAGGACGGCGTCCTGCTCGCGAACGGCGGCCACCACGAGCGGGAGATCGCGATCGACGCGCTCGGGCCGGGAGTGGAGGCGCGCCCGGGAGTCGTGGGGCACGAGATCCCCGGAGGCGGCACCGCCTACGTGCTTGTGGACGGCCGCCAGACGAACGTCGCCGGCGGCGATGGCCACCCGGTCGAGATCATGGATCTCTCCTTCTCTGTCCAGGCGCTCTCCGTCCACCTGCTCGCGGGCGGCGGCCTCGAGCCGGGGCTTCACCGCTTCCCGGCGGAGCTCGACGCCGAGATCGCGCGGACGAAGCTGGCCACGCTCGGAATCGAGCTCGGCGAGCCGACGCAGAAGCAGCGTGATTTCACCGAGCGCTGGAGCATCTAGCGCGACCGAGCTCTGTTCGCGGCGATTTCACCAACTCGTAAGCGCGCTGCAAGAGCAGCGCAACCCGCGTTTGCTTCTCTTCCGGCAGACGGGCACGCCCGCTCGTCGGGAGACAGGAGGTTCGGGAATGGAATCAGCAGACACCAGGGAAGAGCTCCTCCAGGAGGAAGCCGGAGACGGCCTCACCCGCCGCGCCGTGCTCGCACGCGCCGGCGTCGTCGGCGGGGCGGCGCTCGCGCTTCCCGCGCTCGGTGCGCTCGCCCGTCCGGGCGTCGCGCTCGCCGACGAGGTCGCCCCGGCCCCGCCGTCGATCGGCGCCGACATCCCGCTCACCTACTTCGGGCCGTCGCCGTCGCAGGTGCAGAAGGAGCTCGTGGGGCC
>JBDSOJ010000140.1:0-4331 GCA_039914895.1 Gaiellaceae bacterium
GGTCACCTGGGACGAGTTGCCCGACGTCCAGACCGAGGAGTTCACGCTCGCGTCGATGCCGAAGCGCTTCGCATCCCTGGGCGACGTCCAGGCCGGGATCGACGAGGCGGTCTGCGACCTGAACGTCCTGCTCGAGTGGGTCGAGCGCGAGGAGGCCGCGGGTGTCGGCGAGGCGCCGTATCCGCCGCAGTTCCCGAAGATGCCCGGGGAACCGAAGCGCGTGCAGCCGTCGCGTGCGAAGAGAGCCAAGTAACAGTCTGTTACTTGGCTTGGGGCGTCGGCGGCGCGCCGAGTTGGACAAACATCGTGAAGTGGTCGGCTTCGTGCAAGTGCTCGACGCAAAGCCCGTCCTCGAACAGGAAGACGTCGAGGCCCGTTGCCTCGGTGTCCTTCCCTGTTGCCGGTACCCGCTCGAAGTCGCCGACGTGCCGGCCGCGATAGGTAACCCGCGTGACGACGCCGTTCTCGACTGCGAAGACGCGAGCGACGGTCGCCGTGAATCCTTCGAACTTCGCCCGCCAGCGCCGGGCGCCCTCCGCGAACTCGAACGCGTCGACCTCCTCGTCGTTCAGGCGGAAGCTGGGGGCGTAGAACTCGGTCGCGTATTCGACCTCGCCCCGACTCCAGACCCTCTCCCAGTACGCCCGGGCACGCTCCTCGTTCGTCACCGCGCCATCATCCAGACGTTAGATCAGGCGCCGTTCCGCGGCCCAGCGCGTCAGCTCGTGGCGGTTCGAGAGCTGCAGCTTGCGCAAGACGGCCGAGACGTGCGTCTCCACCGTCTTCACGGACAGGTGCAGCCGCGCGGCGATCTCCTTGTAGCGGTAGCCCCGGGCGATCAGCTGCAGCACCTCGCGCTCGCGGGCGGTCAGCGTGTCGAGCTCCGGGTCGACCGCAGCCTCGCCCGACCGGAACGCGTCGAGGACGAAGCCGGCGAGCCGCGGCGAGAAGACCGCGTCGCCGTCGGCCGTCCGCCGCACCGCGTCAATCAGGTCGGCGCCCGAGATCGACTTCGTCACGTAGCCGCGGGCGCCGGCCCGGATCACATCGATCACGTCCTCGGCCGCGTCCGAGACGGAGAGGGCGAGGAAGCGAACGCCCGGCCGTTCGGGCGCGACCTGCGCGATCACCGCGTGGCCGCCGCCGTCGGGGAGATGGACATCGAGCAGGACGACGTCCGGGTCGAGCTCGCGGATCAGCGGCACTGCCTCGGCGACGGAGCCGGCCTCGCCGACGATCTCGACCGCCTCGCCGAGCTCGCTGCGCACTCCCGCGCGAAAGAGGTCGTGGTCGTCGACGAGCACGACACGGCGTTTCATGGCTGTCTCCCCAGGCGTAGCTCGACCTCGGTCCCGGCGACCGAAGATGTGAGCGTCGCGGTGCCGCCAGCTCGCTCCATGCGACCGCGGATCGACTCGGCGATCCCGTGCGCACCCGCCGGCACGACGTTCGGGTCGAAGCCGCTACCGCGGTCGCGGACGAAGATCGCGATCTCCTCCTCGCCGACGTCGACGAACGCAGAGACCTGGTCGGCGCCCGAGTGCCGCGCCGCGTTCGCCATCGCCTCGCGCGCGGCCAGCACGAGCGCCTCGACTCGATCGTCCAGCGGCACGTCGCCGGTGCGGACGAGCTCGATCGGGACGCCGTGCAGCCCCTCGACTTCCGCGGCCGCGTTCTCGATCGCCGAGGCGAGGCCCGCGCCCTCGGCGCGGGGGTCGGGATAGAGCCAGGCGCGCAACTCGCGCTCTTGGCGCCGCGCGAGCGTCGCCACACGGCGCGGGTCTCCTGACTCGCGCTGCACGAGCGCGAGCGTCTGCAGCACCGAGTCGTGCACGCGGGCGGCCATCTCGGCCCGTTCCTGGGAGCGAATCCGGCCGGTGCGCTCGGCATCTCGCTCGGCGGCGAGGCGCCACGCCCACGGCCCGAGTACGAGCAGCAAGGCGACCGCGACGGCACTCGACTCGAACGCGGCGTCGCGTCCGGAAGCAGTGGCGTTCTGGTCGACGAAGACGAAGAGCCCGACCGCGACGAGCGAGAGCCCTGCAACGAACGGCGCGCCAGTGCGGCCGCGCGCGAGCACGATCCCTGCCCCGCACAGCGCCGCCGGCCAGATCAGCGAATCGGAGAAGCCGAATCCACGCAGCGCGATCGCCCCGGCGACGGCGAGCGCGAGCAGCCCGAGCAGCCGCCGCCGCGCCGACGGCGGTTGCCCGTGCTCCGGCGCGAGCGCGAGCCAGGCGCCGCCATACGCGACGATGCCGGCGCCGCCCGCGAACGCGAGCAGGGCGAACGTCAGGCGCGGCAACGTCGGGTCGACGCCGAGGCTCTTGCCGATCCCCGCGCAGACCCCCGCGATGGCGCGCTCGTTCTCGGCGCGCCGAAGGCGGGGAAGCGCGGGCAGGCGATACGGGGCGGACGTCAACCCCGTCGCACCTGGATGCTGCCGAGCCCGACGTTGGCGTCGAGCTTCAACACGGGCGCGTTCGTCGACGCGCCGGCAACGGTCAGCCGCTCGTTCGCGCCCGCGCCCTCGTCGCGTTCGCCGATGACCTGGACTTCGCCGATGCCGGCACGAGCGTCGACCTCGAGCGCGACACCTTCCGGCACCGTGACGATGATCTCCCCGATCCCGAGCTTGACGTCGAGCTCCGTGCTGCCGCCCGGCAGCTCGAGTTCCGAGAGGTCGATGGCGAGCTCGCCGAGGCCAAGCTCGTACGAGTCCTCGAGATCCGACACGACGAGCGGCCGCTCGAGCTTTTCCCCGACGCCGGACGAGAACGAGACCGGCGTGGCCGCGGCGACTCCGAACCCGGCGAGCAGCACGAGGCCGAGCAGGACGAGGCCGCCGACCCGCTTGCTGGTGGCCGCGCCCACGGCGACGGCCGTACCGACGATCGCGACGCCGGCGGCAAGTGCAACGGCGACATCGACCACGTACACGCCGAGCACGGCAAGCAGTCCGAGCACGCCCGCGGCAGCCAGAAGAACGCCGAGGACGGGGGCAGAGAGCGAGGGCCGGTTCGGCTGCGTCGGTGCCGCGGCAGCCATGGCCGCGGCTGGCTCGCTGCGAGGCCGGTCGCGGCGACCGACGTGCCACCAGACGATCGCCGCGCCGCCGAGAAGTGCGGCGAGCCAGATGTTGCCGGTGCCGGGCCAGAAGTCCGCCTCGGAGAGTGCGAGGATGGCGCCGAACGAGAGCAGCCCGACGCCGAGCAGGAGCCAGGGCCGGTCGCGGTGCTCGCGTAGCGCCTCCGCCGCGATCGAATCCTCGCTGGTCTCGCTCGGCATCACGAGCCACGCGGCCGCGTAGAGGAGCAGGCCGGTGCCCCCGGCGAGCGCGAGCGCGGCGAAAGCGATCCGGTAGACGAGCGGGTTGACGTCGAAGTAGCGGCCGAGCCCGGCGGAGACGCCGGCGAGCCAGCGGCCGTCGTCGGCGCGAACGAGCCGCCGTGCGGGCGCCTCGGCGAGCGGTGGGGTGCTTTCGATCGTTTCGGACATCTGAAGCCTCCTTGGTTGATGCTCGCAGCATGGAGACCGCCGGGTCGCGGCGGTATCGGGCATCACCCTTGTCCGACCCTGATCTTTCCCGGACGCGTTGGCCGGGCTAGTCGCTCCACCAGTCCTGGAACATTTCGGCGTCGCGCGGATCGTCGCCTGCGCCGAAGGCGAGGTACTCGACGCCTTCTGGCCCCGCCTCGACGTTGCGGATCGTGTTCCTGTCGAAGCGGATCGCGTCCCACTCGCCGAGCTCAACGATCTCGTCGTCGACCTTGATCCGCGCGGAGCCGCGGACGACGACGTAGACCTCCTCCTGCCCGGAGTGCTTGTGCCCGAAGGGGACGCGGAAGTTCGGAGCAAGCTTCATCAGGCTGAGACCGAGGTTCTCACCCTCGAGCGCGCCGCGGCCGAAGCGAGCGTCGAGCTCGTCGGGCATGCCGAACTTCGGCGCCGCATTCTCGACGTCCTGCTTGAGGTTCTTCTTCGTGTAGGCGCTCATGCCCCCGATTCTAGGAGAGACTCGACCGTCGGGTCGTCGGCGCGCCGCGGCGGCCTCACCTCGCGCCACGTGCACTGTGCCGGGTCCTTGTCGTCGCGGAAGCGGATCAGCTTCGTGCCGTGGCGGAAGCGGTTGCCCTGCACCTTGTCGTAGCGCACCTCGGCGACGAGCTCCCGCCGCAGCGGCGTCTCCTCCAGGCCTTCCGTACCCCAGCGGTTCGGCTCCGAGAAGCGCCGTTTCGAGCTCTCGTCGAGTACCGGCAGCACGCGCGCGGCGATCTCGTCGTGGTTGCGGGCGCCGATCGCGGCCGAGCCGACGTAGTCGACCTCGCCGT